>JAKVAZ010000001.1:304477-608954 GCA_022447225.1 Fuerstiella sp. | reverse complement strand
TTTAGTGCGTCACCCTTTCGTCAGGCTCGTGCCACGTCTCACGCACTTTTAGCGTCACTTCTCACGCACCATACATAGAACCCTTTTAATAGAACCCTTGCATAGAAACGGACATAACGTCAGCGATTTGAATCGCTGACTGTCCCTCATGTTTGAATCACATTCTTTGAGTGGAATCGCAGTCATGGGACATATGCAATGACAGGGGGGCTAATAAGTTGTGAACGCCAAAAACAGGTGACCGCAAAAAAGACGCGCACAAATTTTCTCCAGTTGTTGAGCATTCACACCACTTTGTCAGGACTACCGAATGAGTATCACGAATGAACTATCGGTCGCATGGGATGGTTTGGACGCAGCCGAACTGGATGCGGTTGGGGTCCTTGCAACGTCAATCGGCGGCATGAGTCGGCCACTAGAACAGTTTTTGAGATCGGCTGTGGATGCAGAGTTGAAGCACCGGGATGAACTGCGGGTGAAACCGCTACAGGCTCCCGATTTCGACGCATGGAGCGACGCTGATGTAGCGCACGGATACTTCGCTGCAGTGACGATTGAAACGGCGTCGCACGCGTCTGAGCGACTTGCCGGGTGGGGATCATGCCTACTGCACACAGTCTGCGGCGAAATGGCTACACGGTTACTGATCAGACATTCAGCCACGGAGGTTTTAAAACGATGCGACAACAATTAAAGGCCGGTCAGCAGTGCGTTGCGTGTCTTGCTGGAACGATGCAGGTGCGTTCGACATACGGTCACGAGGGTTGGCATACACGATACTTGGTTTGTGCCAAATGCGGCACGCGATGCCAACAGGTAATGCCAGCCAGTGAAGTACGACGCCGAAAAAAAAAGATCGTGTGTTAAGCAAAAAAGTGCGGTCTCTTAAGCAAACCGGTTCTATTCAGAATTTGATATTCGATGACAATACACGGCAGTCACGAAGTCGTGACGAAGCACCTATGACCCTCAAGTGAGCGAGGCTGCAACGATGGACGAAGGTTTACTTTACACAGATGGGGAATTGGCCGACCTGCTGAAGGTCAGTCGCTCAACGGTCCGGCGTATGTGGTTCCGCCAGGAACTGCCGGCCCCCCTGAAAATCGGGGCTGTGATTCGTTGGCGACAATCTGAGATTCGGCAATGGCTGGTCGAGCACCAGACACACACGCTGTATGACGACAGCACTTCAAGGATTTTTTAATGACACTCGCAGACATGAAAGAACGGCATTCCACGTTGATCGCAGAAGCCAAAGGATTCGTCGCTGAATGCGAAAAGGATCACGGCGGTCTGACGGAGGATGAGCACGAGCACTTCAACGAATTGCACGGCACGGCTGAAACATTACAGGCCGCCATTGAAGATGGTTCCGGACTGCAGAACATCGAAACGTTCGACAAAATTCGAGCCAATGCGGTTCGCGGCGTAGAACGTCGGCCAAAGTCCTATCCGCGATTCCAGGACGGCGAGGGCAAGGAAATTGTCGCACGGGCTGGAGATCAAACGTTCAGCGATAATCCGCTGGGTGGCGAACTGGGACAGTCGATTCACAACATTCTGCGAGGCGATATCCAGAATGTGCAGGTCGGGTCAACTGATTCGTCGGGTGGTTATCTGCTGACGCCTGAAATATCAACGCGGTTCATTGATTTGGCACGTTCCGCAAGTGTCTGCATGTCAGCGGGCGCGGTGACGCTGCCAATGAACTCGAGTGAATTGACGATCGCAGGATTAACTTCCGATCCGACGTCACACTGGCGGCCTGAAACGGTTGCAGTGACATCGACGAACCTGGCGTTCAACAAAATCACGTTACGGGCACGGACGCTGGCGGCGATTGTTCCGGTGTCGATTGAGATGCTGGAAGACGCGACGAATGCTGGCCAGATAATCGAGTCGGCATTGCAGACTTCGATGGCCCGGAAGTTGGATCAGGCTGCACTGGTCGGAGCTGGCGCTGCGTCTGAACCGAAAGGCATCCGCAATCACGCGGATATCAACACGATTGCCAGCGTCGGCACGCCGACGGACTACAGCAAGTTCAGTCTTGCCATCGGTGACGTTATGGCGGCGAACTATGCCGGCGACGTTAGTGGATTGGCCTGGATAAACCATCCCAGAACGGACGACACGCTGGATGGTCTGCAGGACACGACCAACCAGCCGTTAATGCCGACGCCTCGCGTAGCACAACTGCGACGGCTCAGCACAACGGCACTGCCGATCACCGAAGGCGGTAGCAGTGATGAGTCGGTGTCGATCGTTGGCGACTTCAGCCAGTTGGCGTTTGGTATGCGGACTCGCAGCGTCGTGGTTCGTATTTTGGATGCCGGGACAGCGACCGACAGCAGTGGCGATTCGTGGAACGCGAACACGCAACTGATGCGGCACATCGTCGCCTACATGCGAGCGGACGTTGCGGTTTTGCGTCCGACATTCTTCACGGCACTCACCGGCATCACAGCCTAAGAAAGTTTACACATGAATCTTTCAACCTCGGGAAAAGTCACCCGTGTATCAAACGCTGTGGCCGCGGGACAGGCGACGACGAACTGTTCATCGGTCGATATGAAAGGTTTTGACGCCGTCACTTTTATTCTGTCAGTCGGGGCAATCGACGCGACGGGCACTGTGACGCTCAAGGCACAACAATCGACAGATAATTCGTCGTTTGCAGATCTTGCGGGTACTGCAGTCGCCTACACGGCCAGCGACGACAACAAGGTCGCTGTTCTGGAAGTCACAAAACCACGGGAACGATACATTCGTCCGGTGGTGACTACGGCAACGGCAAACGGAACAATTGATGGCTGTGTTGCTATCCAGTCCTCAGCAGATACAGAACCGGTCACACACGACAGTTCAACTGTGGTCGGATCTGAACACCATCTGGCACCGGCTGAGGGCACCGTTTGATTCAACTGCTGCCTTTGATGCCGTGACGCACAAGTGTGCTGGTGGTGTCGGAGGTAAACGTTGGCTCCTCGTCGCCAGGTGCGTTGCCTGGCGACTTTTGAATTATATGTACGTAGACACAAACAGGTAGCAGACTGGATTGACCGCAACCAGGCAGGTCGGCGGAATCTGTCCCCGGAAGACTTCAAGATACTCAGCGGCAGGATTTACAACCGGCGGAAGAAGCAACATGGAGGACTAAGAGCGTCAAGTTCTCAAAATGAGAACTTGAAAACTTCCGCTGTTGTGGCGGAATCTGTCCCCGGAAGACTTTCGCATCCTGAGTGGGCGGATTTACAACCGGCGGAAAAAGCAACATGGGGGGCCCCGAAATTCAAAAGCTCAACTTGAGCTTTTGATCACAGCAGGCACGGTCGCGAATGAACTGGGCGTGAGCGCGGGCACAGTTAAACGGAACGGGCAGCGGAGATTACGCAAGCAAAATTGAAATCTGCCTGGCATTGGTTGTAATCCACTACCCGACCCGGGAAAGTATGGGAAGACAGTGAACTGGAAGCTACCAACTTCCAGTTCACCTAACGCCCGAACCTTGAGTTAGAAGGATCGAGAGCTGTGACGCATGGTATCAGAACCTGCACTCGCTTTTCATCACTCGGCACGCTGCCGATCCTGATTCCTGGTTCGCATTCACGGAACTCATGTCAGGAGATGAACAATCGTGAGCGAAGAAATTAATGTGGTCGTCATCGATCGTGGTCGCAAAAATCTCTACCTGCGATACACAGACCCGGTCACTGGTCAACGGGTTGAGAAATCAGCGAGGACTGCCAGCAAGCGGGAAGCAGTCAAAACGGCTGGTGAGTGGCAGTCTGAACTGAAAAACGGACAGGGCAGTACAAACAGCCGGTTGCGTTGGGATGTATTCCGAGAAGCCTATGAAGACTATGTGGCGTCGCATCTGTCACCTGGCACGCTGGAAAAGGTGAATGCTTCGTTCAACGTCATCGAACGGACAATGAAGCCTGACAATGTGCGTCGCATCCAACCACAGTGGATTTCACGACTGCAAACAGCACTCCTCAATTCAGGACGCAAACCGACGACCGTCGCAAGCTATTGCCGACATCTTCAGGCTGCGATGAATTGGGCGGCTGAAGAAAAACTGATCTCATCTGTCCCGCGTTTTCGGAAACTGAAGAAAGCCCGCAAGGTCAAACTGATGAAAGGGCGACCGGTTACGGGTGAAGAATTTGACCGGATGTGGGATGCCATAAACGAACATCTGCCGACGGCGCAACAAGCCAGCGTCAAGATGCTGATGAGGGGACTATGGTTGTCTGGTTTGCGTCTTGGTGAAGCGTTGTGTCTGACGTGGGACCAATGGGCTGACGGAATCCGCGTTGATATGTCTGGGGAGTATGTGAAGTTACTGATTCCAGCCGAATCGGAGAAGGGCGGCAAAGACCGTGTCTATCCTGTCACACCAGACTTCGCAGTATTTCTTCAAGCGGTCCCAATCGATCAACGTACCGGGTTCGTGTTCAATATGCTGCACCAGCGGCTACAGGTCACACGACGGATCGATACGGCATCTAAGCAGATTGCAGATCTTGGACGGCTGGCCAATGTCAAAGTTGACCAGCAGGGCGATAAAGCGTCCTACGCAACTGCTCATGACCTTCGCCGGGCATTTGGTCAGAGATGGTCCCGTAAGGTGCCACCGATGGTCCTGAAGGAACTGATGCGGCACGAATGTGTGAGTACGACCGAGAAGTACTATGTCGATATTGATGCCGACAGCACGGCTGCAATGCTGTCGGGACTTTTGATCCCTCAAGGTGACACTTCGGGTGACACCCGGCAGAAGCCACTACAGGCGATAGCGATTGAATCAGCAAAAACATTACCGGAGGCGGGACTCGAACCCGCACGGGAAATTAATCCCACGGGATTTTGAATCCCGCGTGTCTGCCAATTCCACCACTCCGGCATGTGACTTCAGTGAATTGTCACACAGTCGCTGATTTCAAGGTTACCGTGATCAGAATCCCTGATACGAAGGCATGGTCACAGGTGTGGTGACTCACGCTACTGCCAGTGTAACTGCATACACCAATTGTTTGAACCCACCCCACCGGGTGACAATGTTTAACGCCTGTCAACAGCACCACACCGAGGCCGTTCGGCCAGCTCAACTGTAGTACTTCACCCGGTTCTGATCCGCTATTGCTTTCAAACCTGACACGCCGCGGGAACCTGTTCTCTGCCAATTGAACAATGCGACAACAGGCCGGGCGCCGGCGTTCTCCGATGACAAGTCACTGATTCGGGTTTCGCCAGTCGTGGTTGTGTTTGAGGCCACGCCCCGAGCGTCCACCAGGCCATTGCGGTATTGCCCATAGTCCGGTTTGTTCATCGGGTCTTTCGGCTCCGTAGTAATTCAGATGATCGGCGGATGACCAGTCATTTTCTGCCTCCAGTTGCGGTCCGGCAATACCCAGTCTGAACTTGACCAGATAGACGACCCGCAGCATCACGGCCATGCCCAAAAATCCAGTCAGGCCGAACAGAATCAGGACCAGCCCAAAATCGAACATCGCTTTGGCATTCGGCCAGATCGTTTGCCATGCCAAAAGCAGCAGCAGAGCAGCCAGACTCAGCCAGGGTCCGAATGGAAAATGAACCGGCCCCTGTGAATCTCGTCGTAACCATGACATGGTAAGTCCAGGGATCACGCCAAGTATGATGGCCATCATGAACACAACCAGCACAGGCTGCCAGCCGACGACACTGCCAATGAGCGCCATCAGAACCACATCACCATCGCCCATGGCTTCCTGTTTGAGTGTCCAGAATCCGATGGCTCGAACGAGCCAGACAATTCCGGCTCCCGCCAGTAATCCAGCCAGACTGACCAGCAGACCGTGCCAGTGAGGATGCGCGATCGCGAACTTGACGGCATCCCATTCGAAAATAATGCCCTGCAGTACCTCCGGCAGGAAACGACGTATTGCGTTGGCGGTACTTGTATCCTGGAACCACAGTGGAACGATCCAGGTTTGTCCCGCAGCAAAGGACAACAGCACGGCAAAAATCATGGCCGGAACCGTACAGCCGTCGGGAATGATGCACTGTTCAAAATCAATCACAGTAGCCACCATCAGTCCGCACAGCATCACAGCATGAACCAGGTAACGCAGGTGCAGCCAGAACAGAGGACTCCACAGGCTGTTGACGATTTCCGGGCCTGGCGGTCGCTCCCTGGTCCACAGTCCGCTGTTCTGTACCACCAGATCCGTATAGTCCGGAATTTCCACCCAATACAGCCAGGCCAGTAACAGTCCGGTAAGCAATTCCATCAGAGGTCGGCGTGGATCCATTTTTCGGCGACACTTTCGACAGCGGCCGTCCAGCAACCAGGAGATCAGCGGTAAATGCTGCAGGCCCGCTTCTTTTGATCGACAGGATCGGCAGTCGCCTTCGTGGCACAGCGAAAAGAGTTGATCTTTGAGTGGATAGTGTTCCGGAAACCGCAGCACACATCGATACAGCCAGCGTCCGACCACACAACCGGCAGTGAACACGGTCAATACCACGATCAGATGGGTGTCATTCATGAACAACGTCCCTCTGCCGACAATTGGCTCCTGATTTCTGTGGCAACCTGATCCGGACTCAGCCCGTCCGTGTTGATTCTGATCGTACTGGCATCTGCGTAGAGAGGAAATCGAACTGTCAGCACGGTTTCGATTTCATCCTCCACCGACTGCCCGGTCAGACTGGGGCGTCGATTCGCCGTGGACTGATCCTGCCGGATGCGACGGGCCAGCTGCGGAACACTGGCCTGCAGCCACACGACCGGGCCCGATTCTTTCATTCTTTGACGATTTTGCAGATCAAGAATCGCTCCCCCTCCGGCGGCGATGATCAGAGCATCCTGCCCGGTAAGATCACGAATCACATCCTGTTCGATTCGACGAAATTCCGGCTCACCATCCTGGGCAAAGATTTCAGCAATCGAACGCCCGGCGCGGGCTTCAATGACATCATCGCTGTCAATCGAGGACAGATCGAGCATATCGGCCAGCAGTCCGGCGACCACGGATTTGCCGGAACCTCGATATCCGATCAGGGTGATGACCATGGCACGTCCATTCCGTCAGCGACTTCCGACAGTCATGGCTCGCCGCATAGTTTCTTCCATGTATTCCCGCGGAGCAGCCTGCCCGGTAAAGATCTCAAACTGCCGAGCTGCCTGGCGGACAAACATTTCGACACCGCTGGCCGTCACACATCCGCGCTCACGCGCCTGTTTCAGCAACAGTGTATTTTCCGGATTGTAAACAGTATCGAACACTAACGTTGATTCCCGCATCCAGTGATCAAAAAACGGAGTTTCGTCGACCTCGGGATACATCCCCACCGGCGTACAGTTGATCAGAACGTCGTACTCTTCGATACTGCGATTTTCCCACTGCAGGAACATGCATTCCATTTCTCCTGCCAGCTGCTGTCCACGTGTCGGACTGCGGTTTGAAATCACAACTCGGGCCCCGTGATGCAGCATGGCCTGCACGGCCGCTCGGGCAGCCCCGCCCGCCCCCAGGACGAGTACGCGTTTATCCGCAATCTCCGGTGTCCGGTTTGGCAGTTTTTTCAGTCCATCGATCACGGTTTGTTCGATCGCATCGCAGTCTGTATTTGTGGCCTGCCACTCCGCCCCGTGTTTAAACAGAGTGTTGGCCGCACCAATTTCATCCACCGCTGCATCCAGGACATCAGCCACCTGGACGGCCTCCTGTTTGTGAGGAATCGTGACACTGAAGCCGCTAAAGTTCAACGGATTCAGATCGTTGAGCGTGGTTTCCAAAGCTCCCTCGGGAATCCGCAGCGGCAGGTAGACTGCGTCGTATCCCACCTTGCGAAAGGCCGCGTTATGCAGCAGCGGACTCATACTGTGAGCGATGGGGTCTCCTACGACTGCGAAAATCCGTGTACGATCGGTGATCCTGTTAAATCGATACATGTTACGGACTTCAGCGAACGTCAACTGCCCCGGCGCCATTTCCCGACTGCGACTGAAGCCGGCATATGTGAATGGCGACCCGAATTTTCCACAAAGCAGTCGACTGGCAATTCCAAATTCTCCCATACAGAATCCCACAGTGGGAACGGTTGCCTGCTGCACAAGCTGCAGCATACGGACGTTGTCTTCCTGAGAATTTGCCATGGTGACGATTTTGATCACATCAGGATCACACTTCGTCATCTCAGAATAAATCTGATGCAGGTCCGGCGGTGTTTCTTCAAAATTGTGAAAGCTGACAATCCGCTGAGTATCACCGTAACGTTCGACACTGCCGGCAATGTCAATTTCCAGATCGACATACTCCGCACCCAGCGCAATGGCTTCACGAAGAATCGACCGCCTCTGTTCCTCAGTTCCTGTCCACTGGCCTCGATCCTGCTGACGGCGACAGGTAATCACAACAGGAGTCGGACGATCTCTGAGCAACCTGCCAACATCAGGGCGCGTGTGCATCCAGTCGAGACGGAGTTCGACAAGTTCAGCCTTCTGTTCCGCCAGCTCTTCGTGCTGAGCCCTCATTGAGGCGTGCCGGGTTCGTCCTACGCTTACACAAATCATGTTCTGTCAACAGTCGTGATTCCCCGACAGTCGGTGTCGGGGCAAGTTTTCGTGGTTTAAGAACGCAATCACACTGGACATAACGTTCCATTGCAATGGCCGGTTGGTAATTTCCTTTTGGTGACGTTCGGGATTCCCTGATTCCCGCAGGTTAGAAATCAGACTGGCTGCTAAAACGCTTCTGTCAACTCACCAGCAAACCAACTCAGGTTTCCTTATGAAACATCGCCGCAACTGACTGCGAACTGAACTTTTCGGTGAGCCGGAACTCCGAAAATCATTCGGCCCCTGAAGACAACATCGTGAAACCGACCACCCAAAAAACGTCCGATCCGCTCCTCTGCCGTCAAACCCACATAGACAATGTCTGCCATGCCCCGCTTCATCCGAGGCGACCGAACTGACGATCCAGCATTTTTCGCGTCAGTTTCATTGCCGTCGGGCGACCATGCGGACAATGATGAGAATCGGCGACCAAATGTCTTTGATGCAATAGTTCGTGCATTTCTTCCGGAGTCAGCCGTCGGCCGGCTTTGATTGCCGCTCGACAGGCCATCGTGTGCAACATGCGATCCAGCAGATCGCGACGAGACGTTTTCCCGTCTGATTTCTCCAGCTGCTCTGCAAAATCTTTAAGAACCCCCACGAAGTTTCCCTGAGGAATCAGGACCGGATGCGACTCCAGCAGCACAGTGGTACCACCGAATTCCTGAACTTCGAACCCGATTTCTCTGAGTAAATCTTCATGTTCACACAGCACGGCAGCTTCAACGGCACTGCATTCAATGGTTTCCGGAATCAATAGTTTTTGACGTTCGACGGTGCCTTCCAGAACCCGGATTCGCAGATGTTCGTAAAGAATGCGTTCGTGCAGAGCGTGCTGATCGATGATTTCGATTCCATCGTCTGTGGCAATCACCAGGTAACAGTCATGCACCTGAATCGCCCGAAATTCGTCCAGGGGAACCAAATTCTCCGCATCCGCCGAAACATCGGCGGATGGCTGGTGGGCAGGGCTCAGTGTCCCGACCACTGCCGAATTCGGTTCTGCAGCGTCCGGATGAGCCGCAGCTGCGGCAGGGTCCTGGATATCGACACCGGAAACAGGATCCTGGGGGAACGCACGGAACTCTTCGATCACTCGTTCCGGAAGTAACCCAGGTGATCCCTGAAAAGGCGGTGCCGGACGTGTCGTACTGTCGGCCCACACATTGAGTTCCTTCTGCACGCCCGTTCCGGCATGTGCCGGTTCCGCGGTCCCGCCTGCGGACTTAGCAGGGACCTGAAAATCGACATGAAAATCCAGCTGCACAAATCGATCGCGAATGGTTCTGAGCAACTGCCGATACAATGCCTGACCGTCCTGGAAACGCACTTCTGTTTTGGTGGGATGCACATTCACGTCGACCAGATGCGGCGGCACTTCCAGAAACAAAAAACTGACCGGATTCCGACCGACCATCAGTAACCCACGGTAGGCTTCTCCCAATGCGTGCTGAAGGCTGCGATCCTGAATCCAGCGACCGTTGAGAAACAGGAACTGGTTCTTTCGAGTGGACTTGCTGAGTGACGGGTCACCGACGAATCCCCACAGGCGGGTCGTCTGACCGTCACTATCTGTCGTTTTGGATTCAATCGGAATCAGTTTGTCGGCAATGTCGCTGCCGAAAAATCGGCGAATACGGTCTTCCTGACTGGCACTGCCTGGCAATTCGTAGACCACGCGGTTGTTGTGTCGCAGCACCATGTGCAGTCGAGGATTTGCCAGCGCAATCCTGGAAAACTGTTCACTGATCCGTCCGAACTCAGTCGCTGGTTTCCGCAAAAACCGCCGGCGGGCCGGGGTGTTGTAGAACAGATTGTGAACTTCGATGCGGGTGCCTTCCTGACACCCGCATTCACGTTGAGTGATCGTATCACCACCCTCAGTGTGCAGCTCACTCCCGGTTGGCAGACCTGAACGCCGCGTACGAATCTGAAAACGGCTGACCGATGCCACGGAAGCCAGCGCTTCGCCCCGAAACCCCAAAGTAGCCACCTGATCCAGATCTGAGTCACTGCCAATCTTACTTGTGGCATGGCTGGTCACAGCCAGTTCCAGGTCATCCGGATGCATTCCTTCGCCATTGTCAGTGATACGGATAAGTTCCAGACCGCCGGCTGAAACATCCACTTCGATGCGGGTTGCCAACGCATCGACACTGTTCTCCAGCAGTTCCTTCACGACACTGGCCGGACGTTCAATAACTTCACCGGCTGCAATGCGATTAACGACATGAGGATTCAGTTGCCGAATGCGTCTGGACATCTGTGTATCCTAACCGATTGAATTCAAGTCGTCGATTGGCCCCTCCGTCAGCGAGTCAACCGGCCAATGTGTGTAAGAATCTTTCCCGAACGATCTGAACTGTGTGTTCGGCCGGTCTTTCCGCTGTGGAGACCATAAATGCAAGGCCCGCATGGCCGTGTTTCTCGTGCCACCGATTGTCATGGCAAAGGCGATGCTTTTCGGAACAGCCTTTGGAGAGAGAATGTACGGAATACGGGTACCGCTATCATATTGGCACAGGTCAAATTGGTGATTGGAGTTTTCGGCCGTCTGACTACAATCTGCCTCACAAAAACCCTGTTCTCCCTCCAGCGAACCTCTGCGCATGCCCGATGCTGATCATCAACCTGCTGCGGGCAGCAGACGCCTCAGCGGATTCAGTGTCGTCAGCGGCCTGACTCTGGTGAGTCGTATTCTGGGTCTGGGCCGTGACATGCTCATGGCCGGACTGTTCGGCACGGGCTGGGTGCTGGACACGTTTACACTTGCCTTCCGCATCCCGGGATCGTTTCGTCGGCTGTTCGGCGAAGGAGCCATGACGGCGGCGTTCCTTCCGCGATTCGTCGATGAAGACCGCAACGTTGGCCGTGCGGCTGCATCCGACTTATTTTCGGCGATGGCATGGCGGCTGATACTGTGGCTGGGTCTGGTGGTCACCGCAGCGGAACTGGGACTGCTGGGTGTATTGCTCGTGTGGAACCTGTCTGATCGCAGCCTGTTACTCGTGCAGCTCACCATGATGATGCTGCCTTACTCAGTATTGATCTGCCTTGCTGCACTGCATTGCGCCGCGTTGAACGGAATTCAACATTTCCTGATACCTGCCCTGCTGCCTGTGGCGCTTAATATTGTATGGCTCAGCGGAGGACTGCTGGCCATGCTGATGATGGCAACTGATGCAGACCAGGTAAGGATGATTGCTGTGAGTGTCATAGCCGGGGGCGGCGTTCAGCTGGGCCTTGCGGTTCTCAAAACACGACAGTTTGAGGTTCGCATGAGCTTGGGGGTGATTTCCCCGGAAGTGCGTCAGCGAGTCGGTCGTTTATTTCGACAAATGGGACCGGTGATGTTCGGACTTTCTATCACACAGTTCAATGCAATGATCGACAGTCTGCTGGCCTGGCTGTTGTCTCAACCTGCCCAAAGCTTACCGAATTTTCTGGAACCGTTCCGGCTGGCAGAAGGGACGACAGCTGCCATGTATCTGGGTCAGCGTATGTTTCAGTTTCCACTTGGTGTGTTTGGAATTGCTCTGGGAACGGTTTTATTTCCCCGCTTCGCACGCCACATCGCATCCAGTAAGACTGAAGAACTTGGACGTGACATTCTTCACGGATTGCAACTGGTGCTGCTGGTGGGAATTCCTGCCAGCGTCGGTTTATGGCTGATGGCTGAACCCCTCACGGATTTATTGTTTCGACGAGGTGCATTCGGTGTGGAAGATGCGCAACTCACGTCCCGCATGATTGGGGCTTATGGTTTTGGTGTGTGGATTTCCTGCGGTCTGCTAATTGTGAATCGAGTGTTCTATGCAGCCGGCGATCAGCTCAGCCCGGCGCGACAGGGACTCATTTGCGTTGGACTCAATGTGATCCTCGACATCACTCTGCTGCCCGTACTGGCAGAGACGGCATTGCCGGTTGCCGGAGTTCTGGCCATGCTGTTCCAGCTGGGTCTGGCGTTAACACTGCTGCATCGGCGACATCTGACCGCAGGATACCGTGCCTGTGTTCCGGTACTGTGGCGGAGTGTCCTTGCTGCCGCTGTGATGGCTGGCTGCTGCGTTATGTTGCAGCGTTTTCTGACCGGAGACGACTCAACACCCGGTCGCCTGTTGAGAGTCGCCGGTCCTGTCGGAGTATCCGTGGGCGTCTATTGGACCAGTCTCAGACTGACCGGACTGACGGCAAGGCGACTGCTGGCGGAACCGTTTGAATAATCTGGCGGGTCATACTCAGCGAAATTGGTTACGCTGATTAAGTGCAATCACATGCTGCGCACACATCAGACCAAACATAATCATCAGAAACCGGCGTTCCTGCTGGGCACCCCACAAGGCAACAGCTCCGGACGACAGAATACAAAACCACAGAACTTTGATGTCAGCCCGACGTGGCGAATATCGATAGACCAGTGACTGCATGATGCGACCGCCGTCCAGCGGAATGCAGGGAGTAAGATTCAGAATCCCCCACCAGAAATTGACAAACCACAGCAAATCAAGTGTCCAGTACAGCGTCAGATTCTGAGCAAATGTTTCAAGGGGAATTGTTTTCATCAGCCACAGCACGATTCCCGCCACCACGAACCCTGCTGCAGGTCCGGCGGCTGACACAATGACATTGCGCCAGGTCGACAACCGGCCGCCGGTGGCGTAGCCACCCATCATGTACAGCACGATTTCGCCGCGATGTCCGTACCTTCGAAACGCAAGTGCGTGGCCAAATTCGTGAACCAGAATTGAAAAGAAGACACACAGCACCCCGATGAGCACAAGATCCGAACGGCCGCCGGCGGACGGCCAGCAGACAAATGCAGCGAGCAGCCAGAATGCCGGATGCACACGCACCGGAACCCCAAACAGCTGAAACCGCAGGTCTAATTCTGTCTCACCTGCATTTCCCAGCATTCGTGTGGTCCCTGGCTGATAATGACCATTGAGTCTTCTGTGCAGAACAAGTGCACTCGATGTCGTTGGTGGAGGGTTTTCTCAGAGGATACAGTTCAGGTGGGAATTGCAAAGGGAAGTGCGATTCACGACGCACGAAATTCTGCATGAAGTGATGCGGCTAAGAAACCAAACTTCTTCCAGGTGGGCAGGTCAGCGTGGGCAGTGTCTTTCGAGCGCTAATGAATTTACCGCTGTTCCGGTCAGTGCTGCGCCCGATTACCCGCGTGATCGTGGGACTGATCGCAATTCCTGTCTTTCGCTTTATCCTGCGTCGGGTGTTCCGCCTGCAGGACCTGGACGATGAACTCGAAAAAGACCTGGAAGAATGGTTTCGAGGAGCGTTACTGCTGTTGGCCGCATCCGCCAACATGGAACATCTGCTGTTCGGCTGGATGGAACAGGTTGACTGGCTGGAACGCATGGACTGGTTGACCATGGGGCTGCGACTCATGCTGGCTATTGGTGTCATCGAAGCCATGCCCGACCAGGAACTGTTTGCTGTTATTCATCCAGGCCCCCCGAAGATCAAACCAGGTAAAAGCATCTTCAAAGAATTCTGGAAACAGAAATGGACATTCTTCAAGGGTTTCGTCTGCCAGCATCTCAATCGATCGTCGCCGGTCCTGGCAATGATGGCCGCGATCGTCGGTGGGCAACTTCCGGCACTGGTGGATACGCATGAGGAAATCGTCCGACATGCCACCGTGTCGTCGTGGTCAGTAGTGCTGCCGATCGGATCATTTTCCCCGGCCACGACGGTCATGGCACACGAGATGATCGCAGAACACCGCACGGACATCGATCAACTGGACCAGGAGTACCGGACGCACTGGGAACGCTGGATCGTTGGCTGGACCTGCTATCTGCTGGCGATTACTCAGTATCTGATTATCGGACTTGCGACATCTCGTGATCGTGCCATGGATGTACTGTCGGAATTTGACCGCGCAGTCGCTCAGCGACGACGCGAACTCATTGAAGAATTTCATCTGGAAGAGGGGTTGGATCTGCGCACATCACAGGAACCGGTTTCCGACACCGAGCTGCCGGCAGATGCCATCGACGACGCCGACCCGGATGATTCATGATGTGAGAAGAGCGGGAACCGGCACGCTACAGTATTCAATCGACGGTCGCCGGTGATTCTTCCCCACGGAGTCGGTTAAGGATCATGTCTGTCGCAATCGCCGTTGAGCAGCAATGCGTTTGAACACCTCGTCGGCGAGAACTCCCCAAAGAATCACGGATCCGATGATCACTTCCTCCAGAAGAGGGGGGGGCAGAAAAGCTCAGAGAACGCAATTCCAGGATCATCCTTCCATCATTGTTGGCAGCTAACGTCCGTCTTCATCGGTCGAAACACTGCGCCGGCGGCGAACCGAACGCCAGGCCTCCCGCTTGATTCCCCACTTACCGATATCCGTTGGACGTCCACACAACATAACGAATGAATTGCCACTGCCTCTATGTAGCTGGTCGGACAGATCGGTCTGTGTCGAATGTGTCATTGGTCTCTCGTTATTCGGTTGTCGCCTGCCGAGCCTGCAGGATCGCACGACGCTTTGCTGCCAGACGTTTCACAACTTCGTCGATTACGACGCCAATCAGAATCACGACTCCGATGATGGCAAATTCAAGGGTCGTATCCATACCAAGCAGATTGATCGAATTTCGAATAAGCGGCAGAATTGCAGCGCCAATCAAAACGCCAAAAATGGAGCCCTGGCCGCCGCGCAGGCTGCACCCTCCAAGCACTGCGGCTGCAATCGCATAAAGCTCGTAAAAGCTGCCAAAATTGTCCGGCTGAACTGAGCCGGAATAGGCGGCGAAGAGGATACCGCCAAGTCCGGCGACGACGGAACAAATAACATAGGCAACCACGACCATCCGTGTTGTATTGATCCCGCTATACCGTGCGCCGAGTTCATTGTTCCCAAGTGCCAGCAGATAACGACCGTAGATTGTCTTATTGAGGAAGACAGCTGCAACGATCGCCAGTGTAATAAGAATCAAAAATGGCACCGGCAGATCAAAATTCCCCACAAGAGGGATCTTGCCGTTTGCCAGCCATGTCAATGCTTTGTACTGCCCTTTGAACCCCTGAGTTCCGTCGCCCGCAATCCAACGCGCAGCACCGCGGTAAATCAGCAGGCCACATAAGGTGATGACAAACGGCTGAAGGTTGAGTCGAGTGATTAAAATACCGTGAGAAAGTCCAATAATGACAGACACCAGCGCAACGGCCGGCAGTGCGATAAAGATAGATACTTCTTTCTCAATCAGCATGAGTGGAAGGAGCGTGCCGATCAGTCCAATTACTGATCCGATCGAAAGGTCGATGCCTCCGGTAACGATGACAAACGAGACGCCAATCCCAATGATGCCGTACAGTGACGCGCGCGTAATCAGATTTTCCATGTTGTACGCATTCACAAACGTTGGGTTCGCGATTGCGGTTGCCACAAAGACGGCAACAAATAAACCAAGGATGCCGAGATTTTGTTTCATAGATCAATCAATAATTCGTAAGCATTCAATTGTTCGCTCAAGCCCGGTGTATTCAACGAGCAGAACTTCCGGACGTTCTGCGAATGTTTCCCGTTGCCAGTTTCATGATCGCTTCCTCACTAAGTTCATCGCCATGCAATTCACCGGTGATTCGTCCTTCGTGCATTACCAGTACTCGGTCAGACATGCCCAGAATTTCCTCCATTTCGCTGCTGACGAACAACACCGCAACACCCTGGGCCGCCAACTCTTCCATTAAGGCATAAATCTCCTGTTTCGCTCCGATGTCGATTCCGCGAGTTGGTTCGTCAAGCAGCAGAATGTCCGGTTTCATCGCGAGCCACTTGCCCAACACGACTTTTTGCTGATTGCCGCCGGACAGGTACTGGACGATTTGTCGATCATTTGGTGTTCGGATTTGAAGTTTGTGGATCATCAAATCCGTGTCAGACTGTTCGACCGCATGATTCAGAAAACCGCCTCGTTTCTGATTGCGTTTCAATCCCGCCAGACCAACATTGGTCCGCACTGCCATGCTTAAAATCAGTCCCTGCTGCTTTCGATCTTCCGGAACAAGAGCAACTCCAGCGTTGATCGCGTCTACTGGATTGCGGGGGTGTATCAGGCTGTCGGCAATCCGAATGTTTCCAGCGACTGCTTCATCAACTCCGAACAGCACCTGTAGCAGTTCTGTCCGTCCGGCACCAACCAGCCCGGCCACGCCGACCAGTTCACCCCTGCGAACGGTAAAACTCAATTCGTGACCTGGATGGGCGGGGGTTACCAGTTTGTCAACTTTCAGCGCAAGCTCACCAGATTGATGCGGTTTGCGTGCGTAGAATTCAGAGATGTCGCGTCCGACCATTAACTGGACCATGCGATCGTGGCTGAGGTCATTGCGGTTCAGATCGCCGGCATTTTCTCCATCACGAAGTACGGTGACTCGATCCGCCAGTTCTCGGACTTCACCAAGACGGTGTGAGATATAAACAATGCTGACGCCGCGATTACGTAAATCCTTCACAACTTCGAACAGCCGTTTGGCTTCGTGCTGAGAAAGGCTTGAAGTGGGTTCGTCCATGATCAACACCCGAGCATCGATGGAAAGTGCGCGGGCGATTTCTACGAGTTGTTGTTGACCAATAGGCAGACGATGGACGATCGTCTCCGGTGGAACATCCAGGCCGACTCGGCCCAGTAACTCGACACACTTTTGACGAATTGCACGGGAATCGATCAGGCCATAGCGTCGAGGTTCGCGCCCCAGGAAAATATTGGCCCCGATGTCCAGGTTGTCGGACAGATTGAGTTCCTGATGGATGAGCGCAATACCAAGAGCTTGTGCTGCCTGTACACTGTTGATGGTCACATCCTGCCCATCAATCAGAATACGTCCCGCATCGGGCCCCTGCACGCCCGCGAGAATTTTCATGAGCGTGCTTTTGCCGGCACCGTTTTCCCCGATCAGCGCAAGCACCTCGCCACGATGCAACTTCAGACTGACATCAAGCAATGCCGTTACGCCGGGAAAGCGTTTGGTAACGGTGCGAACCTCAAGCAGTAGTGGTTCAGGCGTTTGGGTTGTCATTCCTCGGCCGACGACGACTCAGCCGCGTCTCCTTCCGGGTTCGGTTCGGCGACTGATTCATCGTTGACCTTACCGGTTGTCGCACGACTGCCTTCTGCCAGCAGCGTTTTCAGATTCTGGTGGAAGTCGGCCACGGTGTCTGCCCGAATATTACGAGCCGGAATATGCAAAACGCCCCCTTCCGGGAGTACCGACTGATCACCTTTTGCGAGGCCTGTGAGTATTTCAACGGATCTGCGACCGTACTCATAGGGATTCTGAACCGTCGTTCCATGGATTTCTCCATCGGCGATTCCCTTGAGACAGGCCTCGTCTTCGTCAAAGCCGATGATTTTGATTTGACCAATCTTTCCGGCGTCGCGAACTGAATCCAAAATCAGTGGTGGGTTGTAAGCGAATAAACCGACCATGCAGCCAAGGTCGGGATAACGTGCGATAGCGTCCTGTGCCTGTTCTTTGGCTTTGGAGAAATCAAAACCATCTGTGCGCGTGTCAAGGATTGTGTATTTTTCATTCTTCTGTTCGCCGTCATTTGGATCGTCGTACCGATTGGGATCCGCCGGGCGATCAAGCAGCTCGTCGATCACTCCCTGTCGCCGCTGTCTGGCGTTGGCCTGACCCAGGCGGCCAACAAAGATCATCACGCTCCCGCCTTCGGGCATTGCTTCCTTTACCAGTTCTCCGCACATCCGACCGGCAGCGTAGTTGTCCATTCCGACGTAACAATGCCGTTCACTATTCGGCGCATCGGAATCGTGAGTGATCATGTTCGTGTTCTGCGAGATCTCGTTGAGAAGATCTCCCTGATTTTCGGGGTCGATGGGGCTGATGGCAATGCCCTCAATTCCCTGCGCCAGCAAGTCCTGACACATGCGTTTTTGATCCCCCACACCGTCGGTGCCAGGCATCAACACCTGGACTTGTGCACCAAATTCTTTACCACCGTCAAGCGCTCCTTTTTCTGCGATGACCCAGAAAGAAGCGATTCCATTTGTGACGTAAGCCACATTCGGTTGATCGTCTGATGATGCTGCTCCGCCATTTTCCGGTGTCTCACCTGATTCGGAGGACGAATCGCCGGACGCACAGCCACAAATCCAAACCAGACAACAAAGAAGAATCAGCGACTTGCGATTCAGACAGTTCATAATTGGGAATCCGCAGACATCAGAAAGCACATGTGACAAAGTGTCCTCATCAAAACCCGTTTGGGTTAAGTACGGTCACCTTACGACGCGACAACAACCCGGTCAAATGAACGGCCGCAGGACCGTGAATCATGAGTAAACTTTTCTGATCAACACGAGCCACCGGCGCACCGCTTCAACGAATCCCTGTCAATCGTCAATGATAGTCAATCAGCGGTTTCTGCTGATAATCAAACGAAGATCTCGCCATTGTGACAATTCTGTTACGTGACTATAGTCATGGTCCCGCGGTTGAAACTGCGTCAGTTCCCCGAGGTACTACCGTTTGTCTGCTGCTGATATCCTGATGTCTGCAACCCGGTCATTCAAAGACGATACACAGTTCCAGCGAATGGTTCGCCGGGAATCTGATATCGATCTGGTAGTGGCCGCCCTGGAAATTTCTCGAGACGAACAGCCGGATCTGGACTTTGCACCCACGTTAAAAACTCTTCGTTCGTCGGTGGCCGCGTTGACCCGCCCTGTCGCTCTGGCCGGTGACGATTTCAACGAACTCAAACTGCTCATCAGTCATCTGACAACTGACCTGAATCTGTGTGGTGACGAAAGTTGCTTTGAACAGCCGGACGCCTGTTATCTGAATCGGGTACTGGAAACCGGACGGGGTTTGCCGATTACGCTGTCGGTCGTTTATATGGCCATTGCCAGTGAACTGGGCATTCCTCTGGAAGGTATCTCTGCACCATCCCACTTCATCACGCGACTCAACAGTGATGCAGGAATCATCTATGTTGATCCGTTTCGAGGCGGACACATCATGGACGAAATGGAATGCGTGGAGTGGCTGCATGAAGTGACTGAGTTACCAACTGCTGAAATTTATCCAATTCTGAAGCCGGTCAGCGAACGCGTCATCATTATTCGCATGCTCAATAACCTCAAGACACTGTTCGGTTCCAAAGAACAGTGGAAGTCTGCGTTGAAAGTGCAGCGTCGCCTGGCCTGCCTCAAGCCAGGTTCCTGGCGGGAAAGACGTGATCTGGCCATTCTGACTTTGCGTGCCGGGCGGCCGGGTGAGGCAGCAGACCTGCTGGAACACTGCGTCAGCGTCTGTACAATTCAGGAACGCCCTGTGCTGCAGCACCATTTGCGAGAAGCACAAAAACAAATTCCTCAGTACAACTGAACTGAAGAGACAGCAGATTGTGGCGAGGCCGATTCATCTGGCAATTTCCACGTGTCCCAATGACACATTTGCATTCCATGCTTTGATGACCAAAGCCGTTGACTGGCGAGGTCTGGAGTTTCGGCTGGAGTTGCTGGATATCCAGCAACTCAATGACCGCCTGTTTGCCGGTGACTTTGATGCTGCAAAAACGAGCTTTCATGCAGCACTGAAAATGACCGATGAAACCATTGTTTTGCCGTCCGGATCGGCACTGGGCTATCAGGTCGGTCCGTTGCTGCTGGCGACTCGCCCGGACATCGTTCCGCTCGACGAAAGCCAGATAACACTCTGCCCAGGTGAAGACACTACTGCGGCACTGCTGTTTCAGCTGTTTCATCATCAGACGACTCGCGTCCGTCACGTTGTTTTTTCCGAAATCATGCCGGCGCTGGAACGCAATCAGGCTGACTTCGGAGTCTGTATTCACGAAGGCCGTTTTACCTGGAAACAGGCCGGACTTTCTCTGGTCGAGGACCTGGGTACCCGCTGGGAAACGGAAACCACCTGTCCGCTTCCGCTGGGAGGGATCGTAGCTCGCCGTTCGCTGCCAACAGACGTGATCAGCGCCGTACAGGCAACAATTTATGATTCCCTGCTGTATGCAATGTCAGACCGACAGGCGGCGCTCCCAACGATGAGACGCTTCGCCCAGGAATTCGACGATGACGTGCTGATGCAGCACGTCGACCTGTATGTCAACGAATGGACGGTCGATCTGGGTCAAACCGGGAGTGACGCACTCGACCAGCTTTCTCAGCGGGCAAAACAGGCCGGTGTGCTGCCGGAATCACAAACGATTGAGGTCTTCCGCTGCTGACAGGCCATCACTGTTCCCGTTCCTGCAGTGACACAGCGACGCTGAGCTGTCCGACTCTACGCATACGGGACAGGATTCTGACCACATACAGCGTCAGCAACATGGAGTTGCAGTCTTACGACGTTTGCAGCTGGCTTAGTATTTCCGAGTGTTCCGGAAATCGATTCGTCTCATGTTTGCTGTAAATCATTCTGTCGTCGACTTTTACATCAAATATTCCGCCCGAGCTTTCAATGAGCTCAGCTTCGACGCCAGTCGATTCTTTAATTGCTGCTGCCAGACCGACAGCCTGTGGTGTGTAGTTTCACATCACACAATAGGTGATTGAAATCTTCATATTTTGATTCCTGCTGCCTGACTGACGTATGGGTTTCCGTTGCGGAATTGTAAACTCGAATGCCGGTTTAGTTTAACCATGACCAAAAGTTTGATGTCCGTCCAAACCCGAATCGATGATGAGAGCGGTGAGTCATCCGTCTTCGAAAGCTGGTTGAGAAAAACGAATTACTCAAATGATTGCGGATCCGGCGGCCGGGGTCCAGGGTACTGGTAGTACTGGCACTCCAGTCGACCGTTGTACAGTTTACGGCGCCGAGATGCTCGACAACCATAATGCTTTTCGAACCAGCGGTTCGACGTGAGCACATAGATACTCCATGTGCTCAGTGGAGCAAAAACTCGCCCCAGTTCGCGATACACGGCCTCAACTTCATCGGTTTCACCCAGTCGCTCCCCGTACGGCGGATTGGTGACAATGCAGCCGTACTCTCGCTTCGATTTAAGGTCACTGACTTCCTGGCGACGAAACTGAATGTCGACAGCCACACCGGCGTCCGTGGCACCGCGTTCTGAAAGGCGAATGGCAGCCGGATCGTGGTCATAGGCCAGAATTGTTTCGGGCAGCTTTGGCAGACGGGCATCTCTGGCGGCAGTGCGTGCTTCGCGAAAGACACTCCGATCTATCCAGTGCCAGTCTTCACACAGAAACGAACGTCCCAGACCAGGCGCCATATTACGTCCCAGGAGGGCCGCTTCTATGGGAATTGTTCCGCTGCCACAGAAGGGATCGATCAACAGCCGCTCACGATTCCAGTAGCTCAACTGTACCAGACCGGCTGCCATTGTTTCCCGCAGAGGAGCTCGCCCCGCTAACTGTCGATAGCCGCGTTTGTGTAATCCGGGACCGGAAGTATCAATAGTTAAAGTGGCCACGTCTTTCAGCAGGGAAATTTCAATGGGATATTTTGTACCGGACTCGTCGAACCGGAAACGGTTGTATCGGCGTTTCAGATTTTCCACGATCGCTTTTTTCACGCAGCCCTGCACGCTGGGAACGCTCTTGAGTCTGGACCGGACAGAACGGCCGCTGACCGGGAATTCCGCATCGACCGGCAGGAGTTCATTCCACGGCAGATCAATTGTTTTGTCGAAAAGTGCTCCAAAATCACCGGCAGAAAATTCACCCACCCGAATCAACAGACGGTCGGCCGACCTCAGCCACAGGTTGCAGCGGGCAATGTCCTGTTCATTTCCGGAAAACAGGACCCGTCCGTCAGAAACCTGACAATTCGTGTATCCGAGGTCCTGTAGCTCCCGTGCAACCACATTTTCCAGACCAAAGGTGGCGGTGGCAATAAAATCGAATTGCGGCATAGCCATGTCAGAGGCGAAAGGAACGGCATACCGGCCGCGAACGTATGAGAACAAAGCGAAGCGCGATTGAACGACGAGAGAACCGATCTGTCAACAATGAATCACCGAGATGACAGCGGGTTATGCGTATTCGGACCGTTCTGCCGAAGTTCTTTCCGCCGGGAACCACAGGGCGGCACTTTCCTTCGACTGGGCCCGTGGCTAAAATCAATTTGTCGTCGATGAGTGTTCAGCTCCCGGTGGCCTTGTGCGACATCTTTGGGAGTCCCCCCGGGGATTCGGTGCAGAGTTTCGGCAGAAAGACATTCGATGCAGGTTGCGATTACTGCCAGACACGGCAATATCAAGCCGGATCTAAACGAATATGTGACTCGAAAATCAGAAAAACTGGTTCGTTATCTGGGCCAGGTAAGTGAAATCAATGTGACATTCGAGTTTGAAGCAGAACGAGTCAACGTCGAAATGCTGGTGGAAATTGAGGGTTATCACACCATCGTGGCGCATGTCGAAGGCGAAGATGCAGGAGCAACCTTCGACAGAACGTTGCAAAAAATGGAACATCAGGTCCATCGATACAAGGAGAAACTCAAGGATCATCGTCGTGACAGATCCGTGAGCGAAATTGTTCATTCTGACGAAACAGATGACCCGGCGGAATCAGACCCGGTGAACGAAGAGGTCTGAAAGAAGCTTTGGGACAAACTATTCACTACACATGTACAACCGGGACTGCCGTAGAGCTGGAACGAAATGAAACTGACAGAATTCGTTATCAAAGACGCAATTATTCCAAAGCTCAAAGCGTCCTCAAAAGAGGACGTGATTCGAGAAATGGTGGCCAGCCTGAAAATGAACGGTGCCATCAAATCGGAGGATGAAGATGAAGTCGTGGCTGCAGTTCTGAAGCGGGAGGAGCTTGGGTCGACAGGAATCGGAAACGGTGTTGCGGTTCCTCACACCAAGCATCCGGCGGTGAATGAACTTGTAGCAACAGTTGCTGTCAGTGAAGACGGTGTCGATTTTGCCAGCCTGGATGGCGAGTCGGTCTTTATCCTGTTTTTGCTGATATCACCGCTGGACCGTCCCGGGGATCATCTGCGAGGACTGGAAAATATTTCCCGCCATCTCCGAGGTCAGGATTTTTGCAGTTTTCTGCGTCAGGCTAAAACGGCATCCGCAATCTGGAGCAATCTCGAAGAAGCCGACATTGACAACGGCGACGATTCCGAAGAGTAACTCCTCCGCTGTCTCATCCTTCTGTGTGTTCATGCTGGCGTGCGAACCATCTGCAGCGGGTTTTGGCGGACGGTTCGCTGAGTCTTAACAGATACAGGTATGAATATAGTCAGGATGGAGACTGTGTCAGAAGTGACTCGTAAAATCACGCTGGGCATCGTCAACGGGTTACACCTTGCGCCCATTTCCCGCATTGTAAAATCACTCAGTGATCTGGATTGTCAGTTTCAAATTGAGTTCAATGGACGTCCGGCAGATGCACGATCAGCCTCTGATCTGATGCTGCTTGCAGCGACTCACGGAGCCCCGCTGACACTGTTGGCACAGGGGAAAGATGCCAAAACTGCTGTCGAAACCGTGGTTGCAATCCTGGAATCTCCCGAACCGCCGCGACAGACACCGCTGAACCCAGGTTAAACCCGGCGGGATCGCCGGGTACTCATCCAATCCCCCGTCGGCTGCACAGGCAAACACAGTGCATCACATATCGGCTGTACAAACTAAAGCCGTCTTCTTCCCATGCTGGCTGTACGAACGGGTTCTTTACTGACAGCCGGAATCAAGCAGCCGACCGCTGTGAGGACGTTTTTTGGAACGAGTCACCTTCACTGACCGCATCAATGACGGGATGACCGGGCACAGCTAACGGTGCCGATGTTGTGACTCGATCCTCAAATTTGCGGACGATGGCAAGCATCAGCGATTCAGCAATCACCCTGCCAGTCTTAAATATCAGTCCTAAGTCAGACTGGATGGACCACTGATTGATGTATTCAAGGTCGCAGACAACGCGTGATTCCACGTTGTCACGCCGAAATACACCGCAGTATTCCCTGTATTGAGCCGGTCCTGTAATTCCAGGTTTGACCTGCATTCTCATCGGATACCGCGGAACCTGCTGGCTGAATTTGATGCGGTCCTGTGCATGGTGAGCCCGAGGTCCCACGATACTCATCGTGCCGGCCAGCACATTGAGAAACTGAGGGATTTCGTCCAGTCGGGAGTCCCGCAGAATAGCACCAAGCTGAAAGATTCGGGGCGATGGATTGTCTTCCAGATCCGTCTGTCCAGGTTTGGGAACATGCATCGTCCGAAACTTAAAAATGTGAAAGGGGGAGCCGTTTTTCCCGCAACGTTCCTGCCGGTAAAATAAAGGTCCCGGCGACTGAACCCGATGGATAAGTCGAACCAGGAGACACAGTAGCGGCAGCGCCAAAACAGCGAAGGGGACAGAAATCAGAATGTCCAGGCCGCGTTTGATTGCCTGGTTGACCGGATTCTGCAGCGGCTCCTGACCGGCGGGTAACGTCGACAGCGAATCACCGGAAATCGGTATCATGAATTGATGCAGAGTCGATTGATGCAGAGTATAAACCGCAAGTGGCAGTCCTGCGGCTTCACAGCGACGATGAATCTTATTTTGCAGCTTCATCGACTCATTACCGGCGTCCCTGCATACTAAAATCACTCGATCAACGGCATGAGGCGACCCAGGCTGATCGATGCGACTGTGAATGGGAATGACCTTTGATTCACAGACCGTGACTTCTTCTTCAGGGTTAAAAAGACGCAGACCGCCGGTCTCGTCGACAGCTTCCCTTTCAATGATTTCGAGCCCAACGAACTGAGCCGGATCCAACTGACGACGAACGACCTGTCTGGCACCGACCGGCCCCAGGACCAGAATCCGCGGACGCCGGATTCTGCGAAACATCAGCATTGACAGAACTACGGGCAGAAACCGGTTGAGTAACAGCAGGGTCGTAACGGCGCTCAGAAAGCAGGGCCAGAAAGGAACGATACGACCGGATTGTGTCGGCATCAGAGACCATACAGCAAGGAGGACCAGCCCGACGGGAACAGTATCCAGTGCTGTCATTCCAACAGAAGCCGAGAAGGGCCGCTGAAAATGCATACGACTCCATGTGAACCACGATGGACCACACCCGAGTTGTGCAAAAAACATCATCAACGTCGGCAGCAAAGCTGCGTGGATCGCTGTCATGAAATCAACATTCGTTGCTGTCAGACAGGCCGTTGCCAGGCAACTGACCGCAACCACAGCATATTTGATGACACGGCAAAATCGCATCAATCCTTCTGCGCGATCCGTGAGCATGATTCATCCTTTTCAATTCCTGGCCCCTGCCGGATCTCATATCAGGCAGACTCCAGGCTGAAATATGTTTTCGGTTTTGACTGTTGGCGATCCGGTTGAATTCGGTCGGTTTTCAGGAACTGAAGCCTTGAACGGACGGTCAGTTTTGACGGTTGATGGAGTCACCTGGTGACCGGGGAACTATAAATTGTGACGTAATCGCAGGTGTGGCAGGGCGTAAAGATTCAGGCGACGCGAAACCCGTGTGAGACACCGCCGTGCCTGGCACTGTCTCGAAACTTAAGGGTGTGGGAATTCGTACGTGACTGGTCCGACCCGGTGATGAGCGCCGCGTCGTCAGTCGGGATTCAACATCATTGACCAATTTTGTAATTTGCTGATCTTTGGGCCGGCGCACACGCAGCCAGTTTAGTTCACGTTGTGCATCTTCGAGTAGTCCCTGGGTGATAAGGGCCCGGACCAGCAGGCGTCTTGTCGGCAGGTATTCCGGCTGCTTTCTTACAGCCTGTCTGAGGCACCAGAGAGCATCCCGATAATATTCAGCATCATCCAGCATTGTCGCATAGAATCTGAAATCAGCTGCCGTGCCCTCTTCGTCCTGCCTGAGTAATTTCAGATGATCATTTGCAAAGGCAGTGGCAATTATCTTCTGCTGCTCTGAGCGCTTGTTGCGACGGAATACGTCGTAGACAATCCGGTAAGTCATTCTGTCCGGTGATAATCGTTTGATTAGCCGGTCAAGCGGCATTCGGTCAACGAAACGACTCACAATCCGCCGTGCGATTCCGGAATCAAGAGCAGCTGCGTGTCGCCAAAATTTCCACGCAGATTTTTCATTATTCGAATCATTTTCCAGCAGCCCGGCCGCATACAGTACTCGGGGTTCATGAGGCCTCACCCGGACCGCCTGATCAACAACGGCCTCCGGTTCCTCCCGCGAAGCTCCGGCAAGAAACGCGG
Organism: Fuerstiella sp.; assembly: GCA_022447225.1. Lineage (NCBI taxonomy): Bacteria > Pseudomonadati > Planctomycetota > Planctomycetia > Planctomycetales > Planctomycetaceae > Fuerstiella > Fuerstiella sp. The sequence continues at coordinate 582,131 of JAKVAZ010000001.1, read as the reverse complement.
TTTCCGACAGGACAATGTAGCACTCGCCGCGCAACGGACGTTTTTGAAGTGCCAGGCGAGCTGCCTGTGTGGCTCTGTGCAGATCCCTGACATCGTCGCCGAAAGCCCGAACCAGCCATTCGTGTATCTCGCTGTGCGATTGGAATTCGGCCTGCTGTACCGTGTCCCGAACGTCCTGCAGGGTCATCTGATTTGCACCGGCTTTGCTCCGTTTTTCAAACCGCTGCAGATACAAAGGAGCGAGGGCCGCATGTGCTTCGTGATGAAATGGATTTTTCAGTATGCATTGTTCGAGTGTGCCAATCAGGAATTCCAGACGATCATCCAGCGTCAGCGTTCTGTCATGGCGGAAATCTTTGGCTATTTCTCTCATGCTGTTGTGAAATGATTTCCAGTGCTGCGTCGCACTAAGATCTCTGTGAATCGTGTCCGCAAACAAATGTCCGACCGGAAGTACACACACAATTAAGGTTCCAGCCAGCAAGGTGGCAAAGCGTGTTTGCGAAAGCATACCAGGTCGCTTCGCGGATCTCGCCAGGTGACTACAGCGACTAACACACGCCAGAATCGCCAGAGTCAGAACCATGCAGCCAGGAATATACCAGACAAAATCAACCAGCGAGTGCAAAACACTGGCTGTAAGTCCTGCCGCCAGGGCAAGAATTCGCCGGCGCTGATGAGTGGTGCCCGCAGACCAGCCGCGCACGCACCATGCCACACACAGTCCAATTCCCGCCAGAAGCAGCATCAAGCCGGGCAGTCCCGTTTCCACCAGAATCTGCAGGTAGCCACACTCGGCATGTGAAAATCGCAAATGGAATTGTTCCGACATCCAGATCGGGTAGATGTCGGCATGACTGCCAACACCTGAACCGGACGGCCAGAATTCTGAAACAGCCTGAGACAGCGCCGACCAGAGTACCCAGCGTCCGTGCGAGAGTTCGTCAATCGAGCCGGCCTGAACAACCTGATTCCAGCGAGTCGTGGTTTGTTCCAATCCAAATGCCAGGATCACGAACGCGAGAAAGACAGATAGCGAGACAAACAGTCGCAGTACAGATCTCCAGCTACAACCAGCCGCAAACATCGCAATGGTGGCTGCCATCAGAAACACAACAATGCCACCCCTGGAAAGGCTGTACAGAACACCAATGGTAAGAACGGCCACCCCAACGCCGATAAGAAGCCGGGGCCATCGGGACTCTGTTCCTGGAAAACGCGTGTTCGGCCGGGATAACCGGTTTCGGATGGATGAGCCACCGCGAGATCGTTTCCGCGAGTGCGTTTGCTCGCTCTCCTGGTCGAAGGACTGCCACCACCACAGCAGGGGTCCGATTCCCAGTGACAGAAAGTGCGCAAAGTGGTTTTGGTTGGTGAACGTTCCTTTGGCCGGCCAGCTGGCCGTTCGCGTTGGGTGGTCGATCATCCACAGAAAACGATCGTCACCGATCGCCAGTTGGGCAATACCGATGATTCCCATGGCCACTGCAGAAAGCCCGATCATCTTGATGAGACGGTCAACATCTTGCTGAATGCGCAGACGCTGCAAAAGTGTTAAGAAGAAAATGGTGTATGCCAGCAACAGGACGAACCCCGATCGAGTTGCCTCGGGGGTCATGGAGATCCGATTCCATCCGTGGCTATGCAAAATCCGTCCTTCAGCAGAGCCCCACAGTGGCAGGAAACGGAAACTGAATGGAGATAATCTGCTTAACAGATGATCGGGGAGCGGCTGGAACTGCAGCCAGACCAGCCCGATTGCCAGCGCCGCAATGGAAGCTGCCGCAGCAGCCGGTGAATTCGATGCTGGAGACAGCAATTGTTGCGAAGCCCAGGCAATTCCCGCGACAAAACTGCAAAATACGAACAACGCCACGCCGTATTCACGAAGTCCTGCCATGGTAAGGGGCACAACAAATATGCTCATCGCAATCCCGGCATCACAGAGCTGTTGCAGCCTGACCTGCAGCAACTCGTGAGGGTTAAGAGCCGGGGTCGGGACTCGACTCCGGCGACCGGAATGTATGGCAGCTCCGGCACTCATTTGTCAGGCAGCCTTTCTCTCGGGGTCCCCGAGAGTTTCCCGGCCGGAATCCTCTCGCATGGAACCAGACAATAACGAGTAGGCTTTCGGACTGGTGTCCATCACTTTAAAGCTTGCCCCGGCCACGACGTCGTCTTCAACTTCGGAAAAATTTTCGTCGTCGTGTTCATCATGCCCGTATGTGTATTCCTGACCGTATCCGTATCCGTATTCGTAGGCACCGGCATGTACTTCGCTGGAAGTATTGGTGATAACACCAACGAGATTCATCCCTACGGAACGCAGTTGATCGACGGCTCTGAGTGCACTGCGGCGGTGTGTTTTGTCCGGATTCAGCAGAAACAGCATACCGTCGACATAATTACCAACAATCGATGCATCACTGACAGGTAACGTAGGCGGACAGTCAACTAAAACCTGATCGTATTCTGACACAGCCCAGTCCAGTATTGCGGCCAGAGATGGCCTCGAAAGTAGTACACCTGCATTCATCATTCGTGGACCGCAGGGAAGAACATCCAGACCCGGAGCTTCGGTGGGAATGATTCGTTCCCTGCACATTTCCGGAACATTTTCGCCGGCCCGCAAAATTTCAGAGAGGCCTCCTTTGCCCCGAATTTCCAGCAGCTTCGACAGACCGGGGCGTCGCATATCAGCGTCTATCAGCAACGTACGACTGCCGGTCTGAGTAAACGTCGCCGCCAGATTGGCTGTGAATGTTGTCTTACCCTCACTTTGCTCACTGCTGGTAATGGCCAGACACTTCGTTTCGGGTTCGGCAAGACTGATCGACGTACGAACCGTTCGAAAACATTCTGTCTGGACCGTAAGCGGATACGCATGAACGTAAATCGGGTGTTCTGCAACCTGGTCCTCGGGCAGCGGTCGGATGATCCCCAGCAGAGGCAGCCCCAGCTGACTTTGAACATCCTCGGGAGATCGAAGTCGGTCGTCGACCAGATCAATCACGTAGATCACGGCAAACGATGCGAAGAGTCCAAAAATGATGCTGATTGCCAGACTACGAGACAACACCGGGGCCACCGGCTTAGCAGGAACCAAAGGGTCCGTTAACACCACAACACGAAAGTCTTCGTCAGATTTCGAGACATCGATCGACTTCAGACGACTTTGCAAAGTTGAAAGCTGCTCGTGAAGGGTCTTGACCTCATGTTCCGCCATGCGGACATCAGCAAGATCCGCATTGAGTTTCTGCGCAGCCTCCGCTGCAGTGGAGTACTCGCTTTCCAGCCCTCTCTTCAGCTCCAGAGTACTGTTGAGCTCAGCGTATATAGTATTGACCATCCATTGGGCCACCTGTGGATCATTGCCTCGACCTTCAAGACGATTTCTGTTTGTTTGATGTGTTGCGTTTAGGCGTTTCTGCAATTGGTCCCGTTTGACAATACGCTGTCTGATTTCCGGATGATTCAGCCCCAGGTTGACCCTGCGTACTGATATTTCAGCCTCGACGTCATGCAGTGAATTTTCAAGTTCTCTGATCGTTTCCGGCGGAACTCCCTGCATTCCAGGAATCTGTTTGATGAGCTCCGGGCCAACCAGCTCCTGCAGCATCGGCATCACCGGCGACAGATCCTGAGAGTTTGACGCCAGTGACCGGATCGTGCGCATGGTGGATTTCAGTTTCACAATACGACTTTGCGACGTTGTCAGCTGACTACTTAACTCGTTCACCCTTTTGACGGTTGGATGAGATTCTTCGGTGCCGTTAACAGTGCTGATGTCTCCGGATGCCTTACGAGCAGCAAGAAGCTGTTGCCCCTTTAACTGCAATTGCCCGGCTACATCCCTGCTTTGTGCCTCCAGACGAACCATCAGTTCATTCGCGAGTTCACCGCGGTCACGTGAGATGAAGCTTTGCGACGCTGCAATGACTGCTTCAATCACAGCGGCGGTCGATTCGGGATCCTGCGAATGATAGCTGAGCTCGACAAAGTTCTGATTGGAATCGAACTTAACATCCAGCATCTCACGTAATCGCCCCGGTAGTTCAGTCGGGGACACTCCCTGAAGTTCCGGCGGCAGCGATGTCAGATTCCGGACCGCATCACTGAGTACCGAATCACTGACGAGCAGTTGACGGTAGCCTTTCATCAGCTCACGTCTGGCAAGAATCGCCTGTTCGTCGCCATCGGTCATGAAGTGACGAATCATCATCGAAGCCGACGCCATATAGGTTTTCGGCGTGCGTTTGAAATGTACCACGCCGATGAAAACGGCAACGGCGACAAATCCAAAGACAATCGCACGATGCCGCACTACCATCCGAAGAAAACGCAGTACTGTCTGCAGTGTCTGCTGAGCGGATGTGCTGTCGGACTGCTCGAAACCGTAGAATTCGTTGTCCAATATTTGCTGAGTTCGGTCAGACATGAGTGCGGAAAATAAAATCTGGTCGAATTGTGATTGGGGCAGATTACGGCAATGTGGCTACGCGCGCTGTGTTTGCAAGACCGGTAAGACCGCCCAGTGTCGACAACGTAAACGTGATCAGATTTTCTTCCACGCTCACAATGTCATCGGGAGCCAGTAATAGATTCTGTTCGTCGTGTTTCTTTGCCTGACGGATCAAAGCCCGGATACGTATGGTTTCATCTTTGCCCGGTACCCGCCGAATGATGTCGACCCGGTTTGAAACCCAGGATGAATAGGTTGGACCTCCCGCGAGCGCCAGCGCATCAAGCAGCCGGATATTTCGTCCGGGCGGAATCTCCAGTTCGCGGTCTCTTATAACGCCAATGATCCGAATAGTTCGTGCAGGTACCTGCTCAAATGTAATCGTGGCACCCGGCGGGATTTGTGTGGCTGCCAGTTCTGCAGCAGACGTGGTTGCCAGATTGACACTAATAGATTCACCAACGTTTTCCGTTTGACTCACCGTCGTCAGGTGGTCTCCTCTATCCCAGTGTGACTCCGCCCGATTCACAGTCACCTGCCCCGTCGCAGCTTTCGTGAGACCACCGGACCGGACAATCACGTCCGCCAGCGTCAGACTCGACTCAGGAAATTCGAGAATTCCCGGAGCATCGATACCACCTGAGACAACAACGGAGTTGAGTCTGCGGCCCTCCAGTTTCAGGTCGACAGCAGGCGTGAGATAAACGTCTCGGGCGATGCTCTCTTTCACAATTGTCTGTTCCGCCTGGGCACGGGTGAGGCCCACGAGTCTGATCGGACCGATATTCGGCAAATGAGCGACACCTTCATCATTCACGCCAACCGGCCACTTCTCAACGCCGTCTGCGTTACCAAAACCCGAATGCAGCGAGACCTCCAGTCGATCTCCTTCACGAATCTCGTTCGGTCCGGCGATTGGGCGGGCATACGCCGTGAGATTCAGTAAGGAATAGTCGGAAACCGGTCGAGCAGCATATTTCTTCGGCATTGAACTAACGGAATACGTGTTGTGGGCGCAACCGGTCAGGAACAGACAGCTGACGATGGAAGCCACGACGACAAAGCCGGCCGGCATGCCGCCCCGCGGTTCCCGTTCCCGACTCGCCCGGTCGGCGAAACCATTGAATTCCTCAAGGTCTCGTGTAACCACAGGCGCGAAAATCGCTGTATGTGAATCCGGAAGGCGGAGAATCACTGTGCAGTTCTTTCAGTTCACAGACGCCCGTATTCACGAACGGGTGGAGTCGCCCGGTTCGGTCTTACTCTTCCTTAAAGAGATGAGAGAGACGGAAGAGTTAACGCAGATTGATATCGCAGACTGCTTCTCGGCAGCAACCCCCATTTGTCAGCCACGATCTGCATTTTTTGCCTAAGTTCACGCAGCCGACGGAATGAAGAATACCGAATCCTACTGAATCGGCAGATTCGGCAGGTATCCGTCAAATCGAAAAAGCAAAACTGAGTAATTGGGCAATTTAAGGAACATGCAACAGCCGGGCTCAATCCTGGATCACTTTTGCTGCGAATACCCGGTGCACTCAATTTACAGGCCTGTGTCATGGCGAGACCCGAATATTTTCCACAGACGGTGTGAAGCAGGGGCAGGGCAGGGCACTTCGAATATCACCGGGTAATGCGTTCAACTGAGCAGACATGCACCACACACGGGGAAACTCATATTCACGTTGAAGCAACCAGCAATTTTTGCCGGTGTTGGTGCCCCATTACGAAACACACAGAGCGTCCTTGAGAATAACAATGTTCATCACTCTTGTGAGAATGCGATGAACAGACAGATACTTTGTGCAATTCATCCGGCAGTGTTTCGGAAATTCTGATCATTGTTCGAATCCACGAAAGGAACACGAATGCATTTCTCCTTCAAACAAATCACTGCCCTTTTTATGGCAGTATTGTTCGTGTTGCCGGCAAACCTCATTGCTGGCTCGACAACGCAATCTCCTGCCAGGCCAAAACTGCGAAACGTTGAGTTGGGGCAAGATGGTGCTGTCATCGGACGCGTTCTCGACATCCACGGTCAACCCGTTGCCGGTACAGTGGTTGAGATTTCGACCAAAGACGGCAAACGTGCCGTTGAGACCAACGAAAGAGGACAATTCACACTTACCGGCTTCCGTGGCGGCGTTTGTGCGATACAGGTTGATGATGCTAAATACGGTGCCCGCCTCTGGACACAGGGAACAGCTCCACCGAAGTCTCTGAGACAATTCACTGTGGTCAACGAGCCGATTACCGTTGTCCGCGGACAAGACGGAGATGGCATGCTGGCCGGTCTAACAAGTGCCCAGTGGCTGGGCCTGCTGCTGCTTGCCGGTGGTATCACGGCAATCGCTATCGCTGCTGACGACGATGCCAGCTAGTCCCGATACTCAGCATACGCAACTGAAGACTCAAAACGAGGCTGGCCCTGTACCAGCCTCGTTTTCTCATGCGCTGAACCTGCCACACACCGTCCTCGTGTGTCCATTTGTCACTGCATCACTGTCAGGGTACAACAGAACGTGTGGGTCAGGACATTTTCCGAACAGTGACGGTTGGTTTAATACAGCACGGCCCTCTCGGGCAGGTTCTTAGTGAGCAAATCCTGCACTGACAGGTTTCGGGAGAAATCCAAAAACAGACAGTGAGATTTTTTCAGGGGCAGTTCGAGTTTCAGTCCAAAAAACCCTGAGTCGCCAGGACGCAAAGTAGATCAGAAACTACCGAGTCAGAATCTTTTGAGATCGATAGGTTTTGCGAAGACACACACAGCCTTGTGAACAATTCACAGACATCCTCAAACAATATGTCAGCATGTCGACTTACGGCTCCCGGACGCGGTGCCGTGGCGAGTATTCGACTGTCAGGCCCATTAACAGAACGCACTGAGGCCATTGACATGGCCTTTTGCGCCGCGAACGGCATGCCGGCTTCAACTGCTCCAATTGATCGTGTGTTGTTCGGATCGTGGCGAGGGGAAGACGTGGTTGTCGTCCGAACCGGAGAAACAGAGTGGGAAGTTCACTGCCACGGCGGCGAAGCGGCGGTCACCCGAATCCTGGAGGAATTCTCCCGGGAGGATTCGCGGGAGATCACTTTGCCGTCAACACTCGAACAGTTGTTGCTCCAGACGCGTACCGCCAAAACAGCCCGCCTCGTTCTGGCGCAATCCAGCGGCGTTCTTAGGGATGCGCTGGTTGCCGCAATACAGGCTGGCACTGCTGATGCGTTCCGTCTGCAACTCAACAACCTGTTGCGCTGGGAAAGCGTTGCCAATCATCTGGTGGACCCCTGGGGTGTCGTTATTGCCGGACCACCCAATGTTGGTAAGTCCAGTCTGCTGAATGCAATTTCGGGGTATGAACGTGCCATTGTCTTCGATCAGCCGGGGACAACACGCGATGCGGTTGAGACAGAACTGGTGCTCAACGGATGGCCGTTTTGTATTGTCGATACTGCCGGCATTCGACGAGACTCCAGAGATCCAGTTGAAGTGCACGGAATTTCGCACGCCCACGATCGGATTACCGCAGCCGACCTGATCCTGATTGCAGTCGACAGCAGCGTTGGCTGGACCAGCGATCATCACGATATCGTGCGGGAAATTCCAAAGGACCGTCAGCGGGCAGTCGTGTATTGCAAAAATGATCTGCCAATGTCAGGTAAGACACCTCCGGAAGAACTGAGTTTGCTGTCAACATCGGCTGATCAGGGAGACGGAATTCGAAAATTAACAGAATGGATCCCGTCAAAACTAATCCCCAACGAACCAACACTGAAGACCGCACTGCCGGTCGCTGGTGTCGCGAATCTTTGTTACGAGAATCTGAATCAGCTTAGGCGAGGCGAATCGCTAAACCTGCTTCAGGACAGGATATCTCAATGGCTGAATTCACAGTCCTGGTAAAACGCCGAAGAATCCCGCTGAGTTTATGTGGACAATCTCAGACACCAATCAGACCACGGTCGGGAACGCTGGTTCCCGATCAGAACATTTCGCCGGGAATCGTTATCCGATCGCGACACTTCCTTTCCACATCTGTAAGCTGTCAATTCACGACAACAGGGTAAAACAAATAAAACAGTCTGTGGAGAACAACGATGAAGAAGACCATTCTGTGTCTGGCAGCTGTTGCAGCGGCGAACTGGGGATCTCTGCTGAGCGCAGAAGAATTAGTTACTCTGGGCATGGATGATCTCACCTCGGGAATTCCTGGCACTGGCGAGCTAACGCTGCAACAGGCCAGAGAATGGCTGGCTGTTCCGGCTAATCATGAGGCGCTCGACGTGAAACTTCCGCTGGGCCTAAGTGCCGGTGAGCGGGATATGCGGGGCATCAAAGCAAATCCACTCACCCGGGCTAAAATTGAACTTGGCCGCCAGCTGTATTTTGATACCCGATTGTCGGCTGACAACACAGTCAGCTGTGCAAGTTGTCATCATCCGCAGGAAGGCTTTGGGCGGCATACACAGTTTGGAGTCGGCATCGAGGGGCTGAAGGGTGGCCGGAATTCTCCTGTCAGTTACAACCGAATTCTGAGTGATGCACAGTTTTGGGACGGTCGAGCCGGTTCTCTGGAAGCTCAGGCCGTCGGCCCCATCGCCAGTCCAATCGAAATGGGCAACACGCACGACGGAGCGGTGTCAACACTAAAGCAAATTCCTGTCTATGTAGCAGAATTCAGGGCCGTGTTTCCAAAGTCCGGTGTAACGATTGACAATGTGGGCAAGGCCATCGCATCTTTTGAACGAACGATCGTTACCGGTGCCACTCCGTTTGACTATCGCGATGCACTGAAACCATTTACCTCACTGGAAGACGAAGACCTGAAAGATCTCAGGGAAGATGATCCGGAAACCTGGCATAAGTACCTGAATCTGCAGAAGGGTGCCAGGAACAATCCGATGTCAGAGAGCGCCGTCCGTGGAGAGGCACTCTTTTTCAGTAAAGAAATCGGCTGCAGTAACTGTCATGTGGGAGCCAACCTTTCGGATGAAAAGTATCACAATCTTGGTATCGGAATGGATTCCAGCATGCCAGACTTGGGCCGTTTTGCGGAGACCAAAGACGAAAAGGACAAAGGGGCTTTCAAAACTCCAACCATTCGCAACGTGGCCCTGTCCGCTCCGTACATGCATGATGGCAGCCTGAAGACACTTGAAGAAGTAGTTGAACACTACGTCAAAGGAGGCACAAAAAATCGCTGGTTGAGTGAAAAAATGAAACCACTCAAGATCACCAAACAACAAAAGAATGACCTGGTGGCCTTCATGCGATCTGTCACAGGCCGTTATCCGAAAATTGCTTCCGGACGATTGCCGGAATAGTGGTCCTGCTGCAGTGCGACCGGTCTCTAACCGATTATCCACGACAAACAGGGACTGGCTCACTGCCATAAGTGAACGGGCACAAACACTTTAACCTGTTGAGTCATGTGTCTGTCCCCGAGCTCCTCCGGCCAGCAGGAGGTCTCCCCAAAAACGTCAGACACCGTGCCCGCCGGCACAGCAATTGTTTGACTTAGCGAAACCGTCCTGGTCCGGTTTCTGCTTCCTCCGCAGCCTGTGAATGATCCGGGCTGTGCGGGGTGCCCCGTGTCTGCTGAAGCGTATCATGCGTCGGCAGTCCCCTGAGGAATCCTGACCGGGCTGCGAACACCGGCAATGACAAAAAATCAATGTAGCCCCTTCGATAACGTTCGTGCTAGGCTGCTGTATTGATTGATCACATGTCCTGTAAGGGAGGATGCTGCATGATCCGGTCATCTGACGAGTCACCATCGATCATGAAATTCATCGGAGGAGTCCTGCTGGGCATCGTCATGACGTTCGTGTATGTCCGATATTCGTGGAAGATGCCGGAAGTTACCACGTTCCCGGGTAAGATTACTGAAGCGGCAATTGTTACAACCGCAGGAATTGATCTCTTCCGTCCTGAAGCTGGCGATGATGTTCGTCGGCGGGCATTCTCCATTGTCATGTCTCAAAAGTCCGACGAATTGGTTGAGATTGATCGTGAACTGGGAAGTCCCCTGATGGAGGAACTTTTGCGCCGTAAGGCATTTCGCCAAACAAAGCTGATCAGGCATCAGATGTCGGGGTACGAAACTGTTTTGAATCAACCGGCTCTCCGCAAAGCGCTGGAAACGAAACACGGCAAAACGGAAGACGACGAGCAACTTAAACGTCAAATGCTGCTGTCGGCAATCCATGAAGAAGAATACACCAGCTGGTACCTGCGAACCCGTTTTCCTCAACTCGTACCATCTGACTGGATTGATCTGGTAATGAATGTGTACGAGAACGAATTACGTCCGGAAACACGGGTTGCTGCTCAGCCGAATTCCGTGGTTCGATAGCAAATCATCGAATTCCAACCGGCGAAGCATCCAGGGGGATGCAGCCGATGACCACAGTGACCTTATTCGGCATGTCCGTCAGGCTGAAAAACATGTTGACGCACGGCGGAATCCGTCTCGCTACAGATTTTTGCAGTATCAGACTGTCTGACCGGTCCTGTTCTACCTAATGGTTATTCGACGGACGCAGGTGCAAACCCGTTGCGCATTGTGTTCTCCGTGATATTCACAGGAACAAGAAACTGTAGAAGGTAATCCGGACCACCTGCCTTACTGCCGGTCCCGCTCATGCGATACCCGCCAAACGGATGACGCTGTACCATCGCTCCGGTGATTTCCCGGTTGAGATACAGATTGCCAACTTCAAATTCACTGCGAGCGCGTTTGAGAGTAACGGGACTACGGCTGTAGACACCGCCCGTCAGCGCAAAACGAGTGTCGTTGGCCAGAGCAAACGCATCGTCCAGAGTTCTGGCCCGAATCACGGGCAGTACGGGACCAAATAATTCCTGCTGACAAATCGGAGAGTCCGACCGGGCATCCGCTATAACGTGTGGCCCGACAAATGTCCCCTGGTTGGCTAGTTCTTCTGATGAACCTTCCCAGACCAGTGTTCCGTCATGTTCCGGATCCAGACCGGCGATTGTGGCCAGAATACGTTTGCGTGCATCATCGTCGATCACCGGACCGATCTGAGTCTCCGGATCGTCAGCCGGTCCCAGCTTCAGACACTCTGTCGCTTCCACAAGCCGCTGCATAAACCGGTCATAAATTCCGCCCAGAACAATAACTCGCGAGCAGGCAGAACACTTTTGGCCGGCGTAGGCAAACGCGCTGCGGAGAATACCGGGAATGGCCTCATCCAGGTCGGCATCCTCGTCAACAATAATTGCGTTCTTGCCTCCCATTTCTGCAATCACTCGTCGCACGTTCAGCTGACGATCGTCCGTTTCCGCTGCCAGGCGGTTGATTTCAAGGCCAACACTGCGGGAACCGGTAAAACAGATAAGGTCGACATCCGGGCTGCAGACAAGTTCGGGACCAATGGTTTCACCGACACCGGAAACCAGATTGACAACGCCGTCCGGAACGTCGGAATTCTGTATGATATCCATCAGCTTCGACGCCACGACCGACGATTGTTCGGCCGGCTTCATAATCACCGTATTACCCGCCACCATGGCAGCTGCCGTCATACCGGTGAGGATTGCCAAAGGAAAGTTCCAGGGCGCGATCACAACCGCTACACCCCGAGGTCGATAGCAGTACGTATTTTCTTCGCCTTTGAGGTGACACTCCTGTGGTTGATGCAGACGTCTCATTTCCTGCGCATAGTACATGCAAAAATCGACAGCCTCAGACACCTCTGCATCAGCTTCCACCCAAGGCTTGCCAACTTCACTGATGATCCACGCCGCCAGTTCAAACCGTCGTGTTCGGATCTCTGCAGCAATCAGTTCCAGACAATCAGCCCGTCGTCCGGCATCGGTCGACGCCCATTGCGGAAACGCACGTTCGGCTTCCCGAACGGCGTCGGCAGCCTGATCCGAACTGGCACTCGCAACTCGCCCGACAACCTGTGAGGTATCAGATGGATTCCGCGACACCAGGATGCTGCGGCTGTCACACGACTTGCCGCCAATAACAAGTGGATATTCACGTGAAAATTCGGACCGGACGTCTTCCAGCGCCTGTTGCATTGCGCTGCGATTGTCTTCGATACTGAAGTCGGTCGGAGGCTCATTCGAAAATCCTGTCGCAGTGACAGATTCAGTAACAGGTTCCTCGGCAGCATGTTCGGACGGTTTCATAAGCAGCAATTCCGGACGTCGGTGTTCTGTAAGACTTTGACGCAGAAACGAATCGTTGGACGTATTTTCAAGCAGGCGACGAACCAGGTAGGCCATGCCGGGAATCAGTTGGCCAAACGGCGTATAAATTCGGACACGATATCCCATTTCCGAAAACAGGTGTGCCTGTTCGTCACCCATGCCGTACAGCATCTGAATTTCCAGATTTTGTTCCGGCACACCGTATTCTTCGGCCCAGGCAAGTCCATGAGCCAGACTGCGCAGATTGTGGCTGCCCAGGGCCGGGCGCAGCCACTGGTGGTGCTTCAGGATGAACCGGACCTGTTTCTCAAAGCTGTCATCCGACTGCCACTTCCGCTGAAAAACAGGACACGGCCAGCCGCGGGATTCGGCCATGGTGGTTTCATAGTCCCAGTAGGCCCCCTTAACCAGTCGCACTGTAACGGGCGTTTTTCGTTTTCTAACCCACTTCAGCAGACTTTTGAGTTCGGTTGCGGTGTCCTGCAGATAGGCCTGTACTGCGATCCCGGCATCAGGGAATTCACGAAATTCATCTTCCATAAGGATCTGTCTGAAGATCCCGGACGTCAGACTGCGGTAGTCACGCTGTTCCATATCGAAGTTGACAAAAACATGGTGTTCCTGAGCCAGCCTCAGGATGGGACGCAGACGTGAACACACACGTTCGGTGGTACCGATGGGGTCGATGGTCGAAAATCGACTGTCCAGAGCAGACAGCTTAAGTGAGAGATTGAGTCGCGGCAGTGCACCGGCACTATCACGGTCAATGCGGTTGACTTCGGACCAGCTTCCGACTGGTTCGGACATACCGACAATCAGATCCATGTATGTCTGTTGATAACGGTCCGCTTCTTTTTCGCTGATAACGGCTTCACCCAGCAGATCCAGCGTAAACGCATAGCCGGACCGACGCAGCTCCTCAACCGAATCCAGGACCTGACAGACTGTTTCACCCGCGATAAACCGTCGTGCCATCCTCGACACATTCGTGCGGGCGTTCCAGGCTAACGCCCGACTCAAAATACTGTTACCCGTCGACAGATCCAGACCCAAACGAGCTGCAAACGGCAACCGTTCACGAACCTCCTGAAAGTATTCTTCCAGGTGCCGGGCAATCGATCGGTGGTCCCTGAGCATCGGCAGGACATCGACAAAGCGAAACATCTGTAACTTAATGGCTTCGTCTTCCATGGCCCAGTTCAGCAACTGGTCCTCCCACCAGCGTCCGTGGAACATGGATGGAGTACCATGTTCCAGTCGGTCCAGCAGGTCCTGCCCGATCTCCTGCGTACGTCGTTCAACGCGATCTTCGATTCGAGAGCGTTTTGCCATGAGCGAACGGCAGCGAATGACAGAGGCAGGGATGAGCGGAAACAGATGTAATCAAAGTCACAATCCGAATGAAAAGTGTACCGGTTTCACAGATTGTTTGAAGTACCGGATCGTCCCAGATTCTTCTGTTCCCAAAGTCCGGTTTGACGACATGCAGCAAACATACACGCTGATTCGTGACGCGTTGCAGAGATAAACAATCCACACATCACTTAAGACACAGAAAAATGAATTGACGTGGCCGACGAACGCCGGAAGACCTCTTTCTGCGAACCGGGAATCTGAAACCTCATACAAATATATTCCGGATCATTCGAATGCTGCTGCCAGTTCATACAAAAAGAGCCGAATTACAATGCTGTAATTCGGCCTTCAAAAGCGTCTCTGAACGATGTCATCTTCGTACTGGCAGTGATTGTACGAACGTGAAATAGCGATTTGGCAGTTCCGTCGGCGCAGAACAGACGTCTCCGCCCTCAATTCTGCCCGATCAGAGTTTTTCTAGTTCACACTTCGATCACTAAATTTCGTTGCCGATTCGGACGCACGAATTCGTCTGGACAGACCGGATTCTTCCCGGTTTACAGGAACAGACTGGCCGCCTGAGGAATCGCTTGCCACTCGCGGACCCGCTTTCTGCGGGTTCCAGCCGGCAGTAGCCCAGGTTGGATACTCGTCTGCCACACTGATCGCCAGATCCTGAAGCGTTGCCCGTAATTTGCGTGATGTCATCTTTTCGTTGGCAACCACTCGCTGCAGCACAAACCGTTTGTTGGTCGGAATATAGGCAAAGAATTTTCCATTCCCAAGGCGATCATTAGCTGCCAGCAGTCTGAGGAGTGCGGTCCGGGGCACTGCACTTGAACTTCGGGGAAGCTGATCCAGCCAGGCCATGACCCACACCGATTCTTCGTTGCGGCTCAGCACTGCAGACATGCTGAATTTCCACTCTTCACCCTGAATGCTGGTCTTGAACACAAAATCATAACGTTTTTCTGTTTTCGCCGGCTTCAGACCAATAGCTCTCAGAGCGCTGCCCAGCTTTTCTTCGGAAAGCTGTCCCGGTGGTCTTTGAGGACGGTCATCAACCTGCTGAGCAATGACCGCACCTGCTCCGGCAGCCACCAGGAGACCCGTCAACAGAAACAGATTGAAACGTCTCATCGGAATTGCCCTCCTGGCAATGACTGTCATTGTGCTGTCCGGCGCTGCGGGCAAGGGGAGAAGTTCCACTCGGGCCCCGTCCTCAATAGCGGCTAGTATTCACTGTGAGCTGCTTAAGGTCGCAAAATCTGCCGTTTTTGGACTTCAGCACCCGTAAAGATGCTTGAGACAAATTTGTGACCAAGTTTCAAACTCTTCTAATTCGCCTGCCAAACGTTCCGGTGGCGCGAATCCTGCGTCTATCATCGACTGTTCACGTGGCACAACTTTGGGTTTGTCCAGATTGAAAATGTGCACAATGCCCAAATGGACTTTTCCCACGTCGGATTCGTCGTCATTGATCAGTCCGACACACGATTCAGTCCATCCGCCCTGCAAATCAACTTCCTCTTCAATCTCGCGTTTCATACCTTCCAGGTAAGGGGTCCGGTCGCCACCCACGTCAACTGTCGACACATGCCCGCCAACACCTACTGACCGTTTTGCGTGCAGACGCGCTTCCCCCTGGCCGTTTCCTCGACGGTATTCAAACACCTGATCGTCATACTGAAAAATGCAGTAGGGAATCAACTGTTTGAAGGACGGATCTTCCTCCATGTCCGGACGTGGGCGGTAACTGGCATAAGCGGGATCAAGAATCACATCCAGATAGCGATCAGTATCGCTACAGAATCCCTGGAAATGACCAATTTCATGAAAGACACTCGTCGGGATCACAAGCACATGTTCGACTGCCGTATGAGTTTGAGACATGATTTTACTCCTTCATTAATTTGGCAGGTTAAACCTGAAATACATCATTAAGAAGCATCCAACTGCGCTGACGGCCCCTCCATCAGTTGACGCACTGCGGAACCAATATCCGGCTGACGCATGAGTGACTCACCCACCAGAATTCCACCAACCCCGGCAGCAGCCAGTCTGAGGACGTCGCCATGAGTTCGAATTCCGCTTTCACTCACCAGCAAAACCTCAGGTGGAATCTGATCCATTAAATCGAATGTGTGGTCCAGAGACGTCGCAAAGGTTCGCAGATCGCGGTTATTGATGCCAACCAGCCGTGTCCCGGTATTCAGAACACTTTGCAGATTGGTGGCATCGTAAAGTTCGATCAACGTCTGCATTCCCAACTCCCCGGCAAACCGGTGAAGATCATTGAGTTCATCCTGGCTGAGGCATTCGGCTATCAGCAAAACACAGTCAGCTCCCGAGGCTCTGGCCTCAAGAACCTGATAGCGATCAAGGATAAATTCTTTTCGCATCACCGGCAGGCTCACCTGAGACCGAATCTGCTGCAGAAACTTCAGGTGTCCCTGGAAAAACTTTTCATCCGTTAAAACACTCAGACACCGGGCTCCGGCAGCTTCGTAAGTGCGGGCAATGTCCACAGGATCAAAATCAGCTCGAATAATTCCGGCGGAAGGTGATGCTTTTTTGACTTCAGCGATCAGCCCAGGCCTGCTGCCCGACAGGGCATTGTGGAAATCCCGGACGGGTGGTGCCGATTCTGCCCGTTGCCACAGCTGTTTTTCCGGTGTTCGCCGCCGTGCAGCCGCTATTTCAGTTCGCTTATGACGTACGATATCAGACAGCAGGCTCGACAAAACGATGCAGCTCCGTAGAAATAAAGCGTTGTACAAACTCAGTCGAACGTGGGTAAAAAAAACAATTGGTTTACCCCATTCAGACAACAGCTGGTAAGGATCATACTGCTGATCAGTCTCAACGCCAGTTTCCTGGCTCTGTTACCGGCATCAGAGACTTGCTGTGCCCGTACATTTGTCTACAGCCGGAATTTCAGCGGAAGAAATTTACATGAATTTATCTGACCTGCCACGGCTGCTGGCTGATTCTGCGGTGACAGAACGGGAGTTCCGCATCGGTGAAATCCTGGCAGGGTCCTGTGTGATGGCCGCTCTGACAGGAAGTCTGTGCATCCTTGCATTTTGGTGGAATCGATATTCACGCGGCACTTCAGTAATGCCCGCAGCCAGTCGACCATTGTTACAGATTACGGCACCGCTGCTCATCTCCGGACTGCTGATGGCCCTGATGATGGCCGGTCTTGCACTTGCGGTTTCATCCACAGATATCAACCCGGACCGGCAAACGTCAACCGCCCTCACTGACAGCATCAAATCAGACCGCGGACAGCCCCCTGTATCCGATACGGACTCCTCCGGCCTGAGGTTACCGGATGATCGCCGGACACAACAAAGCATTCCGACAACATCGCTGACCGGAGACTCAACCGCAGCGGATCGACCGGATTCCCCCAATCTGGCTAAAAAACTTCGTCAGGCTGTGATCTACGACATTGTCCTGATCCTCCTGCTGGGAATACCTGTTTTACTCCTGAATTGGCGACAGCTGCCGTTCCTGAATTCTCCTGAAACCAGTCAGCACAATGACGAGGCGCAGACCGGTCAAACCCAAACCGTTGATGATCAGAATCTCAGCCTGGTTCACTTAAACGTAACAGGCCCTTCATCCTTAGTTTCTGATGACGACATCTCCCGGAATGAAACTCCGGCTGAAGAATGGCAATGGAAACCGGAGTTGCAGTTTGCCACAGAGATCTGTCTGGTGGCCTGGCTGCCCACTGCACTCCTGAAACTAACGCTGGCCCTGCTGCTTCCGGCACAGGACCAGCATCCGTTTCTGGAAATGATCATGAATGGTGTGAGTACGGAATCGTTGCTTTTGATTGCCGTAACTGCAGTGGTCCTCGCACCACTGATGGAAGAGCTTCTGTACCGTGTCGTCATTTTGGGCGGATTCTTAAATCACCGCAGTCCGTTCCGGCTGCCGGTACCACTGGCAATATGCGTGACCTCACTCCTGTTTGCATTCGCTCACGGATTTCCGGACAGTATCGCGCTTCTGCCGCTCGCCGCTGCTATCGGCTGGACATACTGTCAGCGGCGCAGCTATCGGACGGTGGTACTGGTGCACGTTCTGTTCAATGGTTTCAACATCGCAGTCGCCGGTCTGACAATGCTGTAAGAAACCCTGGCTGATACCGGATGTGCTCTAATAACGGTAATGATCCGGTTTAAACGGACCATTGACGGGAACGCCGATGTATTCCGCCTGCTCCTGTGACAACACTTCAAGTCTCACGCCCAGCTTTTCCAGATGCAGTCGTGCGACTTCTTCGTCCAGGTGTTTTGGCAGCATATGAACGCCGATTTCGTAATTATCGGGATCCTGCCACAATGCCAGCTGAGCCATCACCTGATTCGTAAAACTGTTGCTCATCACGAAGGACGGATGGCCGGTGGCACATCCCAGATTTACCAGGCGACCTTCGGCCAGCACAATCAGTGCTTTACCGTCCGGGTAAACGTACTTATCAACCGGTCCGCCTTCGTCGGCCGGAGTTTTGATGTTCACCTTTTCGATGTCACTACGATCATTCAGATAAGCGATCTGAACTTCGCTGTCGAAGTGTCCAATGTTACAGACGATTGCCTGGTGCTTCATCTGATCCATGTGCTCACCACAGATGACGTCTTTGTTTCCGGTGGTGGTGACGAAAATGTCACCCTCAACAGCTGCCTCCGCCATGTTGGTTACCTGATAACCTTCCATGGTCGCCTGCAGAGCACAAATGGGATCGATTTCGGTCACGATAACGCGAGCACCCAGGCCCTTCATCGCCGCGGCACAGCCTTTTCCAACATCTCCGTAACCACAGACGACAACAACTTTACCGGCAACCATCACGTCGGTTGCCCGCTTGATACCGTCGGCCAGTGATTCACGACAGCCGTAGAGATTATCGAACTTACTTTTCGTGACAGAATCGTTCACGTTGATGGCAGGCACTGCCAGCTTTCCAACCGCATGCATCTGATGGAGACGGTGAACGCCGGTTGTCGTCTCTTCAGACAGTCCTCTGATGTTTTTGAGAAGCTCCGGAAATTTCTCGTGAACCATCAGAGTAAGATCGCCACCGTCGTCCAGGATCATGTTTAACGGCTGACCGTCAGGAAACGTCAGCGTCTGTTCAATACACCAGTCAAATTCTTCCTCGCTCATGCCCTTCCAGGCGTAGACGGGAACGCCTGCCGCCGCAATCGCGGCAGCCGCATGATCCTGGGTGGAAAAAATGTTGCAGCTGGACCACGTGACGTCTGCACCCAGTTCAACCAGAGTCTCAATCAGTACGGCCGTCTGAATCGTCATGTGAAGGCAGCCGGCAATTCGAGCTCCCGCCAGCGGCTTCGTCGGACCATATTTTTCACGCAGAGCCATCAGGCCCGGCATTTCAATTTCTGCGATTTCAATTTCTTTGCGGCCCAGCTCTGCCAGTGACAGATCAGCGACCTTATGTGGATGTGACAACGTTGCACTCATAATGAAACAATATCCGCTCTATAACACCGGCCGGTGACGCTAACAGACCATTTTCAACACGTTCCTGACAGGCTGCGGCAAAACTCTGTTTGAGTCAGTCAGGAACCGGACACGCCTACTATAAGATACTAGCAGGCAGACCCAATACTGGCGATCCTTCATTTTTCGTCTTCCGAAGAATTCCCTGAGTATTTCAGTCCATCAGAACGGAAGACATTCAACTGTTCGGCTGCGGACCTCTTGACTGATGATCATGCGTGCCCCGTATGTATCGAACCCCTGCAATGGCAGGCAGAAGACGGCCAGCGTTTAACCAAAATTTTTTAAACGGAAACAATCATGCTTCGGATCGCGATGCTGGGAACCGGCTTCATCGCACGGTTTTACACGGAAGCGCTTCACCGAACCCGGTCGCGCGATCAGGTTCAGATTGTGTACGGCCGGGATGCCGAACATGCAAAGGCATTTGCTGAACAACATCAGATCCCCCGTTTCTCAACCGATGTAAACGAAACAGTGGCCGCCGATGATGTCGATGCCGTGATTATCGGACTTCCGAACCATTTGCACGAAAACGCGGTCACAGCAGCAGCAGAGGCAGGAAAGGCCGTGCTTTGCACCAAGCCGCTGGGACGCAATGCCGAAGAAGCTCTCAGAATGCTCCGTACTGTCGAAAATGCGGGCGTCTTCCATGCATATCTGGAAGATCTGGTCTACACACCGAGGACTCAGAAGTCGCTGGCAGCCGTACGTGCCGGGACTATCGGCGATGTACTGTGGGTTCGTTCACGAGAGACCCATCCGGGTCCTCACAGCGAATGGTTCTGGAATCAGGACCTGTCAGGCGGGGGTGCAATCGTGGACATGGGCTGCCACTGCATCGAGATTGCCCGCAATTTCATTGGAAAAAACATTCGCCCCGCAGAGGTCATGTGCTGGGCGGACACTCTCGTACATCCCGTCGAATCGGAGGATCATGCTGTTGGCCTGGTACGGTACGAGAACAGCGCGATTGGTCAGTTCGAAGTGAGCTGGGCATTTCGCGGCGGCATGGATCTGCGTGACGAGATCTCGGGAACGGAAGGGACTATCTGGCTGAACCACTGGCTGAGGACCGGGTTCGAAATGTTCTCCTCACAGGGACAGTCCGGCTATGTGGCCGAAAAGACCGAATCTGAATCCGGCTGGATGTTCCCTGTTGGCGATGAGCCTGTGGCTCTCGGTTATGTCGATATGTTTGCAGACGTGTTGTCGGCGATTGAGGAATCACGTTCTCCCATGGAAGACTTTTACGACGGCTACGTGGTCAACGCAATTGTCGATGCCGCATACCGGTCCGCAAACAGTAAATGCTGGGAAACCGTTCAGTTGCCGGTTTGGCGAGGAAGCAACGGTACTGACCGTGTAGGCTCGATGCGTGAATATGATGCAGACCATCTGCTGATTAAAGAAGAAAAGATGCCGGACGGTACTCTCAGAATCATCCTGCGCCATAAAGAAACGGGCCGCATTATTCAGCAGACGAAATGAGGTATTCGGAACAGCAAGACTGCGTTTTTCTCAGAATCCAAACATTCGAATCCAGCGACCAGCAACGTGCCGAAAGCGTGAGCGAAACCGCCGCGACACTTGTGAAGCTGTTTGGCTTTCTGGACGTTGAATTCAACCGGACCATCACCTGGCCTGCTTCCCGGGAGATTCCGGAACACGTGTACCGGCGTTAGACAATCAGAAGTATTTGAAACGACAGCAGCCCCACAGGTTTCTCCTTCAGATCAACACGACCAGCCGGAGACGTTCCGAGGTCACAGAAGGAAGCAGCAGAGAAGGAATTCGAAGCCGTCCGGTCTAACGGCTGGCCAGTTCGCGTTCGATCGCATTACACAGTGTTTGTGTCGAACTGACTTCTCCAATCATGGATGAATTGGGAAACATCAGTTTGGGAACAGCCCCTCTGCCGACTATGTTGTAAAGTTCAACGTGTTTGCCGATGTATTGACCGGCGACCGGAGAGCTGAGTTCCCGAACCAGTCGTTCTCTGCCGACAAGCTGTTGGGCCTTGCGTTTTGTGGAAGTGGCCGTTCTGCTGATTTCAAACAGCCAGTTATGCAGCTGGTAAAATTTTTCCGGGTCGATACGCCACACGGCAACGGCAATCCGCGAGATTTCACATGAATCACGGTGAGTCCCGCCGCTGCTGCTCGCATAGCGGTTACAGCTTCGTTCCAGCGGAACAGGTAACGCGACCACAGCCAGATCGTTTCCATAACGACCGAATGCCCCGCGAATCGCTCGGTGCGTATTCCGACAATGCGAACAGGTGTAGTCGAACATTTTGACAAAGACATATTTCGCGTCGGGCTGGCCAAGCAGCGGCCACTGCCGGATATTCAGACGGAATTTGTTCCCATTCACACCAATGATCCGTCGTTCAGGAGTTGTCTCTTCCTGCCTGGCAGATTCGGCTTGCTGAATCCGACCCTGGTCGTCAGCTAAACCCACCTCACCGGCCCCGGTCGAAACCAAAACACGAGTCATCATCAGGGACAACTGCGGCGGCGTCAGCAGCAGTAACGACGCAGCTGTGGCGGCCGATGTGTCTCCTGCTGAGGCCTCATCGTCCTGCCCATCGGCATTGATGACAGATTCGACATCTGACACGTCCGAGGGAGCCTCAAACAGATTCTCTGCAGGGGCTTCAAAAATATTTTCCGGGGCAGTGAAGATATCGTCCGTAATTTCACCATCCAAAGAATCGCCGGGATCGTCGGTGCCAACCGCGGTTGACTGATCGTTAAAACGAACAGTCTCATGAGTGGAAGGCGCCGGGGTCAGAACCTGCCCCGTGATCAAAACAGTCACACTTAACATTCCGACGAAAGTAAGCCGCCAAGTGGTTTGTGCACCAAGCGGATTTTTCCACAGCACGAGACCACAAATGATCAGGCCGCAGGCATGAGCTCCAAGACACCACGAGCAAAGTTGCTCCAAAGCAAAAATCTGTAGTGACGTGAACCACACAGCCGCCAGACCAGCCGTCAATCCACCTCCGGTGATACCGATCCAGCTGATACGTCGGACCTGGGCAACCGGGGAACAGCAGCAGAACACCAGCGCCGAAAACACACAGGAATACAAAACGAAAGCCAGCAGACCAACGGGGACAGGACCAAACTTTGACCACTTACTATTCAGTACATGCCCACAATCAAACAACTCACCGCTTCCGCAGCCGGCTACACTGCCTGCCGTCAGTGCTGTCCACATCAGGTAACCGGAGATACCAAGTGCAACACTGGTCAGGCTCAGAAGAATCCAAATCCACTTTCGGCTTCCCAAAGCGGTGAATGGATCGTCAGTCATACCTGCATTCAATTCGGCACTACTCATCTGATCATCTGACCCCCATCGCCCCATACGTTCACCTGGTGTACTGATGCCATAAGCCGCTCGCGGAGTTCCCCAACTCTTCCCAGCCTGCCGAACAGACTTCCACTGTTCAAATCAGAATGGTCAGGTGATCGCAGCAATGTCGGCACACCGGCTGTTCGTGAGAGAGTCGACTTTATCATAAAGTCGCGGTCAGCGGGATAACAAATACGTAATCTGTGGATTTGACATTTCCCGCTGAGTCTCCCGCGCCGCCCGGGAAATATCGCTCCGCTCCGGCCGACTTACTAAACACACTCTCTTCAATTTTGAAGCGTCAACTCAGGTTCCTGACCGACGCTGCGTGAGACTGAGTCCAAACAAAATCGAAGGAGAACAGCCGGTGTATTGCGAGCGTAACCTCTCAAACCACCCCATCTGGAAATCGAAACCGGACACAACCGGCGAAAATCGGACCGGATTGAGCATCCGCGTACATCGTATCAACAGCAGTATTCCGTGGCAGGTCCCTGTCCGCTCGTGTAGTATACACAGCTGTTGTCTTCGATCTTAAAATTGGTTGCTGGAACCTTTTACACTTAGATATCGTTTTTCAGGGGAGTCATTGATGAACCGTTCGGTTCTGTTTCTGTTGTTTTGTCCACTGGTGAGCCAAGGCGTGCTGTATGCAGCCGACTCAGACGTGAAGATTATCAAACAGGTCGGCCAGCTGCAGGTGAAGATCGGAGCAGCCGATTTTGCAACCTATAACTACTCCTCTGAGTTTCGTAAGCCGTTCTTTCTGCCCGTCAGGGCCGCTGACGGTACAATCCTCACTCGTGCTTTGAATGACCCGGAAGACAAAGATCATGCCCATCACAAGGGTGTCTGGGTAGCCGTGGACGAAGTTAATGAAGGCCGTCACTGGAAGGAACGGGAATTGATCGTAACGCGCGACGTGACGGTTCTGTGCGCCGAAGGGAACCCCGCTGTTTTCGCAGTGACAAATGAATGGCAAAAAGCGGAGACAGGTGAACCAACTGTCAGGGAAACGACCCGTATTTCGATTTATGCGAACCGTCTGATGACCTACGAAATCCAGTTTGTTGCCAAGCACGGTCCGGTGGATTTTCGTGACACGAAAGAAGGTCTGTTTGGTTATCGGATGGTTTCGTCAATGAAGGAAAAAAACACGGGCAGGGTGGTCAGCAGTGACGGAACCAAAGGTACGGCTGACTGCTGGGGACGTTCATTTCCGTGGATTGACTACTCCGGCACAGTCGGCGGCAGAACATACGGTGTGACACTGATGGATCACCCGGACAACTTTCGACCGTCGCGGTACCACGTTCGAAATTATGGACTGTTTTCCATCAATCCGTTTGGAGAGCATGCCTATTCCAAAGGTAAAGAGCCGGAAAAACCGGTTCATCTGAATCCGGGTGAGAATCTGAAGCTGAAATATGCCATCTATTTTCACGATGGTGACGCTGTCCAGGGCAAAGTGAAACAGGCGTATGAGCAGTTCACTGCGATTTCAACGGTGGCCGCACAGTAGTTATCGGGTGTGAACCATTCATCCAACGAACATACTGAGCACGCCGGTCGACCTCAGATACGTTTGACGAATCTGTGTGCAGGATTCGACGGTACCACCGTCGTTCAAATCGATTCCCTGGAAATCGCCCGCGGAGAATTCGTATCGCTGGTCGGCCCGTCAGGCTGTGGCAAGTCGACTCTGTTGAGAATCATTGCGCAATTGCTGGCGCCGGTCTCAGGGGAACTTGAAATTTCGCAACCCACAGATCGGCCGGCTGTTCGTACCGGGTTCGTATTTCAGGATGCGACGCTGCTACCGTGGCGAACGGCAGCAGCCAACATCCGTCTCCCTGGTGAACTGGAACAGTCAATCGTGTCGAATTCCCGGGTCCATGAACTGGCTGACCTCGTGGGACTGTCACCGCACGATTTACAGAAGCGGCCGGGGGCCCTGTCCGGCGGAATGAAGATGCGGGTTTCACTCGCCAGAGCACTGGCGCTGCAACCGGATCTTTTGTTGCTCGATGAACCGTTTGCAGCAGTCGACGACCTGCTGCGTCAGCAGTTGCAGGCGGACGTATTTCGAATTCAGAAAAATCTTGGTGTGACCACCGTGATGGTTACACACAATGTGACTGAAGCCGTCTGCATGAGCGACCGTGTTATTACACTTGGGGGGGCTCCCGCCAGCATTACCAGTGTCACCACGGTACAGCTTGATCGGTCGTCCGAAATGCGCAGCACCCCCGTATTCGCCGCTACCGTTGGCCGGGTTCTTCAGGCACTTCAATCTCCCCACTGTTCCACGAACGAGTCATGAGTCGGGCACGTACATTCATCATACTGGGCAGTGGTCTGCTGCCGCTGCTGGTACTTGTGGCCGCAGCCACAGCATGGCATCTGGCCATTGAAGTCTTTGATATTCCCCCGTATATCGTGCCTCGCCCGCTTTCTGTGCTTGAATCCCTCAGAACGATGCGTGTGGAACTGACGGAAGCAACTGTCAGGACGGCCATCGCCGCGGTCAGCGGCCTTGCAGTCAGTACGGTGGTCGGCACGGCGGTTGCGTTTGCATTCGCTCAGTCTGTGGTCATTCGCCGTGCATTTTATCCCTACGCAATTCTGTTCCAGACCATACCCGTAATCGCCATTGCCCCACTGATCATCCTCACGTTCGGACGGGGTTTTCACAGTGTGACGCTGGTTGCCGTCGTCATCAGCCTTTTCCCCGTCGTGACGAACACCACAACCGGACTTCTGCAGATCGACAGCCAACTGCATGAATTGTTTCGGCTGCACGGTGCCACCTGGTGGCAGACGCATTGGAAACTGAGATTGCCTTCGGCACTTCCATGGATGATCAGTGGAATTCGAATAGCGGGCGGAGTCGCTGTGGTTGGAGCAATCGTTGGCGAATTTTTCGTGGGATCCAGCCAACCTGGACTGGGCGCATGGATTCAGCGCAAAACGGCAAGTGCCGACCTCCCGGCACTGTATGCGACCATTGTGGCGTCCACCTCACTGGGTGTTGGCGTGTTCGCAGCACTGACCTGGACCGGGGATGCAGTGCTCCGGCGGTGGTTTGGTACTCGACTGGATGGAAGTCCGTTTCAGGGATAACTGAACGACTGCAGGTTTTGAAGTCATTCCTGCGTTTTCGACGAATTATCAGTGGTTCGTGTGCGTTCGTCTTTCCGTGTCCCTTAAGAAATCAAGTCTCACCATTTCCATAACGCTCACCACCGGAGCTCTCAACTCAGGCCATTTATTGCTGGTTGACAGTCTGTGCCCGCAAAATCAAAAGCTGAGGTATTATCCGTTTCCGTCCTCTATTCAGAGTTTGAGGCATGAAGCCCGGCCATAAGCGAATCCAGTTCTTTACGTAATGGGGGCATCGGAATCTCGTTGTGAGTTGCACCCCCAATCTCAATGAATCGAGCATGCGGGGAAGCCTGTGCCAGATACCGGCCGTGGGCAACGGGTACTATTTGATCGTCTGTACCATGGAATACGATAATTGGTGTCTGAACACGGTCGATTCGTTCGATTGACGGCCAGCGATCAAACAACAAAATATGAAACGGAAACAGCGGGTAATGCCATCGGACCGTCTGCGGCATGGAGGCGAATGTCGAATTGAGAATCAATGCGGCAGGTTGCGGAAGCTGTGGATTTGTACCGGACCACATTGAAAGCGCAACCGCACCACCAAGCGACTCACCATACACAATGATCCGTCCTTCATCGTACCCAAGGTGCTCGTGAGCGTACTTCCATACAAGCAATGCGTCATCAGAGAGCGAAGATTCGTCCGGCGATCCTGTACTGTCTCCAAAACCTCGGTAGTCGAATATCAGCACATCGAATCCACCTGATGCGAATTCGCGAAGATCGCTGACGCGTTCACGACGGTTACGAGAATTACCAGGAAAATACAGCACCAGTGAGCGCACACCGTCGCCGGACCGATGTTCTTCGCTGCCGTATACCAACCAGCCTCGTATCGTATTGCCATCGGTCGTGATTAGTTCGACGTCACGACCAAATTCGTGGTCCAGACCAACGGTACTGAGGGCAAGACTGTCAGCAACCGTGGGTTTGTAAATGAGTCGACGCTGCAGTCCCGCAATGATCACCGTGACAGCCAGATACGGAACAACGACATAGATCCCGCATGCCCGAAAAACTCGTTGCCGAATGGATCGCTGCTGTTTCGAAGACTTTGGTGAATGATCTTCGCTCTTCATGCGTTTCTACCGCCTAAGGAATTCCGATTGTATGACCTCAGCCGGTACCTGCATCGTTGACTCGTACTGCATACCAGCACGCCTAAGATAAATTTCTCCGTGTTCATGTGCCGCCAAATTAACACGGAAAAATCAATCAGATCCATCAGCCCGCTTTTCCGGAATGTTGCTCCGGAAAATCCTGTTGATTACGGCAAAATACAGAGGGAACACGGTTCCGATTGGTCGACGGAATCAGCCACAGCGTTTTACTTAGTCGTGTGAACCGTGACAGGGTTTTGAGATGTTGACTGGAGGACGCTAGGGCAGGTCACCCGTCATGACAGGCATTTCAGATTTGTTGGCCCATTCGGCCATAGACTCGTCGTACAGGCAGACGCTGTGGTATCCCAGCAGTTCAGTCAGTACGAACCAGGGAGACGCTGCGTGCAGACCTTCGTTGCAGTAGGTGATAACTTCTCGGTCCGGAATTACACCGCGGTCTTCATAAAGCCGACGCAGTTGCTCAGAAGATTTGAAGGTACCGTCCGCCCGAAAGTTGTCCTGCCACAGGATATTCACCGCCCCTGGAATATGACCGGACTGATCGTGGGGTCTGCCGGTATGGTAAACCGTCCCGGGTGTTTCGCCTGCGTACTGCGCCGGTGAGCGTCCGTCAACAATTGCAATGTCAGACCTGCCAAGGTACTTACGAATTCGATTCATCCGAATCCGGTGCTTTTCGAGTGTCCTGGTAATGTTGTACTCACTCCGTTCCGCGACCGGCGTCTCCGAAACAAATTCATGGCCGGCAACCGACCATGCCGACCGGCCTCCGTCCAGAATCCGGATCGCTGTGTGTCCATAGTATCTCAGCGTCCAGAACATCCTTGCGGACACTCGGTTACTGAGGTCGTCGTACAAAACAATCGTCGTACTGTTTTCGATCCCCAGTCGCCGCAGCATCATCTGGATCATTTCGGGCGGAGCCACCGTATACATCGCCCGATCGGATGGTGCAGTAATGTCATCGATCCAGTGCACAAAATGAGCGCCCGGAATATGGCCGTCTCTGTATTTCCGAATGTCCGGACCGAGTTCAAGAACACTGACATGAGGTGAATCAACGTGATCCATAATCCAGGCAGCATCGACAAGGACAGATCGGGAAGTCGATGAATCGACGTCAGCAGCCTGCGCAGGCAGAAAGTCAGATGTTGCAAAGATAATAAGGGACGAACACACGATCATGAATCGGCAAATTGCGTACAATCGTGTTCGGGTGCATGTGTCATTTGTTTCCGGAGCATCAAAACGGCTGAACCGCCAGGCCGGCCCTGATCGGTTCAATCGATCAGCCTGATCCTGATTCCTGCATTTTTTGTTTTGCATCACAAAGACCCCGCCGCGCGTCATTGAAAGGCTTTAATTGCGATCGGTCAGTTGCTTTCTCAGTCGATGCAGTTCCTGCATGGCTTCCAGCGGTGTCATACTATCGACTTCCATCTTTCGGATCTCATCGAGCAACGGGTCTTCGGGCAGTTCGAACAAACTGAGTTGCCGAGACTTCTGCCGACCTGTTTCGCGTCGAGGCACACTGGGCCGGCCGTCCTGGTTAATGTGGTCGTTTTCGAGGGTATCCAGAATTGTACGAGCGCGATCTGTCACCGAACGGGGTACGCCGGCAAGCTTTGCGACATGGATGCCATAACTACGTCCCGCAGCGCCCTGCACGATGCGGTGCAGAAAGATAACATCATCATTGTTCTCCTGAACGGCCACATTCCAGTTGGATGCCTGTTTAAGGGTTTGAGTGAGTACAGAAAGCTCGTGATAGTGCGTGGCAAACATCGTGCGGCACAGCGTTTCATCGTGGAGGTATTCGGTAATGCTCCAGGCCAGTGAGATTCCGTCATAGGTACTTGTGCCTCGACCGATTTCGTCCAGAATTACCAGGCTCGCTGATGTGGCACTGTTCAGAATCCGGGCCGTTTCGGTCATTTCAACCATGAACGTGCTCTGACCCCGGCCAAGTTCATCGCTGGCCCCCACGCGGGCGAAGATTCGGTCGGCAATACCGATTCGCGCACCGCTCGCCGGCACAAACGATCCCATTTGTGCCATCAATGTGATCAGTGCAGCCTGGCGGATATACGTACTTTTGCCCGCCATGTTCGGACCCGTGATAATTTGCAGACGACCGGCAGAAAGCTCCGAATTCGCGCTGGAGTTCGACACCCCCAATAGCACGTCATTGGGAACGAATTCTCCTGCGGGCATCAGACGATCCAGCACAGGATGGCGTCCTTCCCGAATGTCGAGTGTGGGCTCACTGGTTAGTTCCGGACGGCAGTACCCGGCTGTTTCCGCCAGTGCCGCCAGACCAGTGAGTACATCTATTTCGGCCAAAGATTCGGCGGTGGTCAGCAGACGAGCCACATATCCTGCGACTTCTTCCTTCAGCACACCATACAGTTCGTGCTCCAGTGCTTTGCTTTGCTCTTCTGCTCGCAGAACCTTGTCTTCATATTCTTTGAGTTGCGGAGTAATGAAGCGTTCCTGATTCTTGAGTGTTTGTTTGCGGATGTAGTCTTCGGGAACTTTGCTCAGATGGGCCCCGGTCACCTCCAGGTAGTACCCAAAAACCCTGTTGAAGCCGATCTTGAGACCTGGGATTCCCGTACGTTCACTTTCCGCCGCCTGATACGCCGCAATCCACTGTTTTCCTCCTTTGGCAAGGTCTCTGAGTTCATCCAGTTGTCCGTGAAAACCAGGACGGATGACTCCTCCATCAGCTACTCCTGCAGGCGGATCTGCGATTAAGGCATCTTCGATTGCAGTTCGCACCTCGGGACACAGGTCCAAACGTTCTTCCAGAGTGTGCAGTCGATGAGCGGCCCGACCGGCCAGCCGGGCTTTGACACCCGGCAGATGCCCCAGAGTCACAGCGAGGCTGCTGAGGTCCCGGGGACTGCAGCGTCCGGTTGCCACCCGCGACGTCAGCCTTTGCAGATCATGGATCTGTCTTAAAGATGTGCGCAGATCGTCACGCAGAGCAACATCGTGGAAAAAGTCTTCCACTGCGTCCAGACGTTGAGTGATTTGTTCGATATCTGTGAGCGGACTGGAAAGCCAGTCCGCCAGCAGTCGGGCTCCCATCGGCGTTTTGGTTTCGTCGATGACACCCAGCAGGCTTTGCTCCCGACGACCCTCCCGTATCGTGCTGGTGAGCTCCAGGCTGCGTCGAGTCGCTTCATCGACGATCATAAACCGATGCCGTCGCCAAGTTTCCAGACGAGTAATATGTCCAAGTGCAGATCGCTGTGTTTCCCGAATGTATTCAAGAAGTGCACCCGCCGCGGTCACCGCAGGAGAATTCTCGTCGGCATCGAAACCTTCCAGCGTTTTGGTACCGAAATGTTCGCGCAGAACACGACGAGTTTCATCATAAGCAAAACACCACGACGGACGGGACGTCAGAACAGGGCCACCCAGGTCCGTTCTTGCCACACATTGCTGTGTACTGTCCGCATCATCCTCAGGGATGATACATTCGGCCGCGTGAATACGGGCCAGTTCATCCTGGAGCAGAGCGGGCTCGATGTCACTGACCAGGAATCGTCCGGTGGATAACTCCAGCCAGGCAAGTCCCAATACTGTCCCCGAAGGCGCCACACACGCAATGAAATTGCTCGCCCGAGGATCGAGTAATTCATCTTCGGTGATGGTACCGGGTGTGACGACGCGGGTGACTTCGCGGCGAACGAGTCCTTTGGCCTTCTTGGGATCTTCAACCTGGTCACAGATCGCGACTCGGAACCCGGCATGAATCAGCTTTTGAAGATAATTGTCCAGCTGATGATACGGAAACCCGGCCATGGCAACGGGATTTGGCGAGTTCCTGTCGCGACTGGTCAGCGTGAGACCAAGCACTTCGGATGCGACTTCGGCGTCATTGTAAAACAGCTCATAGAAATCACCCATGCGAAACAACAGAAGCGTGCCCGGATTTTCGGACTTCACTTCCTGATATCGTTCCATCATCGGGGACATTTTGGCCATGACGTATTGCTGATGACATTGATTGAGTCGAAGGGACGTACTCGAACGAAACAGGTAAGCGGTCGATTAAGAAATACGAGTCGACGAAGGACGGGAACCGGCAGCCATCACACCGCTGCTCCGTTTCCAGACGACACTGGTGTATTCATTCCGCCCGTTCAGCTTACAACGATTTTTCGTCGGGAAACAGCATGCTGACACTGGTACGGTCGTGGATAGATCGTATCGCCCGGGCAAAAACCGGTGCCACAGAAAGCACTTCAATTTTTGGACACGGCGGCTCAACGACAGCTTCAATCGTGTCCGTCATAAACAGTTTTTCGATCAGACTGTTCTGGATTCGGTCCGCCGCGCCTTTTGCCAGAACACCGTGCGATACCGCTGCATAAATCTGTCCGGCTCCTCGTTCCCTGAGTAATTTGGCCATGCTGCACAGCGATCCGCCGGTGATCGTAAAGTCGTCCACCAGCAAAACGTTTTTACCATCGACGTTTCCGATGACCTCCAGAATCTCAGCCTGTTCACTGTGGTCGGGTCGGGCTTTATTCCCGATAACCACAGGAACCCCCAACAGATTGGCGAAGGCCGCCGCGGATTTTGCGAATCCGGCGTCCGGACTGCAGACAACAAGATCCTCAATTTCCATCTGCTGCATATACTCGCAAATCACAGCTCGGGCATAAAGATGATCAACAGGGACACTGAAGAATCCCTGAATCTGCGGGCTGTGCAGGTCCATGGTGAGGACGCGATCGGCTCCGGCCGCCTCCAGGGCATCTGCGCAAACCCGGGCTCGAATCGATACTCGAGGCTCGTCTTTTTTGTCACCCTTGGCGTAGCTGAAATACGGAATGACGGCCGTTATGTGCTGAGCACTTGCGCGTTTCAGTGCATCCACCCAGAACAGCAGCTCGACAAAGTTGTCGTTGACCGGATGATGGACCCCCTGCACAATGAAAGTGTCCCGGCCCCGGACGTTTTCCAGTATACGGACAAACACATTGCCTTCGCTAAACACCTGGGCCTGACACGGGGTCAGCGGAACTCCCAGCTCTGTGGCGATTGCCTGCGCGAACACAGGATTGCCGGACCCCGCAAGAATGGCCAGATCACCCTGGGGTGCCTGAAACTGCTGAATACGCGGCCCCGGGCGGTGCGATAAAGATTCTGAATCCTGATTCATAGGAGTGGATTCGCCGGAAATGAAAGAAGCGGACCGGGAAGATTGTCTCAGTAACAGAGAACCGACCTGAAAGTCGTGTCAGCTCCTTCCGTTTACCCGTCCTGGATGGTCGCCTGACCGAAAGATTGACAATTCGAGACCGTCTCAGATTAACGTACGGTCCGCTTTCGGGCCAGGCAGTTGACCGAGTCCGGCCGGTGTGTCCACATCACGGGAATACCTGGTGTTTCATCGGCTCGTTCGAATGAATTCAGTCCGTTTCGAATTAGAATTTGAAAATCGCATGCCGTCCCGCTGCGGTTTCCCTGGTTCGCTGGAGGGACCGGCATCCGCTGCGGGGCCCGCGTCACACAATCCAGTGACATTGAACTGACCGTTTGGTTCAGTTCTCGATGTTCTGCAGGTCAGGTATTTCCAACCGTTTTCCACCATCACAACTGCAGTTGTTATTCCAAATAATCGAAGGCAGATCTGCCATGACCCACCGTATCTGGAACCTGTCAGCCGGCCCGGCTGTTCTGCCGAAAACAGTTCTTCTGGAAGCACAGGAATCTCTGCTGTCATTCGGAAACACCGGAGTCGGCATCTGCGAACACTCACATCGCGGTACTGCATTCACTGAAGTGGCGGAAGAGGCCGATTCACTTTGTCGCCAACTGGCCGGTATTCCGGATAATTATCGTGTGCTGTTTCTACAGGGCGGTGCCTCGACACAGTTCGCTATGGTGCCAATGAGCTTTCTGAATCCTGAGACGACTGCTGATTACATTGTCACCGGTTCCTGGGCTAAAAAGGCGGTTACCCAGGCAAAATTGTTTGGCCGGGTGAATGTGGCTTCCACAAGTGAAGCCACTAATTTCAACAGTATTCCTGCCGGCCATTCGTTCAGTCAGCAGAGCCGGTACGTGCACTTCACCTCAAACAACACGATCTTTGGAACACAGTTCAGAACGGAACCGGAGGGAATTGATGGTGATACGTTCCTGGTCTGTGATGCCAGCAGCGACCTGTTCAGCCGGCCGATCGACGTCTCAAAATACGGACTGATCTACGCCGGTGCACAAAAGAATCTGGGACCAGCCGGAGTCACTCTGGTGATTATTCGGAACGACCTCATCGAATCCGGCAGTGATCAGCCGGCTTCAATGATGCAGTATCGAACGCATGCTGATACACACTCGATGTACAACACTCCGCCAACATTTGGCATTTATCTCATGATGCTTGTCTTCCGCTGGATTCGTGACAACGGCGGTCTGGCCGCAATGGAAGCGCGGAACCGCAAAAAAGCCCGACTGCTGTATGAGGCCATCGATTCCAGCTCGATGTTTCACGGCACCGCGGAAGCATCATCCCGTTCACACATGAACGTAACATTTGTCACAGATCATGCTGACAGAGATGCCCGGTTTGTTCAGCAAGCAACCGCTGCAGGCTTTAACTCGCTCAAAGGACACCGGAGTGTCGGCGGAATGCGAGCCAGTATCTACAATGCGTTTCCGATCGAAGGTGTCCATGCCCTGATTCAGTTTATGGCAGACTTTGAGAACGCCGACATTTGAGCACAGCGAATGATTGAACACAGTGCCGGCCGAGTCCGGTTCATAAGTCACGGACGGTGAACGCTTCAGTCGCGGGAGAAAGACATGTCAATTTCGGATATCCCGAAGAGCTTCGACGATCTGGCGGCATCACGACGCTGCTGGATTGAAGAAGTCCTGCGGCCCTGGTGCCGGCAGGCAGATCTCAAACAGCTCAGACAGGCGGATGCAGAATGGCACGAGTTTGCGGGTCGTGTTGATGCTCAGGCAACTTTGTGGACATGGGCGTGGGAAAGGCATCCGTCGCTGGTCCATGAG
Organism: Fuerstiella sp.; assembly: GCA_022447225.1. NCBI lineage: Bacteria > Pseudomonadati > Planctomycetota > Planctomycetia > Planctomycetales > Planctomycetaceae > Fuerstiella > Fuerstiella sp. Next base: position 547,882 of record JAKVAZ010000001.1, on the reverse strand, counting down.
GATCTGGCCGGTGTGAACGAAACTCACGAAGTGACCATTACACTTAAAAACGGAAGTACAGCGACAGGGTTTCCCGATGGTCGACGCAGTCTGAAAGGTCAACTGGTGCTGATTGGCGACCAGGAACACGGTCCCTTTTCAATTGATGAAATCGTGGAAGCAAAGTAACTCACTAAGCGGCGGGACCAAACCGAAGTGAACGGACGCCCGGAACGACGTTCGTCCGAAGGCCACCACGGAATCACTCAGAGCAGCCGGTTCCGTAAGCTGTCAGGTGCGGCCGGCAACGTCCACAAGCAACGGCAGCGTGGATGGTTTTGCGCCCGCGTCGAGCGGATACCAGCAGCGTTTCGGGGTAGATCATTCGTCTTTTTGGGGCTGCCGGAAACACACAGTTACTAACTGAGCAGCTTCGTTGACGCTCAGCTGAAAAACATCAGGGCGAGCCTAATGGCCAACCACATCTAAATCATATTTGCCTCGTATTATTTCATCGAGATCCAGCTCAGCTGTGAGTATCTCCGGGCCTTTTACAGACGGGCCGGCAAGGATCCTGCCTGTTGGAGCGATGATACAACTCCCTCCCTTGATGAGTACTGCCTTGGGAGGTACGTCTTCAAAACCCTCATACTGTTCCGGACAATCAGCGCGTCGCAGGTATTGATTGGCGGACAGTACAAAACAGCGGCCCTCCACTGCGAGATGACGCATACTGGACAGCCAGTTCTCTCGGTCATCAACCGTTGGAGCCCAGTATATCTGTATGCCCTTTTCGTACATGTGCGTTCGTAAAAGAGGCATGTAGTTTTCCCAGCAAATCACTGCTCCGATTTTTCCATGCGGGGTGTCAAATACGGGCATCGTGGATCCATCACCAAACCCCCAGATAATCCGCTCCATCGCGGTTGGCATGAGCTTTCGATGCTTGCCCAATAACCGGCCAGTCGCTGCAAAGAATAAAACCGTGCAGTACAGAGTGCCGGAGCTTCGTTCAATCACCCCGATGACAAGGTATACATGGCCTCACGAGCGATCTGACCAAGTTTTTCGGTGCCGGAACCAGGCACGTCGATTGCACTGTCCCAATACCGGCGAAACGTTTCGCGTCCGCTATCAGTACGGGATCCAATACGTGCCCCAACGTCGAGACCTTTCGGATAGCCTGAAACAAACGCCTCAGGAAAAAGTACAATCAGTCCACCTTCATTGACTGCACGGGCGGTCAGGTCTTTGACTTTCGCGATTGTCGCCTCGCTGTCAAAGAGCACAGGACATGACTGAATTACAGCAACTTTTACTTGTCTCATACTGAAAGGTTTTGTTCACAGACTAAGCGTGTTTTTAGTTCATCACGAACACCGTTTTAAATTTTTTCTCGCCAGCCCTTAATCCGGTTCGATAATTGAATTGAAGACTCCAGCTAAATCTCCGGCGGCCGGTGTAACGACCGCACGTAAAATATTTTGGCCGAATCTTTCACAGTCTGCTGTGCAGAGCAATCGACCTGCCAGCTGCCACAGCCCGGCACCGCATAACAAGAACCGAACGAAAACGATCTCGAAAAAGCTCGGCTTTATCGAAAGCCGGGGCTTCTAAGCTGGGCAGATTTTTTTGCAGCACCTGTGGAGCTTCACCTGAAACCGGTAGAGCTGGCGGAAACGCACACGGCGTCACCCATCCGACTCCGACTGAAAAATCACCGACCGGTAGATGCCCAGGCGATTCATCCAGAACAGCAGCATGACCCATACGGTCAGCAGTCCGTATCGGAAGCTCCGCCGGAAATTGATGCTGGAGGCGTCCTCAAAGTACCGCACTGGAACCGGGATATCGGCAAGCCGAAAACCGCCAGCAACCGATTGAGCCAAAAACTGCGTGTCGAACACGAAGTCATCCGAGTTGTTTTGCCACGAAACTGATTCGAGAACCTCGCGGCGATATGCACGAAAACCACTGTGGAAGTCACCGAGATTCTGGCCGAGGGCAACGTTTTCGAACATCGTCAGAAATCGGTTTGCAATGTATTTCCAGACCGGCATACCACCAGCCAGTGCTTCGGCTCGGGTTCGAATGCGGGATCCAAGAATAATGTCACAGTTATCGAGACGGATCAGCTCAGCTGCCACCGGAATCACTCGACTGTCGTACTGATAGTCGGGGTGAATCATCACCACAATGTCTGCCCCGAGTTCCAGCGCCCGGGTATAGCATGTCTTTTGGTTGCCGCCATACCCGGTATTGCTTTCATGTGCAATGACCGTGAGCCCCAAAGAACGAGCCAGTTCAACTGTGTTATCCGTGCTGCAGTCGTCAACCAGAATGATTTCTTCGACGCTGCCTTCCGGAATATCGGCGATCGTCCGCTCCAGTGTCGTGGCCGCATTATAGGCCGGCATGACGGCAATCACTTTAGTACATTTGCTGTGATTCATCGGCTCGCCTTGTGCTTCGGGTCGCAACCGAATTTGAGAGCAACCGGTTCGTCACGCACTGCCACGAACGACATTTATCAGACAGTCTGTTTACTCAACGACAGCAAATCGATTCAAAACGAACACACTTTGCTGAAATAGAGTGCCCCGGAATCGACAACCACCTGCTCACGGCCGCCGGCTATAATTTGAGACCGACAACGGTCCTCTCCCGCGTCGGACCACCACCCGGGAAGGGCCATGAGTCACGACCAGACCGACAAGTTATTCGCTGTTGTCCTCGCCATCCGCAGACGCATCTGCATCTACAACAACCACCAAGTCAGGGATCCTGATTTCGGTAATTTTCACCCGAGTGTACTTCTGGCGGTGTCCGTTGTGCCGCCGACTGTTTTTTCTGCGACGAATCTTCTGAATCTCCAACTTGGGACCCTTTTCCTCGTCATTAACAACCTCTGCCGTCACCGACGCTCCGTCAATTAACGGCTTACCAATAACACTGGCACCGCCGGCGTTAGCCAGCAGAACCCGTTCAAATGCCAGAGCAGCACCGATTTCGGCGTCAGCTCGATAGTCAACTGACAGCAAATCGCCTTCCTGGACTCGATGTTGACGGCTTCCATCTTCAATTACGGCAAACATGAGCTCACCCGGGTTGTTGCGGCTGACCGCAAACAAGCTGTAGAGACGCCTGAAATTTCCGGCGTTGATCAGTAATTTTCGGCAGTATAACGTCCAAAGTCATGAGATCGAGCCGGAATCACAACCCGATACCAGGATCCGGGAGGGAATCCTGAAAATGAGTTACAACATCGACCACATCCGGCAGAACTGCGAAATCTACACAGCCTGTCACTGATTTAGCCCGTGTTAATTCTGTTCAAGTCTGACGAAAAGCCGCTCATCAGGTCTTCAAAGCAATCGAACGACCGTCGTCATCCTTGCAGGCCACCGTCAGATGTTCCGGAGCAACGTCAGCTCTGGACCCAATGACAACCCGTACGTCTCGATCGTCTTCGATGTCAATGAGCTCTTTACGTTTCCGATTATTGAAGTCGTTCGCGACACGGTCATGGACTTCGATGGCAATTTCGGCAACGTTTTTCTGACTGGCCGCTGCCATTACCAGCCGCATCACTTCAATCGACATGCTTTCGGCGGTCTTCACCTGCCCCACACCGGTGCAGCAGGGACAGTCTTCGTAAACACTTCGTCGGAGTGATGGTCGAACACGCTGTCGAGTCATCTCAATCAGACCAAACGGACTGATGCGGAGAACCCGGGTCCGGGCCCGGTCTCGCTGCACGGCCAGCCTCATGGCCTGTTCCACCTTTCGACGATGTCGTTCATCCCGCATATCAATGAAGTCATTGACGATGACTCCCCCCAAGTCCCGAAGACGGACCTGACGCGCAATTTCATTCGCGGCCCGCATATTCATATGGAAAGCCGATGTTTCTGCATCATCATCAGCGCGAAAATTCCCGCTGTTGACATCAATGGCAACAAGTGCCTCCGTCTGATCAATCACCAGCGACCCACCACCCTTCATGGGAACGTTGCGGTCCTGAATACGCAGGATTTCATCTTCGATGCCGTAACTGTGAAACAAAGGCTCTGTGCCGTCAAAACGACGCACACGCTTCTGATGCTGAGGCATGACAATTTTCATAAAATCACGCGCTCGATCGCAGGCTTCGTCCGAATCGATCCACACATTATCAATTTCAGCCGTGTAGATGTCCCGGATCGTCCGGATCATCATGTCACTTTCTTCGTAGATCGTGGCCGGCGCCGGTACTTTTTTGAGTCGGCTGACAATGGTTTCCCACAGTCGAAGCAGGTAGTTCAGGTCCCGTTTCAGATCCTCCTGATCACGATCAACCCCGGCCGTTCGTACGATGAATCCAATACCCTCCGGCGGGCGCAGACTCTTCATACTTTGCCTCAGTTCCCGGCGAGTTTTTTCATCCTGGATCTTTCGACTGATTCCAACTCGCTGCAGCCCCGGCATCAGAACCAGATAGCGACCGGGAATTGATACGTACGTCGACAGTGTGGGCCCCTTGTTTCCAAGGCCCTCCTTGATGACCTGAACAAGCACTTCGCTTCCGCGCTGAAGAATGCGCTGGATCGGCGGCTTGTTGCGGGCATTACGTTCATTGAGATGTTTTGGCGGCCGTTTGCCGTCGCCGGCTTCGTCTTCCACCAGATGTTTGTAGTACTGGTATTCGACATCACTGACGTGCAAAAACCCGTTACGACCGACACCGAAATCGACAAACGCGGCCTGAATACTTGGCTCAATATTGACCACGCGTCCCTTGTAGACATTGCCGACGTAGTTCTCAGCACTGCTGCGTTCGACGTACAGTTCCTCCAGCACGCCATCTTCAACGATTGCAATCCGGCTTTCTTCCGGCTGCAGTACGTTGATTAACATTTCTTTTTTCATTACACGACTTTCGTTCCTGCGAACGAACAACGTGTCTGGTCAAAGTACTCCGACAATCTCAACAGTCTGCTGCATAAGCAGCATGTGTGCCGGCACACCAGTCTCCTGCCGAAACAGATCCTCCTGCAGGTTCAGACATTCCGGTTTCGGCCCGTTCGTTCGAAATGACACGAACTGTCGACTGAAATCCGGTCTGTTTTCATGGGTGCAACAACGGCCTCCTGCCGGATATGATAATATCCGAAGCGATCGCAACTTGACGGTTCCGATCATGTACTGACTGGTTCGTCGAAAGCCGCAACGGCCTCGCGAACGATGGATGTCGGCTGAATTCGTTATGACGGGTTGTTCGTTCCTGTTTCAAATCAAAGGCAAAGTGTTTTGTCAATCGGAGACGACCTGCAACGCCCCCGAAACGGGTCATTTCAAACAACGAGATCCGGACACAGTCGTCCAAGTTCTCCAAGCAAATAATGTTCCACATCACGAGCAAGATCGAACGACATTGCGTGCTCCGCAATTCGTTCCGCATCCAGAATTGATACGTGTCTGACAACTTCCTTTAGTCGGGGAATCGAATGAGGAGTCGCGCTCAGGTGGCGCAACCCCAACCCCAGTAATAACGGAACAAACCGTACGTCAGAACTCATTTGCCCACAAACGGTCACGGGGCGGTTGTGTTTTTTTGCCGCCGCCAGAACCATTCGAATCAAACGCAAAATCGCCGGATCACCGGCACGGTACAGACTGGCTACTGAAGGGTCCGAACGATCACAGGCAAGAGTGTACTGAATCAGGTCGTTGGTACCAATCGAGAAGAAGTCGACTTCCTGTGCAAATTGTTCCACCAGCATAACAGCAGAGGGAACTTCAACCATCATTCCAACCGGAATATCCCTATTGAACTCGATTCCTTCGTCCTCCAGATCTTCCATCACGTCCATCAGGATCATTTTCGCCTGACGATATTCCAGCAGTGTTGCCACAAGCGGGAACATGATGCGCACATTGCCCTTCACGGCCGCTCTCAGCAGGGCACGAAGCTGGGTTTTAAAAACCGGGGTACTCTGCAGGCTCAATCTGATACTTCGCAGGCCGAGCATTGGGTTGTGAGTCTCATCGAATCGCTCCTGTAAACGCTGAGGAATCTTGTCAGCACCGATATCCATCGTCCGAATAACGACCGGCCGATCGCCACAGGCTTCAATCACCCGGCAGTAGGCCTGATAATGGTCCTCTTCGGACGGCTCAATCCTGCCACCCAGGTACAGAAACTCTGTGCGGTAGAGTCCAACTCCTTCAGCACCCCGTTTGATACACTGTTCAACTTCACTGGGAAACTCGATATTTCCGTAGATGTGAATCCGCTCACCATCCGGTGTTTCCGCCTGCAAATCCTCAAGCGACAGCAATCGTTCGCGAATTTTGAGATTGTGCGCTTCGGACGTACGAAAATTTGCAATGGACCCTTCATCAGGATCGATCAGGACCTGACCGTGATCTCCGTCCAGAATGACGGTTTCACTTCCGGAAATACCTGCCAAACATCTTCCAAGTCCGACGACAGCCGGAATTCCCAGGGCTCCTGCCAAAATCGCAGTATGGCTCGTATGACCACCAACTTCCGTGGCAAATCCCAATACAAATTCGGTGTCCAGTTGAGCCGTCTCGCTTGGAGTCAGATCGTGAGCGAGAATGATGACTGGTGCTGTAAGGCTGCTGAGCTCTTCTCGGCTTTCCCCCAACAGACATCCCAGCAGACGCTTTTCAAGATCAAAAATGTCCAGCGCCCGCTCAGCCAGATATTTATCTCCCAGGTTTTGCATCTGCTCAGCATGCTGGCGCAGAAAGCGGCTGACGGCGTACTCGGGCGAATAACTTCGCTCCCGAATCAGACTTTCCACCTCACCCAGCATCCGGGGGTCACGAGCCATCTGGAGGTGAGCAGAGAAAATCGCAGCGTACTCTGTACCCAGTTTGTCGGCCACCAATACTTCATTACTCTCGATCTCTGTACACACCTGCTCAAGTGCTGAGTGAAATCGGCCCAGTTCAACTTCCACAGCATCACGGCCAACATATTTCCGCGGAATGCGGAAGTTCTCGGTACCCAGCACCAGCGCAGGACCGACGACGACTCCAGGAGAGACGGCTATTCCATTTCGAACCTGCATAAAGAGAAATCTCTGACCTGACACGACTTAAATCGGCTCAGCTGTGACCGCGACCACGTTAGCCCGGCATATGTTCGTCAAACCTGTTCAAGCTGAGTCGAATTTTCAGAGCAACCAACCGATTACCATGGCACCGAGAAGCAACAGCACGCATGGCCGGAGTTACTGATTCGTCAGAGTCTACTAATGCAGAGTCCCGAATGTCGAATGACCGACAATCCGTACAGGTGATTAGTCAGGCATCTGCCCCGGCCGTGCTGATCCCGCCAGACGTCGCCGATCGACCGGCACGGACCGGAATTTCAGCAGACTCGCAGGAATCCGTGTTGTCAGCGGACAGTACGGGGCAGACTAAACCGACTGTGAATCCTGTGACTGCGTGATGGTCGCATGCGGAGAATTTACAGATCCGTGGTCTTTTCCTGCCATCTACTGGTCCGGCGGTCCCTGACTCATCGCCTTACGTTCTTTCTTCGACAGGCGATTTCCGCGATACCACTGAATAAGAAATCGGGTCACGGGATATGTAACCACCGCGGCCGCAGGCGCGACAACAGCCGTTCCGACCACAAGTGGCAGGCCGACGTCAGTCGCAAGCTGGTTTAGCGATTGCCACCAGCCGGCAAATCCCCGAAACGCCAGGATCTCCCGAAATTGCTGCAACGTAGCCTCACCAGGAACAAAACAGGTGCCGGCTTTGTAAAGAGCGTAATAAATCGGGGCAACAGTAACTGGATTAGAAACGTATATCAGTACCAGGGCAGCCGTTCGATTGAAATAGAACAAACGTCGAGTCAACAGAGCAAACACGATCACTTCAACAGTTTGCAGACCGACAGTCGGAGTCATACCGAAAAGCATTCCGACCGCAGCTCCCAGTGCAACGGCATGCGGAGTATCGTCGAGCGCCAGAATCTGACGCAGAAAGGCTCTCGGGCCGGAGCAAAGAATGAATAATCGACGCCACATGTGAGATGCAAGACTCAAAGACCTAGGCAAAGGTATGAGACCGCGGCAACTATAGGCACAAAAAACGTGACATTTGCAAAAAAGGGCCCAAAATTCCTGTTCAATTCGGCAAGTGGACACCGGAACAGACGCTACAGGGCCCGTGTGCTCAGTCGTCGCTGGGCGTTGGTTATTTGTCTTAGTCGGCTACCGGTCAATCCTCGGCGTCTTTGACCACAACCAATTTGTGGTTTTGGACATCATATTCGTAACTGAACCCTCTGGCCGGTTCGGGCAGCTGCATATTGTTCTCTTTGATGATCCGCTGCATAAACTCTTCATGATCTTTCGGATAACGCCCCTCCAAAGCATGAAACAGATTCACAGCGTGCTCGATACCCAAACCGGCAATTCGCTGTTTCATCGGCTCGTAAGCCTGCAGCGGCGCCGTGATCGGATTCGTGGCCTTCACCTTAGGCTCAACCACTCGTTTGTCACCTTTGAACTCACCGATATTATCGGTCGTCTTAACCCGAAGCGGCTTCTCACTGCGGGAGGAATCCGTCGACACCGACCCGTCCATACAACCGGTCGGCAAACATAAAACGACTGGCAAGAGGAGCTTCATGGATTCATCTCCCTATTCGGGTTACGGGGTTTCACAAAACTGCGGATGCACAGAGCCAGTACCAAGCCACTGCACAGCATGGCGAACCAGTCTCCATACTGCAAATAAATCGAGTGTCGACCGTCCAGTGGTAACTGCCCCGTCAGTACTCCGGAACACTCACGAAACCAGCGTCCCGTGTCCTCATCGATCATGCTGTCGACCTGTTTGAATTCTCCATCGATCCCTTTGGACGATGTCATGATCAGAAAATGTTCCGGATCGCGAATTCGGCCACTGGAATCGATGAATGCAGAAATCCCTCCATTAACCGCCCGCACCATCGGTCGTCGCGTTTCCACACAGCGAAACGAGGATGTTATCAAATGCTGATCCAGTTCACTGGATCCGCGAAACCAGCCGTCGTTCGTCATATTCACCAAAACATCGGGACGAACCGCTGAATCTTCATGATGATTAACAATGCGTCGAACCACACGAGGCACCGTGTCTTCAAAGCAGATAACCGGCGCATAACGGACGCCGCCGGATTCAAAAATCTGCGGTGCCATTCCGGCATCCAGTTCCGGCATCCCGGGTGGTCGAAGGTCTGCCAGAAACGGAACGATCGACTTCAACGGCGTATATTCGCCAAAGATGACACAGTGCATCTTGTCGTAGCGCCCCATATAACCCAGGTCCGGCCGCACAAACGCAGCAGAGTTATAATTTTTTATTCCGGACGCTGAGACGTCGAGCGTCTGGATCCCGAATAACATAGGAGTTCCGATCTCCTGGCTGCGGTTAACAAGACTTTCTCGGACGCTGAGCCTCCGATAGAACAGAAGAGCTTCGGCACTTCGTTCCGGAGGGACGTGCAGCATCGTCTCAAGGAACTGTTTCACCTGTTCATCCGTAAGACGCGGATCTTCGTTCCAGTCGGGAACCGGCCACATTGTTTCCGGCCATACGATCAGGTCGGGCTGGAGTTCACCCGCGCGACGTGACAACAGATCGTGTGTGTTAATCAGTTCCTGCGCCCGGTTCGGATCATGTTTGACGTCGGGCGGAAAATACCCCTGAACCAACGCAACAACAGGACCGTGGGTGACATCCAGTGACTGCTTGCGCTGCCAGCCGTAAACCACACACATACCAACCAGCAGTGCACAGGTCGCGGCTGCAGACAGTCGCTGTCCTGCGGACATCAATTTCGGAGTTTCGAATCCGGGCTTTGCGAATGAGGATTCCGGAATGAATTCTGCCAGTACGGCCGATGACATTGCCGTGAGAAAAGAGATCCCGTACACACCGGTAATGTCTGCAATCTGAATCAGTTCGATCCAGCGATACTGTGAATGTCCCAGAAAATACCATCCGAACCCGGTCATCAGCCGCGCCCGCAGAAACTCCAGTGACGTCCAGACAATCGGAACAGTCAGCCACAGCGGAAATCGGTGTCGGATCAGCCTGTGACTGACACCAATGAATGCGGGAATGTAGAGTCCCACATAGAACGCCATTGCAAGCAGCGCCGGATACATTGTCGGGTCACCAAGTCGCATCCATTGCAGGGTGCAAAGTGCCCAGATCCAGCCACAGACAGTTATAACAGCATACTGCCGACGCGAGAGTACGGGTGTACGGAGAAGAACACAGGCCGGTGTAAGTGATATCCATGCAGCTGCGGCAAATTCCAATGGAGTGAAACACAACCACAGGAGCGACATCGACAGAAGACTCAGCCACACGACTGGCTGAAGAGGACCATGATGTCGGAAGCTGATTCGTCCGGCCGAAATAATTCTGTCAATTTCAGTGTCAGCCGACTGAGTCACGTCCACAGACCCTTTATTCAATGAACAGCTCGTACCTGGATACGCGTCTCCAGTCTGCCGAGAATGGACTAACGACGCACCGGAATCACGGGATTCCAGGAGCAATAGTAGAACGCTCGCGGTACCCCCGCTTGCAGCAATCGGTCCAGAATGCCGGGCGGTGATTCCTGACTGCCAAGTAAGACTTCAATCAGTCCCGTCGGCGACGTGTAGTCGACAACTTCATAGTCAGCGAGATTCAGTGATTCCGCCAGTGCAGTAATCGCATCATCCACGAATCCCGTTTCATCCACCAGTCCGTTCTGTATAGCCTGAGTCGTGGTATACACCTGACCGGTCGCCAGTTTTTTGACAGATTCCGTATCGAGACTCTTTCGGTTGTCAGCAATCACTGCAATAAATCGCCGGAAGGAATCATCAATGATGGTTTCCCAAACCACTCGTTCATCTTCCCGCAGATCCCGAAACGGACTTAAACTGCCCTTGAGTGGTCCGGTCACCAGTGGCTCGGTTTTAACGCCTAAATTCGACGCCAGTTCAGCGGCGTTGTATCGAGGGAGAATGACACCAATCGAACCGGTCCAGGTGGTAGGTTCCGCAAAGACCAGACCGTCCGGGCCCGCCCCCATCGCAACATAATATCCACCTGACGCTGCCATCCGTTTCATGGCAACATAAACAGGTTTGATGACCCGCAGTTTCTGTAATTCGTGGTAGATCTGATGACTGTCAGCGACCAGGCCGCCTGGACTGTCAATTTCCAGTAACACTCCCTGAACCACGTCGTCCTCAGCAGCGTGACGTATCTGCTTAATCCATCGATCGGTGAACGGAGGCATAATCGTGCCGGAAAACCGAATGACCGCTATTTTGTTCTGCGAGTCAAGACTGCCGTCACGATGAACCTGCCGCACAGTGTTCAGTGACGAGTCACTCACTGCCGATCCGGCAATCAATGCGAGGTTCATCATCACGGAAGCCGCCAACAACCCTAACAGAATCAGACTTCCCAGATTTCTGCGGGCGTGCGACCGATCTGATTCGACCCTGACCACGATGGTTCCGCCGGACATCGTCGCCGATTCTCCTGCTGAAACTGTGTTATCTCGATTCATCGATTCACTCTTTTTGAATACGCGTTCAGTGACTTGTCACTGCGGACTTTGTGAAAACAGGGGGTTCGGTTCAAGTCTGCCGGGTATTCAGATTATGCAGTTCCTGCACGTATTCTCCTTTATACAGAGGCAAAAACCGTTACTTGCCCGAGTATCCGAACAATCGGAACTGTCGATAGGTACACCGTGTGACAGCCCGATTTCAAGAATCGCTGCCAACTCCACGTTATTGCCGCTCACGAACCCGGTGCGGCCATGACTTGAACGTTCACGGACGACAGAGAATCAGATCATGATCAAACCCTGTGTTTATTTCCGCGACGCACGCAGACTGTGTATCTTTACAATGACTGTCGTGAGTCTTTCCACCGGCTACGTCTATGGTACCGACAAGGCTGCCTCTCCGGTCGCCGTTCATGGGCAAACGTCACCCTCAAGGTCGTCCGGAACATCGTCCGTCAACAGGGAGTTGCAAAAACTGTTCAGGGAATCCGGCGTGGAGATGCCTTCCATGAAGATGGCTGATCTTCCATATGCGAAGACGCCAAGGATGGACCGAGTCAAAAAACGCGAAGCAACATCCCCTGCACCAGCTATGGAAAAACGAGCGATCCCCGGAAATTTCGGCCGTTTTCGCCGTAACAAAACCGCGGCTCAGCAAGCTCCGCCTGTTGTCCACGGCGACGCTCATGCATTAGCCCCGCCCAAGCACACATCACAGTCTGTCCCGCAATCACAGTCGCGTGCGGTCACCAGCAATCATCCGACCGGTCTCGTCCGCCCGGTATCTCAACCAAAGACACCAAATACAGGTCACCCCTCAAGTCCAGGCGAAAATATGATTCCGGCGGAAGGAATTGTGGACCTGTTCCAACCTGGGGAATCTGTTTCCAAAGACATCCAGAAGCCTGATGCCATAATTCGCTCGGTATCCAACAAGGGCACGTTGCCGCCGGCAGAATCGAAGTCAACAGCCCCTGCCAGGATAAAGCGACTGCTGCCCGGGATTTTCAGCCGCTTTCGCCGCGACAAAACTGTGACACAGAATGCTGGGTCCGTTGATCCCAGGCACGCTCAGTCAACTCCGCGCAATCGCAGTCGGACAGCACAACCTGTCCCGAAACAACAGTCGCGTGCGATCGCCCAAAAACAGACGGCTCGGCTCGTCCGTCCGAAATCTCAGCCGAATACTTCAGGCAAAACTCGCCCCGCGACGACTCCCGTCGACAGAATTTCACCCAACGGATTTGCAAATCCGTTCGAACGTACTGAACCGGTTTCCAACGATGTTCCAAATTCGGAACCGGAACACTTCGGTCAAATTTCCAAAGTCATCAGCAAAGACACATTAACTCCGTCTCAGTCCAAATCAGTAACCGCTGTGAGGAAAAAGGGCCTGCTGCCCAGGATTTTTGGCCGTTTTCGCCGCAACAAAACCGGGGCACAGAAAACTACGCCCATTGTTTCGCGACAGGATCGTGCGTCAGGACCGCACAAGCGTAATCCCGCAATACAACCCGTCCCGGGACAGCTGTCGCGTGCAGTCACCGGAAATCAACCAGCCGTTCTCGTCCGTCCGGCGTCTCAGCCGAAGACTCCGGACACAATCCGTCCTGCCGCTCCCCCCATCGACAAACTTCCACCCGACGAATTTGTAAATCCGTTCGAAACGGCCGACTCCGTTTCCCAGGATATTCCCAATCTGGATTGGGATGTGGATCTGGATACTGTCGATGAAACACCGACGGTCCCCGATCAGGACGCGTTTCCAGCAGAACAGTCAACATCGAAGCAGCCTGCAACAGAAGAGGAACAGGAAGTTTCATCGACAGAACAGCATCGGAATCCCTTTACCGGTGTGCGATTATATTCTGAAGAAGAATTCGACAATCCGTTCCAAATGCGGAATGAAACAGATGATGAGGAGTTGCAGGAAACAACCAACGTCGCAGAAACAGAACACATAACAGCTGAAGCCCCCCACCTGCAAGCAGACGTCGCCGAAGAACATCCATTTGATGTCTGGCAACAACACGCTCTGAGTGTCGGTGAGTCATCGGACGAACAACAGTCCCGACGTGAAAAAATTGAAGCCCGCCGACACATGACCGGTTTCATGGGTTTCTGTCCGGTCCAGTTGCGAGAAGCAAAACAGCTGACGGAAGGTTCCGTGTCTCATGAATCCAGGTTTGGACCTAACACATATCACTTCAGTTCCGCGATCGCTCGAGATCGATTCGAAGCCAATCCAACTCGGTACGCACCGGCCATCGGCGGAGCAGACATCGTATCACTGGTGAATTCCGGTGAACTACATGCCGGTTCGCTTGAATTCGCCCTGTGGTATCAGGACCGGCTGTATCTATTTTGCTCAAGAGAAACAATGCAAATGTTTTGGAACGCCCCGGCCAGCTTCGCAAATTAATATTGAATGGGCTCACAGAGTCCCGCTTCACAACACCTTTCACTGATATGTTTTCGTGGCTGTTGTCAGCGCGGCAGTCGGATTTCTATAGTACTAAATCGGTCGTGACTCATTTGTCACACCCAGCCACCATACATCGAATTGCTGTCGCTGTCAGCGTTTGAATATTGTCAGAGACGACGGGAAGTCATTCACCGAACTCTCAGCGAAATTCTCCCGGGACATCAGCCCGGCGGCCGTCTGAGTGCCGACTAAAGTCCGGAAGATGTCGGTGGCCGTTGAGAAAACATGGCCCACTCTTTCAAACGGACCAGCGGATCACTCAACCTGTCACATGACGATCCTGACGCGGAAGACACCGCGCTGTGGAGCTCCTGGTATTGTCAGGCCCGCAAAAGATATTCGTCCTGCGGTCCTGAATCAGAAATCAAACCAGAGGCATCTACTGCCGCCCGGCCGCCGCACTTTTCTGTCCCTGGCTCCGCTGAGGACCAAACCGTTCGTTCAGAACAGTTCAACGTCCGGGGTGATTGCGGATGATCTGAGAGAACGTGTATTCGGTAGGTCTGGCGGTTTGTGCAAAGCTCATGATGTATCCCAGAATCAGTGTGGTGCTAAACCCAATCGGCCAGTACCAAACGGAAAACCAATCCTGTGTGGACATCAGGTACAACGTCAGTGTGGTGGACAGCGAAACACTGACTAACACCGCGAGTGAAGTCGCTCGACGGGAAAACAGAGCCAGAATAAAGATCGCCAGCAGTGGTCCGCCAAAAGCAGCCGTCAGTTTCTTTCCGATATCAAACACGTCGCCAAGCGGCTCCACATAACAGGCGAGCGTAATGGCCATGGTTCCGACAACAACCACCAAAATTCGAATCCACAGCACCTCAGTACCATCATCTTTTGGACGAAGTTCGGGTAACAGTCTGTCTCGAAAATCCACTATCAGTGCGGTGGTGACGGAATGAACTCCCGAATCGATACTCGACATGATGGCCGCCATCAATGCCGCAAGAAACAAACCCGCTAACCCAGGTGGAAAATGAAGACGCACAAATTCGGGCATGGCGTGATCCGCAATTTTGGAATCACCAGCCAGAATTTCGGACAGTGTTCCTTCTCCCAGTTCGGCCGGATGCTGAGTGAACCAGGAATAGAGCCCAACGCCGATCATCAATAAACCGGGAACCACGATCCACGTGGCGGCCAGACTCATCGCAGCTCCCAGTTGTGACGCTCGCTCTGATCGCGAAGAAAGAAAACGCTGAACCGCAACCTGGTCGACACCATAGGCCGAAAGTCCCTCCAGAAACACGCCAATCAACATCACCCAGCTGCCGTAGGGCAAAACCATGGACGGCGAAAAATCAATAATCAGACCATCACGCCCGTCAAAGTAGGAATCCACGATCTCATCAATGCCGGAATCGGTCAGGTTCAGAATCAGACCCAGTGTCAGCAGGATCGTGGCGGCGAACACAAAGAACTGAATCACATCGGTCCACATCACAGCTCGCAGTCCACCAAGCATTGTGTAACCGATGGACACCACTCCGAGGCCAATAATCACGGCCGTCTCGGGAACTCCCATCACACTCGAGACGACCAAAGATGCCGCATAAGTCGCCGAAGCCATCCAGCCGATCCGCAACAGCACGAACAGTCCGCTGGCAAGCGTGCGAACGGATACGTGAAACCGCAGCTCCAGATATTCGTATGCCGTTTCCACTTTAAGTCGGGCATATGCCGGGATGAACACCCAGATCACCACCGGAATCATCAGTGAAAACGCGATCAGCGAGAGACCAATCCGCAAACTGTTACCAAAAGCTGCTGAAGGGTAAAATACGAAACTGTTGGAAGAGAACAGCGTCGCCATGACACTTAGCCCGACAGGCAGCCAGCCCATCGACCCGCTCGCTACAAAGAACTCCCGCCGCGACTGATTCTGTCGGAAGGCAAGTCCCAGACCGAGCACCAACAGCAGGTACAAAACAATGGTGATGTAATCGAGTGTGTGCATGGTGACGTATGCAGGACAGGTACAATCAATGGAGAAGAAATCAGCGACGTCCCGTTCGTTCGATCCATTTGTAGGCGCGTCCGGCATTCAGTGAGAAAAATTTGGCGGTGGCTTCGTCGCCTTTTTCCGCCGCATATTCCATCACGAGGCGCTGCAGGGTTTGATAATCTGCCGCGTACTCTGAAACCGGCCAGTTACTCCCGTAAATGACCCGATCATCGCCAAACGCGTTCCAGACCACATCGATATACGGCCTGTAAAATGTCAGATCAACCGGCGCCGTTTTCCCGTCACGGGCCGCACCTTCCACAAGTGCTGAAATCTTGCAGAAGACATTGGGATGCTTTGCCGCAGCTTCAATCCCCTGCTGCCACTCCCGAGGAGGCGACGCAGACGTAATGGCAACGTTGCCAATGTGATTCTGAACGATCCGCAGTTCGGGCAGACGGGCAGCGAGTTCTGCAACCACAGCCGGTGTGTCGGGGCCGCCGTTGACATCCAGCGCCAGATCGTGATCGGCCAGAAGTTTTAGATCTGTCACATCGCTCTCTGCCATCAATTCCCGCACCAAACCGGATGACACTCGAATACCCCGGAACAGCTCATTGGCCGCAAATCGATTGAGTTGATTCGCAAATTCCGGTGTACCGGGCGTCAGATTGCCGACAATTCCAACGACGAACGGATCATCCCTGGCTACGTCCAGCAGCCATGCATTGTCCTCAACACGCGGGCTGGCTTCGACGATGACAGTCCCGGTCACCCTGCGAAAATGCTTCAAAGTGCGCAAATGTTTTGGCAGAACGGTTCGATAGAGAGACGATCCTTTTCCAGGCCAGGGAATGCCTTCCGGGCGAGTCGGGTCATAAAAATGAGTGTGGCAGTCGATGATGTCCAGATCGGGCTTTGTGTCGTCAGCCATCACGTGACCGTAGTTCCGGCCTGCCAGAACAATCATACAGGCAACAATCCATCTCCTGCGGTCCGGTCCTCGATTCATCGCGCTGCCTCCGCCTCGTGTGCTGTAGATGTTATTTGTTCGATGATGTTAACTCCCACACGCTGGCTCCACCGATCCAGCAAACGGTGAAGCATCGTACCAGGTTGACCGTTTCCAACAGGGATCCCGTTCACCTGTGTCACCGGAGCCAGACAGTACGGAGTGCTGGCAAGAAATGCTTCGCGTGCGTTGATGACATCATGGATCTGGAAATCACGTTCCACGAACGAAACATTCAGTTCCTGACACAACTCCGAGACCGTTTGTACACTGACTCCGCGCAGGACATTTCGGCGGCCTGGACTCACGATTTCATCGCCCGTATAGATCAGAAAATTGGAACCGGAGGTTTCGGTGACGTTTCCGTCAAGATCCAGACACAGGCTGATTGCATTCGGATCAACGAGGCGTGTTTCCTGATCCGCAAGCCACCAGTGCATACGACTTCGACATTTGATCTTTGGATCGACGCACTGTGGCGGGACGTGCCGAACTGATGGTGTCACAACATGCACACCCTCAGTGAAGTAGTGCCGCCAAAAATTAAACGGGAGTGGAAACGTATGCATGCAGTACGTTGGGGGCATATCTCCGGCCCGGCCCGCCGCACCCGTATAGACACGTAGTTCTCCGGGACTGATGAACTTCACCAGTGCCAGATCCTGGTGCGGGTGAAGGAGTTCAGAATTCCGACGAATCAGTTCCTGAGCGATTTCGGTTGTCTCTGCCGCGGTGATCGTTGGTGAGATTCGAGCGTACCGGCATGACCGATAGAATCTGGCGACGTGATCTTCCAGTCGAAACGGAACCTTACCGAACGTCCGAGTCATATCCGTGACGGTTGCACCCAGGACAACGGAGGCATCGTAAATTGCGATATGAGCCTGCGATGCAGGGACGAATTCTCCGTTGAGATAGACGAATGGTTCTGACATATATATTTCCCATCTGGTCCAATGCACAAACCCGAATCTCTTGAATTTCAGGTTTTTGCATGCAACCGAACGACTTAAGTGAATCTGACAGTGTTCGTCCCCAGAACTTCACACTGGCCGATTTTTCATTGAAGACTTCATACGATCCGAAGAAACCGATCACCTAAGAGTGTTACAGAAAAACCGGTACCCGGGAAACCACATTAGGATGACGAATTATAATGTCGAGTAATGAACCCGGGTTGGTCCGAGGCTGCTGTTGCGAAGAAGGAAGTAATGTATTGTTATCGATACGCTCCTATCAGAACGGTTGTTTGCGCCCCAACAGAACATTTGAAGACTCTGAGAAACGTTCCGTTTTTGCTGTCGAGATCTCGGAGATACCATTGCCACTCGCCTTCTAACTGACGACGAATAATGCTGACTGGATATCTGCATGTCGTGCGGCACTGTTAATATCCGCCCCGGCTCGACCGACCGTTGTAATGTCAGCACGCAGTCGAAACGTCTCACCTGTACTCATACTCATACCATCGTCCAGAAGCGCCGTGGGTGGACGTATCAGAGGACGGAAGACGGTCGCGGAATCCATTGATTGAAATCCTGGTGGATTCAAATAACAACAAAACGTTCGCGGAACGAAGTCGGATTTTTCAGGGAAGACCGTCGATCGACAGCCAATGTGAATGATGCACCTGAGAGGTGCTGACAAATTCCGACTCTGACGATAGTGCACTCCAATCGTTGACGCAAGACAATCAAAATAGCAGAGATACAACACGCGTCAGCGGGTCCATCCGGACCACGGCCGGCTGCAGCGGTCCAATGTAAAGTGACAAACTTTGGCGAACCGGTGCCGTGTCGCTGCGATGGATTTTCGGTACTCTTGGCGCAGCAGCCGAATAAGACTTAGTGGGGATATGTAACAAATGAAAATTTCGCGTATTGAAGCCATCCCCGTTCGAATTCCGCTCAAGCCGGATTATCGCATGATTTCGGCTCTGGGGCGTCATGATGTCTCAGAATTTGTTCTGGTCAGACTACAAACGGACAACGGCATCACGGCCGCCGGTGAAGCGACCGTGACAGCCGGCTGGAGTGGTGAAACCGTCTGGGGAGCAGCTGCGATCATCAAAAACACCTTTGCTGGTATTGTGGAAGAATGTAATCCGCGTGACATCTCCGCAATCATGGGTCGCATGGATGCGGTTGCTGTGGGAAATTGGTTCGCAAAATCTGCCATCGAAATGGCCTGCTGGGATGCGGTCGGTCAGGAGGAAAACAAGCCGGTCTATGAGTTGTTCGGGGGTGCAGTTCGACCGCTAAGCATACGTAACCGGTTTTCTTTGGGAGCTTATTCACCGGAGATCGCAGCCGAACGAGCGACACAGCGGGTCAAGGCAGGATTTCAGACAATCAAAGTTAAAGTTGGTACAGGCGATGAGCAGGACGTGGCTCGAGTCCAGGCAGTCCGCCAGGCAATTGGTCCGGACATAGAACTCACAATTGACGCTAATGGAGGATGGGCTGATCCGTCAGCGCGTGCATGCCTGAAACAGATGACAGATTGCAACATTGCCCTGGTCGAACAGCCGCTGTGTCGCGGCAACTACACACAACTGAGCAATTTACGTTCTGATCTGGGCATCAGGATCCTGGCCGATGAAAGCTGTTTTGACGAGGTGCAGCTGCAGGAACTGATCCTGCACAACTGCTGTGATGCCGTAACGCTGTACCCCGGTAAACAGGGAGGTATTCAGCGGGCACATGCAATGGCCTGCCTGGCAGAAGAACACAACATCCCCTGCACAATCGGTTCCAATCTGGAGTGGGATGTTGGCGCAGCCGCCATGATGCACTTTGTTGTGTCGACTCCAAATGTGCAGATTGAATCGATCCCCGGCGATTGTCTGGGACCTTCGTATCACGAATTTTCAGTTGTCCGGGATCCTCTGATTATCGACGGACCATTCACCACTCTGTCAGACAGACCGGGACTGGGGGTCGACGTGGACTGGGATCTCGTCCGGCAACATCAAATTTCCTGATACACAATCGTCATACGAATTCAGCAGAAACAAAATCGTTGGCGTCCGAATACGATGGCGACCCCTGTTCGGCTTGCGGTACACTAAGTGAAGTATGCCGTATCCGGATGCAGCCTGTTTACTCAGCTCGTAATCGTTCGATGAGAGTCATACTTCTCAAATTCATGCGAACAGCAGGCGTACTGACACTGGTACTGCTGTCACCGAATCTCGTCGCGGAGGACGGGAAACAGCCACTGACGTTCGATCAGGACGTCCTGCCGATCTTCCGATCCAGATGTATTCGATGCCATGCCGGTGTAGAACCCAAAGCAGGACTGAATCTCACCAGTCCGTCTTCACTGCTGACGGGCGGAATATCGGGTGCTGCTCTGCGAATTCGTGCGGCAGAATCCAGCCTGCTGTACGAAAAAATCAGCTCGGGACAGATGCCACCGGTTGGTCAAAAACTGACCGCTCAGGAAAAAGGAATCATCCGCAGATGGATTAATGATGGAGCACAGGGCGTGAGCAATGCGGCAAGCGTCGATCAGTCTGATGCGGTGACACATGTGGAACACTGGTCGTTTCGTCCACCCGACCGTTTTGCTATTCCCGCCGTATCAGAGAACCATCGCATTCGAAATCCTGTCGATGCATTCACGCTCAGGCAGTTACAGCTGAGTCGACTCACGCCGGCACCCGAAGCAGACCGTCTGACCCTGCTGCGTCGCGTCTTTTTCGATCTCATCGGACTTCCCCCGTCTCCTGACGAGGTTGAACAGTTCATGAGCGATGAAAGTCCTGACGCTTATGAACGATTGATCGACAGGTTGCTCTGCAGTGTTCACTACGGAGAACGCTGGGCAAGACACTGGCTGGACATCGCCGGTTTTGCGGAGACCGCCGGAATCCTCAACGAAGACCGCGAGCTCCCGCTTGCCTGGAAATACCGAGACTACGTTGTCCGTGCGTTCAACAGCGACAAGCCTTACGACCGATTCCTGCAGGAACAGATTGCCGGCGACGAACTCACTGACTACTGGACAGCTTTCGAATCGATGGACCGGCTGAATGATGAGGTGATCGAAGGCATCACTGCTACCGGATTCCTGCGAACAGCCGCCGACCCCAGCCGACCTGATTTTTCAGAAATTAAGAACGCCGCCTCACAGTACTTTTATCCAACGCTGTTCGACACTCTGCAGATCGTCTGTTCATCAACAATGGGACTGACTATACAGTGCGCCCGCTGCCACAGCCACAAGTTTGATCCCATTCCACAGCTCGACTACTACCGTATGCAGGCCGTATTTATGTCGGCCTACCGACCCGACAACTGGGTTCCTCAAATGGAACGGCGACTGCCCGTCGCGTCCAAAAAAGAGAAACAGGCAGCCGAAACAAGGAATGCTGAAGTCGACCAAAACGTCAGTAAACTTCATTCAGATCTGCAGGAACTGAAAAAAACGTTTGCTGAACGGCTGTTCGAAGACCGACTTGCTGAACTGCCGACTGACGTCCGTGATGAGGTCAGGGCTGCATTGGCCGTAACAGCAGATAAACGGACGGACATTCAAGGGGACCTTGCAGCAGAGTATGAAGAGCGGCTCCGGCCGCAGGGCAGTGAACTGGACACCGCACTCGTCAAATATGATGAATACAAACAACAGCTGGACAGACTCAATTCCCTGATAGACGCCGAGGAACGTGGACGTTGGCGGTTTGATGAAGTGCGTGCACTGTACGACGTGCCGGGCGAATCGAAAACTCCCGTTCTTCTGCGAGGTGACGCACTGACTCCCGGACCATTGGTGGAACCGGGCGTGATTGCTTCACTTGAAACTCCCCAGGCTTTTGAATGGACGGCCCCGAATCCAGATGCAAAAACCAGCGGCAGAAGACTGGCATTTGCCCGATGGCTCACCCAGCCTCGTCATCCGCTCACGGCACGAGTCATCGTCAACCGCATCTGGATGCACCATTTCGGAACCGGACTGGTTGCCACGCCGGATGATTTCGGAGTTTCCGGGTCCCCGCCGTCTCATCCGGAACTGCTTGACTGGCTGGCAACCGAATTTGTACGCAGCGGCTGGAGCATCAGGAATCTGCATCGACTAATCCTGACGTCTGCAACCTGGCGACAGCACTCGCGAGTCAGCGCCGAACATCGAAAAGCCGGCGAGCGGACCGATCCTGAAAATCGATTGTACTGGCAGCAGACATTAAAACGACTTGACGCAGAAACTCTGCGTGACTCCGTTCTGGCAGTATCCGGAATGCTGAACACAGAATTGTACGGGGTCTCACAGGAGATCCCCCGAGAGCAATACGGTAAATTGATTGTTCCGGCCGGACAGGACAGAAATCGACGCTCGATCTACGTGCAAAACCGACGCCTGTATCCGGATTCAATGCTGCAGGTCTTTGATCAGCCGACGATGTCCGTCAACTGCGTGCAGCGAAGCACTTCAACAGTATCAACACAGGCCCTGACCCTGCTCAACGGTGAAACCCTCTCGCGAGCGGCGGCCGCATTTGCCGACCGGGTTCTGGCGGAATTTCCCGAAGATCCCGTCGGAGGTGCCTGTCTGATCGCCTACTCGCGTCAGCCTGGCAGCGATGAACAAATTTTTCTCTCACAATTCCTGAACGAATTGACTTTGCAGTATCGCAGCGAACAGGATCAAACAAAATCGCATTTGGCAGATACCGCGAGGAGGCAGGCACTGGGCGATCTTTGCCATATGCTGATGAGTTGCAGCGAATTCATCTATGTGGATTAAAGATCGGTTGAATTGACGGTTGCCGGGTATCCCCGTGGTACCCGTATCGGCATAATAACACCGGAGCCAATCAACAGACAGAACCGCCGAAAGGCCGGTAGTTATGACACGGTTAAACCGGACATCACGACGAGATGCTCTGAATCGATTCGGCTCCGGGTTCGGTGGACTGGCCCTGGGAACACTGCTCAACGAAGCGACTGCTGCAGCCCGCGCAGCGTCCCCTGTGGTGCCTGAGTTTAATGCGCCGGCCAAAGCCGTGATTCAGCTGTATATGCACGGCGGACCCAGCCATGTGGATCTGCTGGATCCAAAACCGGTGCTTAATCGATTTGACGGAACGATTCCTCCGGATGAAGTCGCCGACGATGAAGAGCGCACCAAAAACCTGATGGGATCACCGTTTCGTTTTCGACGGTACGGGCAGAGCGGCCTGGAGTTCTCAGAGATCCAGCCATCTGTCGCCAAACACGCCGATGAGATTGCTGTGATTCGTTCGATGTTTACCGAACACCGAAATCATGAACAGGCGATCTGGATGGCACAAACCGGCATGACAGTGCCAGGGCGGCCCACACTGGGAGCCTGGTCCGCATACGGACTGGGAACGGAGAATCGCAACCTGCCGGCTTTCATTGCTCTGCCCGATCCCGATGGTAATTCAGTGGACGGAATTCGCAACTGGTCAAACGGCTGGCTGCCGCCTCACTATCAGGGAACCGCGTTCCGCGAGCAGGGAAGTCCGGTCGCGAATCTGCACCCGAAGCAGTCACGCTCCCCGGCGATCGAAGATACCCGAATGCGACTGCTGCGCCGACTGAATCAACGACACCTCGCAGACCGTCCTGGAGAACAGGAACTGGACGCCCGTATTGAAACTTTTGAACTCGCCGCCCGCATGCAACTGGCCGCGACAGACGCCCTGGACCTGTCACAGGAAACCGCTCACACGCAGCGTCTGTACGGCCTGGATCATGAAACAACCAAGTCGTACGGCACGCGGTGTCTGATGGCCCGCAGACTGGTGGAACGCGGCGTACGTTTTGTGTCCCTGTTTATGTACCAGCAACCGTGGGACACTCATTCCGATAATAATAAACGTACCCGACAGTGTTGCCGGAAAACCGACCAGCCGGTCGGCGCTTTACTCACAGACCTCCGGCAGCGGGGTCTGCTGGACTCCACACTGGTATTTTGGGGCGGAGAATTTGGCAGAACTCCGACAGCCGAGCAGCAAAAGCCAGGAGCAGTCTTCGGACGCGATCATCATCCCTACGGATTCAGTGTGTGGCTGGCCGGTGGAGGAATCAAAGGCGGTCAGCATTACGGAGCTACGGACGACTTCGGTCATCGTGCGGTGGAAAACAGAACACAGACGGCCGATCTGCATGCCACGATGCTGCATCTGCTGGGTCTGGACCACGAAATGCTGACCTGGCACCATAATGGTCGCGACGAACGACTCACCGATGTGTATGACGCCCGGCTCATTGAAGAACTCATCACGTAAGATGAGTGGCTTTTAATGCGAAGCGGACTGATGGCTGAGTGGATTGCCGTCACGGTTCAGATTGAATCGTGACAAATGCTGCATTGTCGGTTAGAAATAGCAACAGACATTGGTCGAGCATTAAATAACTCCGGACGGCTGCCGCAGTTTCGAATCGTGCCCAGACGCAGAAGGTCTTAAACAACAGACCTGCAGCAGTCCAAATAAGTCAAACACAAATACGCAAGAGCGACTTTTGTCCGTGGTTCCCGTGAGAAAGGGACGTACCATGAGACCTGAACAATCCGGTGTTGTTCAACACCTGAATCGCCGTAATGCCCTGCAACTGGGTGCCTTCGGACTTTCAGCGCTCAATCCCTGTTTCGCCACAGCCGGCATCAAACAACAGACCGTCCCGCCACGCGCCGATAACTGTATCCTGCTGTTCCTGAATGGCGGTCCGAGTCACCTGGATATGTGGGATATGAAACCCGACGGACCACGCGAGGTCCGAGGGGAGTTTCAGCCCGTCGAATCATCACTGCCAGGGGTCCTGCTCAGCGAACATCTGCCTCGTTTGGCGCAGCAGATGCATCACACGACCCTGATTCGATCGATGAATCACAGTGTGAATAATTCGCATGCTGCCGCTGTCTACGCTGCCCTGACCGGACATGATCGTGGTGAGCTGGGTGGTGGTGCCAAACCCACAGATCGGCCGTCGCCAGGTTCGGTGCTGGCGTGGCTACGGCCGCCGGAAAACCACACGCTTCCCTATGTGGCGTTACCCTACAAAACAAAAGAAGGAGCAAATGGTCCGCTGCAGCCAGGGTTTTTGGCAGGCCTGATGGGAAAGACTTACGACCCGTTCTGGGTTTTGAATAACCCCAACAGCAACGATTTCCATGTCGACAATCTGCAACTCCCAGCAGGTGTGTCCAGTGAACGAATGAAAAATCGATCGCAATTGCTGCAGGGTCTTGGCGGAGGCGTCTCTATTAAACATGAACCTTCTGTATCGGCCATTGACGACTTTCGAAATCAGGTCTTTGAACTGGTGACTTCGAATGCTGCTCAACAGGCCTTCAACCTTGAACGTGAATCCGCAGATACGAGAGCTCGTTACGGCCGCAACATTTACGGACAAAGTACTCTGTTAGCCAGACGTTTGATTGAAGCCGGGACGCGGTTTGTGACCCTGTCATGGGCCGAACATGCCAATGCTACCTGGGACACTCACAGCAACAACTTCAAAAACCTGAAAAACAGACTCCTGCCTGAGTTCGATGCGGCGTGCAGCAGTCTGCTGCAGGATCTTGATGATCGTGGCCTGCTGGACCGTACCCTGGTGGCAGTCCTCGGTGACTTTGGTCGATCTCCAAAGGTCAACGACCGTGTCGGCAGAGACCACTGGAATTCGTGCTACACCGTCATGCTGGCCGGAGCCGGCATTCGAAAAGGATTCGTACTGGGAGCCAGTGATCGTTACGGAGCCACGCCAACCGAGAATCCCGTGACTCCCGGTGACGTGATCACAACGATTTATCGACTGCTGGGTGTTGATCCCACGACACAGATTTTCGACTCACTGGACCGGCCTCATGAAGTCGTCCCGAAAGGTCATGTGATCCAGGAAATCCTGGCCTGACCCACGATGCCCCGCACTTTCTGGAGCCGAAACTTCTATTCTGCAAACTGGCCGCCGCGCACGCTCATCCGGAGACTGTAAACCTTCTTGTTGCAGGTCAGGTACAAAATTTTTCCGTCGCTCCCGCCGAAAGTTACATTGGAACAGAATTCCGGAGTCGGAATCAGTCCCAGTGACCCGCCCTGCGGCCCGGCAACCCACACGCCACCCCGTCCCGTGAAATACAGGTTACCGTCAATGTCGATCGACATTCCGTCGGGTGACGATCGATTTTCCGTATCGGGGTCGAAGAAGACCTTTCCGGGACCGACAGTCCCGTCTGTGTGAATCGCATACGATCGCCACAGTTTCAAATGGCTGTCACCCACATAAAGTGTTTTTCCGTCATTCGATGCAATCACCCCGTTGGGGACCAGCATGTCTGTGACAACTTTGCTGAGTTCACCTTTGCGAGAGAATCTATACACAATGCTGGTTTCCCGCTCATTAAAGTCGGGGTCGGTAAAGTAAAGATCACCGTTGGGGGTCTGACAGATGTCGTTCGGCTGGTGCCACAGGTCGCTGGCGACTAACGTCTTGGGGTTCTCCGGGCCTTCCGATCCAAAAGCGTATTTGACAACCCGGTGACCATGTGCCTGTGCTCCAAGGAAGTGACCGTCTACAGAGAGATACGTTCCGTTGACCCCTTCAGACTGATCCATCCAGACCGTCACCTGTCCCGGCGCATCCAGACGCAGGACCTGTGCACTGGCATCAGCAAACGAGGTGAAATACAGGCGCTGTCCGTTTTGGTCCCAGGTTGGCCCTTCGAAAAACCGGTCGGCAGCATAAACCTCTGTCAAAGTTGCTCCTGCGGCAACGGTTTCGGGCATCTCAGGTTCCGCCGCAAGCAAACACGGAACGCTGAACATGATGATCGATGTCACAGAAAGAAAAGATACTCGAATCATAGCTGTTCCACTCATTAGAGAATAAAAACTTAACCTTGCGCATTACCCGCGACCTGTTTTGCGATCTTCCTGCCGCGAATGATGACAAACCAAATTTTCAGAACTAACCACCCTGACTGAGCGATTCTGTCACCTGCCGGCGACTGGATCCTCACCATAACCGGGCCATCGGGTCCTGGCTCGCCGCTTTGTTCAGAACTATCTCAGATATTTTATCGAATGACAGATCGCATCCTGTTATCAGCCTCAAAATCACAGGAGACAGAGACAAACAAATGTCGACACGACCCAACGACAGACTCCGTGATCGTTCATCGGCGTTCAGCACGTTACTCAACGAACCGGAATGCATAGAGTTTGACCCGTTCGCCGATGAATCGAAGCCGGACCTTTTGACCATCCAGCGTTGACAGTGCCGAATTGCCCTTCCAGGTGACAACCTTACGCAAATCGTTTCGATCCAGACGATCGGCGTCTACCCGACTGAAGCCTGGAATCACGCGTCCTGCTTCATCCAGAATCTCGACACGAAGCCCGCCCCGTGAACTCGCATCCATATTCACCAGCAGGCGGTTCCCCTGCAGATTGAAGGCTCGTGTGGTCAGTACGCCCCCTTCCGCCGGAGCATCCTGCGAAACAAAGCCGTCGCGCCGCACCTTCACACGGCCGATCGCCGATCGATAACTGTCGACCGGAGCCTGATCGTGGAGCTTATCGTAGCCGGCGTAGTACATCCAGATTTCATCACCGACAGGCAGCATCCCCACGCCCATATAAATCATGGAGGAATCAAACGTTCCTTCACGTCCCAGTCGAAGAAAAGGTTCGTGCCAGCGGTGAAAACTCTTTCCGTCGCGACTCACGGCAAGCTGGATGTCCAGGGTGTCGCTCGTATGGTGGTACGCTGCGGTAAACATGAAATAGACATTTGCAGCGAACGGGTACTTCATCGCCGCCGAATCATACAGACCACCGCCCCAAAGGTCCTTATCCTCGGGATCACTGAAGTCCGGTTCCATGATCTTCTCGGGTGGGGGGAAATTTTCGAAATCGTCACTCTCGGCTCGCGCGATGGCTCGATAATCAAACGAACCCTTGACGACACCGTCCTCAATCCGAAAGTGTTCATTCCAGCGAACGTATGCCACATACTTTCCGGTACGGTCGTCCCGGAAAGCCACGTTTCTCGTGTCTGTATACCAGGGCATGATCGGGTTGCGGCTGCATTCGGCCCAGTGGATACCGTCGGGAGAGCAGGCACCGGAAACCGCCGTGTAATGCCATGTGGCGGGCGGCGGATCCTCATAGCGAAACCGGGCCCCGCCGTCATATACGTTCCTGTACTGATACTTTTCCCGCCAGCCGCCGATCATCTTGAAGTTCTGCCCCGGTTTGGCAGCAGGATCGAAAAAGACACTTCCGTAATGAGGGAAGACAATGTTCGTTTCTCTGCGTCCCTTGTACGCGTACATCCGAAGACCGGCTCGTTGCCACTGAATCCCGTTTTCGGAAGTCGCATAGCAAAGTCGCGATTTGCTGTCCTCTCCCGTGGCACCGTACCACATATGGTACACACCCTCACGGACCAGCACTGTGGGAGCAAAGCAGCCGTACGTCTCCCATTCTCTCTGTGGTTCCAGCACCGGATGATCTGTTCGGGTTGCAGGATTCATCGTTGTCCGAAAACCCTGCTTTGATTCAATCAGGCTGTCGTCAAAGAGCAGCTGGTTTTCCAGTCCGATATCAATTTCAGAATCATCATGGTTTGCACCCGTTACCAACTGACAGTCCGCAGTGGCGACTGTCAGCACGAACAGAATGCAGATGACACAAACCTGAGGAATGAACATCCGACTCGCCGTTCCACATCGGTTCATATTGATCTCGTTAGATTCTGCCTGAAGGGAAACAAGCCGGGTCATTCCGCAGCAGGGCTGCCGTTCACAGTGAGCAACGGGACCCATTCAGCTTTCACGGCATACACAGATTCGCCAGGCGTCTGCGCACTTCCATGATCACGTCAAATTCTGCGTCATCGGAATCAAAACGTGACTGCAGATCATATGCAATTTCTTCGAGTGGACTTAACCGATAGCCGGCAGAAAGCAGTCCACTGGCGTACAGGTGAAAGAAACACTCGTCTCCCAGTATGTGCCACTGGACAACGTGGATCAATTCATGGAAATGAGTGGACTCGTCGTCAACCGACTCATGTGTCACAAAATAAACATCTCTCAGCGTAAAACCGGCGGCGTCCGAAGGCGAGGGCAGGGCATCGTCTCGGAGACCAAATTCTGTCAGCGGGACGGCAGGGCACTGTTTGCAGATGATGGCCCGGGAAGCACTCAGAAACCCCTCAGAGTAATACCCGGGGAGCCGTTGCATGGTGAATTCGCTGACCGGTCGAGCAAAACGCAGGCTGGAATCGAGCACACTGTCGATCCAGCAAAGCAGGTCGTGGTAGCGTTCCGTGATCTCAACAGGAAGAGAGGATTTGGCAGCTCCAACAATCCGACCGGAGATTTCTTTGTCATAGAGATCCGTGTTTGCGGACATATCTTTGATCGCCGGATTTCACCAGGAACCGTCGAAGACCGGTTGAGCGCCATTCCCGCAGACACTTCCTTCATCCTGAACAGACGCCAGAACTTCAGGGCCTTCGTCAGATCCTGACGTCTCAGAGAAAAAAGAAAACTCAGTTCTGCTTCACACAGTTTCTCATGAAACGGGACAGTTCATCACTCTGTACGTTCTGTAGCCCTGTTGAACATTTCATCAGGGCTCGATGTGATCAGTATCGTGCCAAGTCATCAGCCGCCTGCAGACCCAGTGCCCTCACGTCTCTGTCAGCCTGTTCCACCATCATTCGCAATTCACTTTTAATCGCCAAAAACTGCCAGCCTTCGCTGACTCGCTGCTCGACTTCCTCAACGGACCTCGTATGCATTCCCACAGGTGTCCCTGATTTTTTTCCGGCCGACAGTACTTTCTGCAGAGCGGCTTCAAATTCGTCAGGCGTCGGCGGGGTTCCGTCAGCAGCCTTCATCTGCCAGGACAGGTCGTTTGGCCCGACGAAAATTGCATCGACGCCTGGCAGAGAATAAATCTCGTCAGCGTTGGCAATCCCCTCAGGAGATTCAGTCTGCAGCACCACAATCGTTTCATCGTTGGCTCGGTCATAATACTCACCGGCTGTGGCCTGATAGTTCAGCGCGGGGATTGTTCCTCCAATTGACCGGTTCCCGGTCGGCGGATATTTGGCCGCCGCGATGGCTGTTTTTGCCTGTTCGACGGTATCCACCATAGGAACGACAATCCCCATAGCCCCTCCGTCGAGTACCCGCTTGATCAGATCATGGTCACCTCGTGGAACACGAGCGAGGGGAACGCATCCCGCATCCGCAATCGCTGCAAACATCAGAGATGCCGTTTCCCAGTTGGTGGGGCTGTGTTCAAGATCCACTGTGAGCCACGGAAACCCGACTCGGGCCATCAGCCGGGCAGAAAACACCGACGGCAAAGACAACCAGGTACCGATTTGCGGTTTACCATCGGCGAGAGCCGCCTTGACAGGATTTGATTTCATGGGAACGGGGCTCAAAGAGTGATGGGGTCACAACCAAACCCGGCAGACACTTTTCGGCGTGCCGGGACTTCTTTCGGTCCGGGTCAGGTTGCACAGATGTCCGCGTACAGGGAACAAACCCCGGCGACAGGCAGGACAAAGGCCTTTGCTGTGAAACACAATCTACTGTTCGGATTGCAGCAGGTTGCCTGTTCGGACGCAAATCGTCGGACACGGGAAACATGTGCATCCGTCCGATTCGCAGACAATTTCCCGGTTCGGACAATCAGAACGACACTTTTCCGACAGACGATGGTTTAAGATCAATAGAATGATGCCTGTCGGGATACTGCGGTACTGTGTTTTCGTTTGCTGGCTACCCCGCCACCCTGACCGCATCCACCATGAAACGGCGGTCGCCGGCAACCACTCCTGAAGTGGCTTTGTCAGGACCGCTCGGTGTCGACTCAAAATTTCAGATACTCATTTCCAAGGCCTGCTGACCCATTGAGGAACCGGTGATGACTTTTATATCTGGAGCGATTGCCACACTACTGGCTGTCGCGAGCAATCCTGCGGTGAATAATGAACTGTTTGAAGTTCTTGACAGAAATCACGACGGTGTGATTGTCTCAGGTGAGGTGGCCGAGCCTCAGCGAGTCTGGTTCGCGCGAGCACTGCGTGTTGCAGACAACAACGGAGACGCACGTCTGACGTCGCAGGAACTCAACCAGGCACTGACCGATCCTCAGCCTCGAAAGACGCCTGCCGGACGCCAGCGAAGTCAGCGACAACGACTGAACCCTGAAAGACTCGACCGTAACAGGGACGGCCTGATCACGCTGAATGAAGTCCCTGCCCCTGGAAAAAAGCGTTTTAAAAAACTTCTGAAACGGACCGGAAAGAACGCCATCTCAGTCAAAGACTTTTTTCAGATGACGGAACGCGGCGGAAAATCGAAGACCATGCGGAAAGATCCAAAGGACAGCCGCATCAGAGATTCCGAAATGAAAGGCACTCGCAAACAGAAAGACCGGTTGACGAAAAAACAGCGAAAAGACGGGCGTCGATCAGTTCCTTTGGAGCGGTTCCGGCGTTTTGACAAAAACCAGGACGGTCGCATCAGTCGCAACGAGGCACCCGACCGGCTTAAGACCCGATTCGACCGCATTGATGCAGACGGAGACGGGGAACTCACTGAAAAGGAACTGACAATTCGATTTGACCGCCGCAGGCAGAAATCAAAATCAAAGTGATGCCGGACAGGTCCGGTTCATAAGCAGACGACTACACATAACCAAACACGGGGTCGTCCCGCCGTGTTTCCGTGGCCGTCCGGCCACTCTGCAGAACCAGTCCTGGGTGTCCCGCACGACACAAAGAAGAGAACGGCACTTCGTTGAGATCCCGAAAACTCTCTCCGAAGTGCCGTTGCCCGACCCAGTTCACCCTAATTTTGGCTGTCGTTTCACCTGTCGGCGAGTCAGCGATCGAAGGCAGTCCTGTTTCCTTCGATGATCGTGGATCATGTGACTAATTTTGAATCCTGTCATCTGCAGTGCGGTGCACGCCGGATGGTATGTACTTTGGCGGACTGGCCAGCAGTTCAAGTTGAATTCTGTGACCGTCATCCACAGTCCCCACGAGACTCAGCAGTGAGCGAAGCTGTCCGCCGAATTCATGGGGTTCATCATTGGATACCGAATACCATTCCAGTCGATCAATGCGGCCGAATGATTCAATCAGCTGCCGGATATCCATTCGGAACCCGGCATGTTCAATTTGTCCGTCTTTGGGACCTCCGATAATCTCGGTCGTGCCAAGATACATGCGGATGAGCCAGCCGTGTTCGTCCATTCGGCAGTCGTATCCAACCCGAGCAACATCACGCAAAGGTTCAAACAACTCCGCTACCCGCTGAATGAAGTGTTTCAGCCATTTTGGCCGTCGATCTTTACGTTTTCTGCGCGACTCGTAT
The DNA here is from genome assembly GCA_022447225.1 of Fuerstiella sp. Classification (NCBI taxonomy): domain Bacteria; kingdom Pseudomonadati; phylum Planctomycetota; class Planctomycetia; order Planctomycetales; family Planctomycetaceae; genus Fuerstiella; species Fuerstiella sp. Next base: position 515,484 of record JAKVAZ010000001.1, on the reverse strand, counting down.
TCTTCCAGTTGTTGCAGCAGTTCTTCAGGCGACATGGTTTTCAACGAAGCAAAGCAATAAAAATGGAACGTTAACACTGCCATCCAGGGCTTCGAACTGTCATGTCTTCCTTGTCAGAGGGCACGGAGAACACGGCAAACGGCCCGTGCTCCGCACGCAGTCTCAAAATTGCCTGCATGCCCCTGGTGATGCCTGTTCTATCGGGATCAAATTCACTTGAGATTACACAAAGCATTGGAGCAGCAGTAGTTGGATGAAGTGCTGTTCGTATCCTGCCTGCCACGTTCAGCAGCACACGTTAAACCAGACGTACGGGTTGATCCGGCTGCTCCGTCGCCACCGGCTGCAACGTGCGGCTCGTAGCGGAGATTCCGTTTTTGGCGTGCAATATCGGGCAAGGTTGCCTTGTATTCCCGACACTCTGCACATTGATTCACGATGTCATCTGTTCTGCTTTACCAGGGTGTTTGCATTGAATCATTCAGTGTCCCGGTACAAAATTAGCAGATGGTAACACGAAAAAAGGATCAGAATATCTTTCTGAACTCTGCCCAGAGAACATATTCTCGCAGGTCCAAAGCACTCGTGTCCGGTTCTGTACTGTGTTTCCTGACATGGATACTGCTGACGGAAGCCGCCCAGGCAGCTGAAATCACCCACCATTCCGGTCCGGAGGAACTGTGGCACTCCCTGAGACATCAGTTGTACGAATTGATGGCCGGACTATGGATTTTTGTACTGGGTTCCTGCATCGGCAGTTTTCTGAACGTCGTGATCTATCGTATGCCGGCCGGAAAGGCCTTGTCTCATCCAGGTTCCCGCTGTCCGTTCTGTGAAACAGAACTGACCGCCCGCGACAACATCCCCATTTTGGGCTGGCTGACACTTCGAGGCCGGTGCCGCTATTGCCAGGTTCCCATTTCGTCCCGATATCCGCTCATCGAATTCACGGTCGGCATTCTGTTTCTCATCGTTCTTTTTGTGGAAACGGGCAGCAATGCAGCAAATCTGCCCCTGAGTGACAGAATCGGAAACGGATATAGTACATTTGAACTGATCGTTCAGCAGGGCCGCGGGGAGTTACTGGGCTGGTTTATTGCGCACACGTTCTATCTGACCGTGGTGCTGGCATTGTGCATGATTGGTCTGGACGGTCACGCACCTCCCAATCGTCTGGTTGCTCTGGGTGCCGCTGCGGGATTGATCCTCGGTATACTGTGGCCGGAGTTGCGTCCGGTTCATGTTATTGTCCCGTTGCCGGAAACGATCGATCGATTCTGGGGCATTGACTGGACGCTGCCACCGTGGCTGGGTGGATCTGTACTGGTCACAGGAATCAGTCTGCCTGGATCAATTGATGGCCTGGCTGGCGCAGTCTCCGGTCTGATGACAGGCTGGCTCGCCGCTCGAACGGTGTCACAAAACCGTTCACTGGCGCTGACGGTCAGAAGTTTGTTTCTGCTCACCGGAGTCTTTTGTGGCTGGCAGATGACCTGGGCTCTGCTGGCAATCGCCGTCGCTGCAATCGGACTGCTGAAGCGGTTCGCCGTGTCGAACCTGCAAAAACTGCTGCCACTGTTTCTGTTCGTCACCTGTTGTACATTGATCCTCTGCTGGGATCAGTTGCTAAACGGAACAACCCTGCCCAGTTACAATGGCTGGCGGTGGACCGTGACACCTCCCTGGATCGACTGGGTCGCCACTGTCGCCCTGCTCACGGCTGCTTCTGTTTTTGTTTCGAGAATCGGCGCCCATCAAGCAGACTCACAATCACAGCAACCGCAAATCCCGCCGCCACTGTAATAACCACCGGCCCGGTCTGTGGATTGGATGCTTTATCAAAGATTGCTTTACCGGCAGCCGCGACCGCGCCCAGAACAGATATCCCCATCAGTAGATTCCAGATCAGGCGACGGAACCCTCGGGGCATCGCGTCGCCCAGAACACGAGGGCTGTTCATCAACAGGAAAAATGTCACATACGCGATGGGCAACAGCATGGATCCAAAGCTGGACGCCACAATGCTAAGATAGACCTTACTCTGCCCGTCCCAGAACCACGGCCATGACGCTCCAACGGCACCGGCAATTAAACACCCCGTGATGTACGGCCAGCCTCCCAGAGGTCGGCCGAGGATTTCACAGAAGGCAAATCCATTGATCAGCATCAGAATGATAATAGTTGAAAACCCCATTCCCAAAATCCCAAGTCCGAACACGTAACCCGATGTTCTCTTTCCCAACAGCGGTTCCAGTGCTTTCGAAAGATCAAAAGCTCCACGTTTTGTCAGTGAGGACGCGATTCTTTTTTCGGCTGCCGGCAAGGCAGCCACCTGCAAAAGTTCTTCGTCGGTCAGCGTCCCCCGGTCTGCCTTCGCCAGTTTGCTCCAGGCTTCCGGACCGACCACGCGTTCCTTCAGCATTGCAGTTGTCTTACCGAACAGGACACTTTGCTGCATGATCGCCGGATCGCTGCTAAGAAATTTCTCATCGGCTTTGCCGTGAAACTGAGTCGCCGCAGCAATCACAATGCAACTCGTCACGAGCACATAGGGAACTGCCATGCCAGTGGCCAGATCGAATCTCGACAGTCCGCGAAAATTTCGATCCCAGCCACGTTTGAGCAGGGAGTAAGGCATCAGGAACGTCATATTAATTCCAACGGCCGTCGCAGCAGCAGCGATCATCACTCCGCTTTGAGCACTGACGACTTTGGCTGTCCAGAATTTCTGCGCATCAGCAGACAATTCACCTATCAGATCGGCAATGGTTCCGGCCGGCTGATTCCACTGAGAAAAATTTGGAACAAATCCCCTGACGATTTCTGACCAGTTGAGGCTGCCGCCGCGCGTCAGTTTGAAAACCACACCCACAAAGCACAGCACGATCAGTCCGATCAGACATTTCAGGAAAATGTCGAACAGCTTTGCTGCTTTGCCACGCTGGCCGTTGAGATAAACAGCGATGCCGGCCATCACCAGAAACATGCCGGAGACCGCAAACTTAAACCGATTTTTGTCCTGAATCTGATCACTCAGCGCACTGTTTGTGAGTGTTTCAAGTTGATCAGGAGTCATTTCGCGTTTGAGATCCTCAACCTGATCGGCGTAAAAACTGACAACCAAAGCGTCTGTCTGATCAGGCAGCAGGTTGTTTTCCAGAGCGGCAAAACACAGACTGAACTGTGGCATACACCAGATAATATTGGCCGCGATTGTGGCCAGGACCCACCCCCAGGCAAGTACCGGATTGATATGGTTCCGGATGGCTCGAAACGGTCGTTCACCTGTGGAAAGAGTCACATAGCTGATGGCAGACAACATCACCACGCCCATGGCGATTGCTACCAGTTGCAGCCACAACAGGCTCGTGCCGCCGAGAATTCCGAGGAAGAGCCCCCCGGCAAGCGAACCGCCTCCCAGTGTGATTGCGCTCTGCAGCCATCCAGGACCCGACAGCCGAACAAAGGCTCTCAGGGTCGCCAGAGATCCTCGGGACTGAGCTTCTGCCAGAACACTGCGTTCCTGCTCTGTTCGATTTGTTTCCGACGACATGCAACAACTCCAGGAAAATCGGTCACCAATGTTTCGTCAAGGCTACATGCCAAGTTCGGAGTTTTCAATCGCCAGCCTGCAGACTGTTCCACACCTGTCAATCACTGTACAAAGGAACTGGCAGGAAAATGACTTAACCTGCGGACACGAGTTGATTCAATCAGTCAGAGACTGAATCGCTTCGAATCGTCTGAAAGTGCCTAAGTGGAAAGAACCTGAAACAATGCGAGTGGCCTGGCTGGAATGTGCGACCGGTATCAGTGGGGATATGACCCTGGCAGCTCTGATCGATGCCGGTGTCGATCGTACTGCAGTCGAATCGGCAGTCCAATCACTGAATCTGCCGGATGTTCGCCTGCGGATTGAAACCGTCATCAAGGGAGGATTTCGAGCAACACAGGTGCTTGTCGATCATCCCGAACAACACGCTCACCGACACATGTCGGATATTCGCGACATTCTGAATCAGGCAAAGCTCACAACACGCCAGAGGCAAATCGCCGATCGTCTTTTCCTGAAAATTGCCGAATCTGAAGCTCGCGTACACGGTTCCACTGTTGAGAAGGTCCATTTCCACGAAGTGGGAGCGGTGGATTCGATCGTCGATATCGTCGGTGCAGCTGTGGGTTTCGATCTGTTAGGCGCTGACCTGGTGATTTGTGACCCGGTTCCGGTGGGACACGGCTTTGTACATATCGATCACGGCATCTGTCCGGTACCCGCACCCGGTACCGCAGAAATTCTTAAGGGAATTCCGCTGAAAAATGTTCCCATTGAAGCAGAACTCACAACTCCTACCGGCGCTGCCATCGTCAGTTGTCTGGTCGACCGATTTGGACCGATGCCCGCCATGACAATTGAAAACATCGGATACGGTTCGGGAACAATGACGTTTGAACAGCGGGCCAATGTTCTCAGGTTATTCGTAGGTGAGGCGATTGGCACCTCAAATATGGAAATGGTATCGCTGCTGGAAACCAATCTGGACGACGTGACACCGGAAACCATCGGATACACTCGCGAACGCCTGATGCAGGCCGGGGCCCTGGATGTCTACGTAACAGCCGTCCAGATGAAGAAAGATCGACCTGGTGTCATCCTCAGCGTTCTGGCAGCTCACGGCAGTGAAGATTCAATGGAATCCATTCTGTTCCGTGAAACAGGGACACTTGGAATCCGTCGACAATTGCTGGAGCGGAGTACTCAGTATCGGGATATTGTCACCGTGGCCACGCCGTGGGGCAACGTGCGCGGCAAGCGAGCCTGGCAAACCGGGCATGCAGCTCGATTTTCCCCCGAATTCGAGGATTGTGCAAAGGTCGCTGCAGGAAACGGAGTTCCGTTGCGGGATGTCTGGCGGTCTGCAGAGTCGGCCTTTCTGAAAGACGAGGAATCCGGCACACTACCGGAACAACAGGACACCGGAACGACGTCACCGGCAGATGCTCGTCAACACGACCACGACCACGATCACCGTCACGATGGTGATCATGACCATTGATCGAATCACATGACTTCCGTCAGTACAGACGCAGGGATGCACAATACTGAACAGAACGCCTCTGGAAAATGCAGCAGAGTGATCGAGCTCTGTTCACAGTCGCTCGACCTGGTGGATGCGTTGCAAAGTATCGAGACACAACGACTGAAGCTGGTGATTGAACGGCGTAAGAAACAATTGTCGAAACAGGAACCGTCGCAGAACCTGGTCGGAAAAATGATTCCTGTTCGCCAGCCGGATATCACAATCAGGTCGCGTCGGGCTGCTTAAAGTTCTGTTCGGTCCTCGAACAAAACGCCCGGGTCTGAAAACGTATGTGTGATCTTCTAATCGGCACCGAAGCCCAGAAACCGCACAACCACGTCCAGATACATAACAAAACAAAACAGAAAAATAATAAAGAACAATCCGATAACATGAGCCAGGCCAATCACCCGCGGGCTTGGCTTCCGTCGTGTGACGCCTTCCCAGATCAAAAACACCATATGTCCGCCGTCGAGGATCGGAATTGGCAGAAAATTCAGCACTGCCAGATTGATGCTCAGCAGACCCAGAAAGGTCAGCAGTTGAGCCAGCCCGCTGTCGGCCACCTGATATCCGATACTAAGAATGCCTAACGGACCGCTCAGTGCCTTTGCAGACAGGTCACCTCGAACCAGTGATCGAAGCGTCATATAGATGTTCACAATGGAATTGCGAGTCTGGCGAACACCCAGCTGAACAGCTTGTCCTGTAGAGTCGGCAACCCGTTTTTCAGACAGATCTTCGAATCCCCGGATACCGCGAATTGGCAGATACCAGTTCTCCTCAAATTCCTGTTTCTGCAGCAACACAGAAAAACTGGCAGAGTCACTGGATTCGTCAATGTGAATGCGAATGTCCCGAAGGGGCGCCTGCTGAATCATGTAGAAGATATGTGCCCAGTTGACCTGCGAGTCATCGGGCAGTTCAAAAATGGCTGCTTCGTCGCCGGCAGTTCCCAGTCCATCGTCCTCTTTATACGGAAGGACAATTTTTGTGATTTTCTGATCCGGCTTCAGTTGGCCGGGATCCGTGATCCCCGCTGCTTCGCTGCCTTCGATTACTTTGGCAATGGTTGTACTGACCCCGAACGCTGCACCAATGGCAGGAATGGGCAACGGCGCGGTTAATGTCACCGGCAATTCAGACCAGCCAGGAATATCGGCCGGCACCAGTGTCAGTTCCTCGTCCACCTCTCCAACCGAACCGTCTTTCTTTCGAACAACTGAAATTCGCACCATAGTACCGGCGCGTTCTGCAAAATAATTTGGCAGGCGCAGCGGGTCGATGTCGACTCCGACTTCGAGGTCATCAACTTTTCGGATGACGTCCCCCTTCTGCAACCGGGCATTCGCCGCAATAGAATCAGCCTGAACCGACTCGACCGGACCGATGTGCATCCAAATGCCTATGGATCTCAGCTGACCTGGAGGAACGGTGATGTCGACGCTTCGTGTTTTGAGTGACTTCTCTTCTCCGACAGTACGTTCGACTGAATAAACCAGATCATCAGCCGCATCACGAGCAGTCAATGTCGAAAGCTGATGCCATGACTTCAATTCGGCACCGTTGAGCGAAACCACCCGATCCCCGGGTTTGAACGGTGCCGAAGCCCTCGCAGAAGGCAGACCTGTAATGTCAATCGAATAGTCTTTTCCGGCCTGCGGTGAGATTCTCAGTGACTTGCCCGGATTGACTCCGATCTGCCGAAACTGTTTTCCCTGTCGGGGAGTCACCGTTTTTTTGTAGTCCACTCCGTTTTCAGTGGTTCCCTCGATTTCTATCGGGCCACTGGAAAGAACGATCGACTGTTTGATGTCGATGAAACTGTGGACTTCTTCGCCATTGATCGCGCGAATCCGATCCCCACGTTTGATTCCGGCCTCCCAGGCGGGACTGCCGGGAACCGCCAGTCCCACTACCGGCAGTACTTCATGAACACCCATATTGTAGGCGATCGCAAAAAAGCCAAAGCCTGTGATGATGTTCATGATGACACCGGCAGAAATGATCAACATTCGCTGCCACACTTTTTTCGCAGAGTACGCCCGTGGATTCTCTGCGATTTCGTCACTGGTCATTTGATTGGGGTCCATATCATCCTGCCCCAACATCTTGACATAGCCGCCCAGAGGAAGCGCCGACAGGGCGTATTCCGTTTCACCCTTCTGACGGCTCCACAAAATCGGACCGATGCCGATACTGAATCGCTCGACATGCACATTGCACCATTTCGCCACGGCGAAATGTCCAAGTTCATGAAAGAAGATGACCAGCCCCAGTCCCAGCACTACCATCAGCGCTTTGCCGATACTGCCGAAAACGCCCCCGGCTGCCAGAGTGATCAATGATGAAACGATCATGTTGTCCAACGTTGTGCTTCCTTTCGCGACCAGGCATCCACAGCCGCCAGGCCTTTCAGCGATGGTCGCGAGTCAAAATCATGGTGGCAAAGAACCTCTTTGCACAGTTGAGGGATCTGATCGAATCGAATTTCGGCATTCAGAAAACGATTCACTGCAATTTCATTGGCTGCATTCAGGACAGCTCCACAGGTTCCTCCACGCGTAGCTGCATCGAATCCCAACTGCAGTGCAGGAAACGCATCGAGATCCGGCGGCTCAAATTCCAGATTCATCGATTGAGTCCAGTTCGTATCCGTTCCTGGACATTCAATTCGTTCGGGAAACGTCAAAGCATACTGAATCGGCAGTCGCATGTCTGGTGGTGACATCTGTGAAATGACAGAGCCATCCTGGTATTCCACAAACGAATGCACGATTGACTGCGGGTGCACGACGACCGAAATCTGGTGGACGGGCACGTCAAACAACCAACGGGCTTCGATGATCTCCAGTGCCTTATTCATCATAGTGGCGGAATCAACCGTAATTTTTGGCCCCATTTCCCATGTGGGATGGTTCAGGGCCATCTCCGGAGTGACATCCTGCATTCGACGCCGTGTCCATCCACGAAACGGACCTCCGCTGGCTGTAAGAATAATTCGCCGCAGATCCTCTTTTCTTCCAGCCTGAAGTGCCTGAAAAACGGCACTGTGCTCGCTGTCGACGGGAAGCAGTCGGGCACCCGTCTCCCGGGCACGCTCAGTGATTATAGGACCGGCGACGACCAATGCCTCCTTGTTTGCCACCGCAACACGCTTGCCGGCATCAACGGCCGCCCACGTCGGAGACAACCCTGCAGCACCGACAATTGCAGACATCACCGTATCAACATCAGATTCCCGGACCAGCCGGTCGGCGTGCTCCATTCCCTGCAAGAAACGAGTATCACCAATCCCTTCCGCCGTATGCCCTGCTTCAGGATCACCCAGAACTGCCCAGCGCGGCCGAAACTCACGACACTGCTCAAGTAACAGCGATCGGCTGCGAAATGCCGTGATTCCGTGAACGCGCATGCAGTCACTGTGACTTCGAATCACGTCAAGACAGCTGGTGCCGATGGATCCGGTCGACCCAAGCACCACGATGGACTGTGCAGCAACCAAGGTTCCCGGCCACTGCTGCGGCAACGGCCGAAACAGCGTTCTTTGAAACGAGTTCCACGAAAATTCGATTCGAAATTCTAAGCAGGCAGTCAAGTCGTCACAACCCGGGCTGTCAGCAGTCCGACATGGCTGAAAGATTCCCTCAGAGCCACCGAACACCCCGCGATTGACAGAACACGAAAATGCTGACCGACCGGCTTTCCGGTGCCGTCGTGCGATCCATCAGCAACTGCACCGGTCAGGCAGAGATCACTGTAATCTGCCCTGACGAATCAAATGACACCGGCCCGTGTCCGCGGCGGGTCTCACCGGGCGGTTCGACCGTGGCCAGTAACGCAAACATCGCCGAAACAGACAGGTCCAGAAAGCCAAACACCAATCCAGGTTGAACCTACCGGAGTTCTGTATGGTCATCGAAAATTGTGCGAACGCTGGCCTCAGCTCGCATGTCTGCGATGATTGTCTGCTTAGCAGCAGTCGCCCGTTCCCGCCTGATCGCCTCGTCAATTTCGGACTGGACAACGGAAAACGGCCGTGGCGTGGCGTATTCGTGTCGAGCAACTCTGTAGATCGAAAAGAATCTGTCGTCTTCCATAACGCGAGTCATCTCACCACTCTTGAGATTAAACAGCATTTCTTCCAGCTTCTTGTCCCGCAGGGAATCGCGATTCAACCAACCGCGATTGCCGTTTTGTTCGGCACTAAAGGCATCCGAATACATGTGAGCCAGTTCAGCGAACTCACTTTCTCCGGACTTGATCGCATTGAGGACTTGCATCATGCGCTGCCGTGCCTGCTCCCGACCGCCGTGGGCGCTGACACTCACACGAATTTCCTGCCATCGCACTCGTTCATTCGGTGTAAACTGATCGATGTTCGTGCGGTAGTATTCGAGTAGTTCGAGACGGTCGGGTGAATGCCCCTCCGTCGCCTCTGTCAGTGATTTAATGTACCCATTCACCATTTGGATACGGAAAAACGTTTCTCTCAGCTGCCCCACCGACATACCACCCTGAGCAAGAAACTGATCAAGTTCGTCACCGGATGAAATCTTTCCTTCACGGATCAGCTCGGTCCTGCGAGCTTCCAGAAACTGTTCAAAGGCTGTGCCAAGGTGCTCCTTCATTGCCTCTCGCTGTTCCTCGGGGACCTTGGCTTCTAAAGCCTGCACAGCAATCTCTTCATCAATTCTCTGGTCCAGTCCTCGCTGCAACTCCTGCAGCATGAACTGACGGCGCTGTCGATCGGTGTAACGGTCGTCGGCTTCGAGCGTTAGCCGAATACTGCCAATCAGATCGTCAACGAACAACGGACGTCCATTGATATCAGCAACGACAGTATTGCCCTGAAGCGGTTCCGCATCGCGGACCGCAACCTGCGTCACACTCAGTGTGTCACCTTTGTCAGATGAGAGTTCGGTGGTCGCATTGTTGACCAGCGAACGCCGCGGCGGCAAATCTGAAAAGACAGGATTCTCTGTAACCAGTCCCTTACCCTGACAGCCTGTCACGATCACCAGCAGGCAAACGATCACCAGTCGTCCGGTCGTACCAGACGCAACATGCTGCTGATGCTCCGCATCTGCAGCACCACTGTGACCTTGAGTGAGAAACCTGTCGGTTTGTGTTGACACGACTGATGTGTCCATACAGCGTAAAAAGTTGGAAAAAATTTTCGCGGCGGACATTCGCATCACACCAATCAAGTATCCGGGACCGACTCGGAAACAGCCGAATCCTATCGATCGTGATCAAACCGGATCAAGACCGGTCTGAGCAGCAGCAGCAAAGAAAAACCTGTGTTTTTTGCGGCAATTTCTGCCGATGACCGGCCTCATTCGGTAGTCATGCCGAGGCTTTCCTGTCGTCAGCCGGTCCTGTCTTTTTATCGGCACTTCGTCGTGTTCTTTTGAACCCGTTACCTGCTGTCGGCCGCGGTTAGGATAGTGTCTTCTCACGGGCCGGACACAGCCACTTTGCCGCGGGCCACGACTCCTCGGGTCGCTCTCCTGCATACGTTTGCCATCTGGCCACTGGAACACCGAAAGACTCTACCTGTGACAATTGGCGCCAGCCCGTCAAAATTGCCTTAACGATCGGATCGGAAAAATCCGAATATTCATCGGAGGGCGTCGTTTATAACCTTTGCGCCTGTGGTGCAGCATCTCATGGGATCCGTCAGCAGTCGGTTATCACATTACATCAGGCTTCAGTTCACGCTTCTCCTGCTGCTGACACTGTGCGGATCCGGTTGTACACGTAAGAAATACCGTCTCGCCGCAGATCGACTTTCATACGAGATTCTTGCGGAAAAAATGGACGATCCGCGCTGGACACCTCCGCGCGTCAATATTACGCCCGACGAACGCAGTCGCTTCTACGATCCATACGATCCAGACTCACCCCCTCTGCCGCCGGACGATCCGGCAGTCCATCCTTATATGCATTCCGTTTACGGAATGCGTGGCTGGAAAGGCTGGCACGAAACGGGCGATCTGGTCCACGTCGAAAACCCAATGTGGCCGACCTACCTCGACGGTGATCCATTCCAGGCTCCTACGTTTTCTCTTCCAAAGATTGAAAAACTGGGCTTTCAGGAGGCGATCGAACTTGGGCTGATTCATAGCCGGGAATACCAGGAGCAACTGGAAGACATGTATCTTCGGGCTCTGTCCCTGACACTGAACCGCTACCGTTTTGACGTGCGGCCACTCAATCTGGACGGTGTGGAGCCCGGTACGGCATTGACCTATGAACATCAACCCGACGATGCCGGTAATCTGCGTCTTGGCCCGACCACGGCCGGTCTCAGCAAACTACTGCCGGCTGGCGGACAAATTGTCGCCGAACTCGCCAACAGTACGTTGTGGCTGTTTTCCGGCGGCCCGAATCAGGCTCGTACAGCGACAACACTGGCTTATTCGATTGTGCAACCGCTGATGATCGGTGCCGGGCGTAACATCGCCCTTGAGCAACTGACCCAGGCGGAGCGGAACGTTGTGTACGGCATCCGCACCTTTGCCCGATTCCGCAAGGACTTTTACGTCACAGTTCTGACCGGAGAACAGGCCATCCCGTTGCCAGGTACTGCTGGCGGAGGAGAACTCGCATTTCTGATCCGTGGAGCCCGAAGCCCGACTGTTGGATTTTACTGGATACTTTACTATCTCCAGAGTCTTCGCAATCAGGGTACCAATGTTCAAAGTCTCGAAAGCCTGATTAGTGACCTGGAGAAACTGGCGGAAGCCGGTCGGGCAACAGCCCTCGACGTAACACAACTCAAGAGTAGCCTGGTGACGGCAAAACGTCGAAAAATTAAGTTTGAGCGTGCCTACCTGACACAACTCGATAATTTCAAGGTTCAGCTGGGCCTTCCACCTGATGTTGAAGTCCAGATAGATGACACGCTGCTGGAACCGTTCCAGTTTCTCAATCAGGATCTATTGAATCTGGAAAAACAGATTACCGATGTTCAATTGACACCCGATCCTGAGCAGTGGCAACAGTCGCTACATCAGTTCACTGAATTCTACGACGAACTTACAGAGCGTCTGGCCGGGGCCAGAACAGAATTTTTCCAGGCGAGAAAAACTAATCAGCCTCCGGAGATCGATCTCTCAAACAGTCAAGTACGCGATCGCGCTGAGGAAAACAAACTTACGTCCAGCCAACTGGAAGAAATTGAGTCGCGACTGCTGACGCTTGCGGCAGCAATTGAACTGGGAGAACAGAAAACTCAGGACGTCTTCGGATTGACCACAGAAGAGCAGTCAGCGTTTCTCGCAGAGATGCGTCGAATTCGACGAGATCTGCTCCGAACAACGCGGGAACTGATTGGAATTCAGATTGGAGTCCGGACCGACCTCATCACGCTGGAATCAATCAATTACACACCGGAAGAAGCAATTCAACTGGCTTTACAGGAACGTAACGATTTGATGAATCGTCGCGGATTCGTCATGGACTCACGGAGAGCGCTGGAAATCGCAGCTGATCGATTAGAGGCCACACTGAACGTGGTCGCGGAAGGTGAAATCAATACACCTGAATTGCTCCTCAACAACAATCCAGCGAATTTTCAAGCAGACGACAGTAGTTTTCGGGCAGGTATCGAAGTGGTCACGCCGCTGGACCGTGTTGCAGCCAGAAACAATTTCAGAGCCGCCCAGATCTCCTATCAGCGTGCACGTCGCAATTACATGGCCAGTGAAGATCAGGTCAAGCTGGATGTACGCAGTTTCCTTCGCAGAGCGAAAGCAGAGGAACGGACATTTAAAATCAACCAACGTGCGTTGAGAACGGCCGCTCGCGAACTGGATCAGGCAGTAGAATTTGGCGAACGCCCAGGCACGCAAGGCAGTCCTGGCAGCCAAGGCATCAATATTTCCCGTGCACTGGACAACATCATCCTCGCTCAAAACGAGTTGATTGAATCCTGGGTCAAATATGAAAGCGCTCGACTCAGGTTCTTCAGAGACACCGGAACAATGGTCATCAGAGAAGATGGATACTGGACTGAAGACGTCAATTCATCCAGTTCACAGGACGATGAGAGTCCGGCTATAGTCAGCCCGGGCTCAATCATTAACCCCAACAATGAAGAATCCAGCGAGATCGAGGCGACGCTGCCGCAGTCGAACTAACGACCTCCCGCTTCGGCAACAACATCACCGGTTTGACCACCAAGGCTCACGAATCTTGCTCGTCGAATTTCCCAGGCCCTTCGCTTGGCACTGGCCACGACTTTGAGTTCCTGAATTTGGGCAGTCGACATTTGTTCCTGTCGGTCCAGTTCGTTCGCTGCATGCTGCAGCTTCGTGCTCAATTCAAACTCATCTCGTTCCAGGGTGTGTTCCGAAAGGATCTGCTTTTGCTGACGGACGTTCTTGAGCTCAGCTTTGCGTTTGTTAACCGCCAATTCTGCGCTACGCAGTTCTGCGGGAGTAATATATCCTTTGCGAATGACACGACGCGACCAGGCAAGCTGTTGCTCATCGGCAGCAAGTCCTTCGGAAATGACCCGGATCTTGCTGGAAAGTTCATGAAGGGTTCCTGAATGTTGTCCCTGACGAAATGCTTTCAGCTGAAGCGATTTGACTTTGTGCAGGCGTTCACCGTTTCGGGAAACAGCGTTCACGTGCTTTTTCATGGTCGTTAATTCCTGTTCCGCACGAAGCATCGACGCTCGGGCCAATTCAACCTCCCTGGCCTGCCCGGACAACTCAACGGCATCAGCAACCGCAGGTTTTGGTTCAGCTGCCAGAGCATCATTCAACTCCTCTTGCCGACTTTTAACGATCTCCAGATCCTGCCGGGCTGCAAGATAATTGCTGTGAAGCTCCTGACGTCTGCTGGAGGCGTTCTGTTGCAACAGCTCAAGTTCAGCCTGAGCTGTTAACACATTGGTTTCCAGCTGAGTTCGATTTCGTTCGAGGTCAATGGTTTCGAATACCTTGAGTCGGTCTTTCGCAGCCTTCCGTTCTGACTGACTGCCCTTAACCGCTGAAGCATCGATTTCCACCGTTGCCTGACTGATTAAACCTCCATTGGCCAGTTTTTCGGACCACGCCAAACGCTCTGAGAGTTGCCTGTGCTGTTCCTCAGCCAACTGAACCTGATTCTGCAGTGACTCCCGCTTGCGCTGAGATTCACCTTCCGAATACCGATCGCGATTGCGTTCAGCCATTTGGAGTTTCAATTCGGCCAACTCAATTTGCCGCTGTGACTCAACTTTATGACGTATTTTCGATGTTTCCGCCTGAACCAACGTGATTCGTGAATTCACCACGGACAGCCTGGCGATAAATCGTTCTCTCATCAAATAATCTGTCGATGGTGTCTTTGAGGCATCAGACGTGGGTGATTCATCAACATGATCATCTGTCGGGACGGACGCAGACCGGGTTGCCGGAAGTAACGGCAACGGTTCCAAAGAATCCTCCGCATGCACCTCCGATGACAATCCAGCCATTCCACACGGACGCAACCCAACCGGCAGAGGAAATGAACAATCCTGAATCGATCGCCAGTCCGGCAAACCGAGCCAAACCACCAAACCAATTAACAAGAGGACGGGATTGCGATACAGAAGCTGCGAGTTATGAAAAAGATTCATCGCGATACAGTAGATACGCACAAAAGCAGTAATGAGCCCGTCACTCCGTGGGATTGGATGTGAGTAACGGACAGCACTCAAAGGAAAGAAAGTCGGAGGGAAGAAAGAGCAGGGTGGATATTGCGAACCATAAGCGATTCGTATCCTGGAACAACGGCAGATCTCGAAGTTCGACATTCAAGAATAGGTTCTAAAGTGACCCTTAACCCCAAAATTGAACACTGAACCACCATTTTAATTACAAAAAAATCACACAATCCCCATGCTTCCCAAATTGGCCAATTTTACATTTTCAACCATATTCAAGAGTGATCGAGCAATCATAGAGCAACATCACTGCCCGCAAACTTCGACAATTTTAAACCATAATGCCACGGCAGAGTTGGCTACAACCTCAAAATATCACATGACTTACCGTATTTCCATAGAGACCGCCGACAACAATCGTCGACGCCTTTGCTTCACAGAACTTGTCTAACGCTGAACGGCTCAGTTTTCACACCGACAATCAGTAGGTCTACGACAGGAAGGCTGACCACTCCACTCCCGCAAAGGCAGTGGCTCAGTCCACGGAAACATTCCAGAGGGTAACCAGGACCTGAATGGCTCAAATGATCGTCGTCATTTCCTGTTCTGAGTTTCCACCAATTGATTATCGAATCATACGACGGGATTCGCGAGGTGGATCCGTAATTCCACAACAAACCGTTACGTTGCGACACGTTGGGACGGTAAATTCTTAAGGATGGACAGTGAGTCCATCAGATTACGGACGATTTTCAGCCAGAACCTGTCCACTTGCATTGTCTCCCTGAGTCGATCGAAACGGCGTGCATGTCCTACGATTCTATGAACATCGAAGAATTGATGACTCAACTCGGGCGGGAGCGACGAGTCGTTGAACGTATGGCCAGTCGGGGGCATATCCCTGGCCGTCGTGTGGCAGGAGAATGGCGTTTCAATCGTATGGAGATCACCCAGTGGCTGGAAACCGAAATTCCGAGTCTGGATGACCAGGCCCTGGCTCGAATGGAACAAACGCAGCAGTCTGCCGAACTTGATCCACGTTCACCGATTTCCCAACTGATCCACCCCGAAACGGTCCAGGTACCGCTCGACGCCGGCACAAAACCATCCACACTGCAGTCACTTGTAGAGGTTGCCGGCCGTACCTGGCAGATACTGGAACCGACAGCCGTGCTGGAAGCCGTCAAACAGCGAGAAGCAGTCATGTCGACCGGATTCGAAAACGGTGTCGCGATTCCACATCCACGCAATCCGCTTCCCGATGCTCTGAGTGATTCAGTGGTTGCCTTCGGACGAACGTCGTCCGGAATTCCATTTGGAGCTCCCGGACGAGCGCTGTCCGACATGTTCTTTCTGGTCCTTGCCAGGGATTCTCAAACTCATCTGCAGATCCTGGCCCGGATAGGCAGACTGATGCAGTTACCCGAATTTGTGCCCAACCTGCGCGCAGCGGATACCAGTATCGCCGCACACACGCTCATATGCGAAGCCGACACAATCATCGACGGATAAGGCTTCTTTAAGACAGTAAACCGGAATTCTGAAACCAGGCAGTCTCCGTTCTTTGACGTGAACGACAGCAACGAAATCGTTCCCGCACATCGGTGAACACAACACTCGACCTACGGATCAACCGGGTTGGCAGTACACCACTCGATGAAGGACAAGGGATGTAGCACCTCAGAATCACCCGGTTAACACAACTGAATGCTGATTCAGTACTCCTCAGTAACAATCAACAAATTTTTGCAGTATGAACGGCGATTCCGGCGGGACGTCAGACAAAATTCAGAGTATTGTTTCCTGGACTTGCCGGAACGACTTCAGCGGTCTGTCCGGGGATACACATCTGTTGTGGATTTTGCAGGTCGTTAACGACAGGACACGCAAGGAACAGCTGAAAATTTTTGCATACGGAGAGGTGGCAGAGTGGCCGATTGTGCAGCACTGGAAATGCTGTGTTCGGGTAACCGGACCGGGGGTTCGAATCCCCCCCTCTCCGCTTAACGGAATGCCTCTGAGTCACACACTTGTGACTCAGAGGCAGGTGTCCGACCAGGGAACCACCGAAAAAAAAATTCGCTGGTGGCCAAAACGATCTCTGTCAGGGTCGCGTCGACGTGGGTCAGAGCGGCTGCATTGGCAACCACGCCTGCCCGGTACGGATGAAAGGATTGGATTGCCCGTCAGCCCGGGGTGAGCCTTACGGTTCACGGAACTGACAACCCACCTTTTTCTCAATAAGAACCACGATGCTGAAGTCCGTCGGATTAGTCGTCTCTGGTCTCGGCTGGATTGGCAAACGACACGCAGAACTCATCAAAGCCCATGACGGCTGTGAGCTCCTCGGACTCTGTGATACCGATTCGAGTCGCAGCAAAATTGCAAAACAGCTTGACGTTCCGTTTTACCGGCACATTGAAGAGTTGATTGATCGTGAAAGACCGAACGGCGCCGTCATTGCCACGCCAAATCAATGGCATGCTGAGATTGCGGAGACATGCGCGCAGCATGGAGTCCATGTTCTGATCGAAAAACCGATCGCCGATACACTTTCCGCAGCGCGCCGTATCCAGCATGCCTCAGATGACACCGGAATCAGAGTGCTTGTCGGCCATCATCGACGCCATAATCCTCTTATTCGGGAAACGCGAGACATCATCCGCAGTGGAACTCTGGGAGGGCTGGTTGGCGTATCAATGTTGTGGGCACTCATGAAGCCGACTGAATACTTCGACGTTGACTGGCGGTGCAGAAGTCCAGGTGGCGGACCAAATTTCATAAACCTCATTCATGAATTTGACACTCTGCGTTTTGTCTGCGGAGAAATCCGTCAGGTGTGTGCTTTTGCGGGATCAGCCGTGCGGAAACTAGACGTCGAAGACTCGCTCAGCATCGCAATTTCATTTGAAAGCGGCGCACTGGGTTCCATTTTTGCATCTGACACGGTTTCCTCACCCTGGTCCTGGGAAACCACAACGGGAGAGAACCCGCACTACTTTCACGCGGACCGGAATTGTTACCGTTTTCTCGGAACATCGGCGTCGCTGGCATTTCCCAAAATGGAGTTGTGGCAGTATGCCGACAATACTCAAACCGACTGGCAGCATCCGATGAAAATGTCGCAGCGGCAGGTGGTTTGCGCCGACCCGCTTCAGCTTCAGCTTCAGCATTTTTGTCGAGTCGTCAGACAGGACGAACGATCGATGGTTGACGCGCGTGAGGGCACTCGATCGCTGGCGGTCACGCTGGCCGTGCAGAAGTCAATCCGGGACCGGATTCCCGTGGACGTTGAGGCAATCTCACCATGCAGCTGAACGAAAGTCAGATTTCACAATTCGACCAGCAGGGTTATTTGTTTTTCCCCGAGTTGCTGGATACTGACGAGGTCACTGCGCTGCAGAAAGCCATGCCCGCCATTCTGGATCGCCGGGGACCGGAAATCGTCTGTGAGACGGACGATCCGACGGCCGTCAGGCTGGCCTTTGGGGCTCACACGTACAGCGACGCTTTCCGACGTCTAATGCGACTGCCGTGCCTGTTAAACCCGGTGCGTCAACTCCTGGGTGAAGATGTCTATCTGCATCAGAGTCGGCTGAACCCCAAGCATGGTTTTGCAGGAGGCGCTTCATGGGACTGGCACCAGGACTATCCGCCGTGGAATAAAATCGACGGCATGCCTCAGCCAATGTGTATCATGACGGCGATTTTCATCGACGACTGCAGTGTGGCCAGATCACCTCTGCTGATCGTACCTGGCTCTCAGCGCCACGGTCTGCTTGATTCGGAACCGCACCCCGACACAGCGGGAAAAGAGTACGCGCTGCATCACATCGATCAGGTCACATTGAAATCGCTGGCCGCAGACCACGGGATTGAGGCCTTGGTCGGCCCCGCCGGATCTGTGGCTTTTATCCATTGCAATGTCGTGCACGGTTCAGCAAACAATGTCTCCCCGTGGCAACGCGCAATTATGTATCTGATTTACAATGCAGTGGATAATGCGTGCACCGGCACCGACCGTGCCTGGTATCACAACAATCGTGATTTTTCAGCACTGCTGCCGCTCGACGACAATTGTCTGAAGACGCAGGGCAAATGACCGACCGACATCCATTCGACGTCCTGCCAGAATACCAGAAATATCGGTCCGGTCGCACCATTCCGGATCAGGCGTTGTGACACACGAATTGTGAGTCTTTATCAACTTGCGTCATGTCTGCCGTTTGCCGGTCCTGCAGCTGCCTCAACCCGGTCAACAACGGTCACCCGTGTGAATATGTTCACTGCCGGAAAGAACAACGACCACGCATTTCGAAATCCGGAGGTCGGAACCTGATCGAATGGGTGAACTGCGATGAGGGCCCATCACGGGAAGTTGAAACATTGATTCGTGAACAAGAACCGGCCTGATCTGATATCGCCACACGACAGGACATAACGACTGGATTTCTATACGAGCGAGACGGAGACAGATACCGCTCCTTCAACTTGGTTAATCCTGAGTTTCTCCCGCAAAAAAATGAAATCGCCTGGAACCTCTCACTTCAGCTCAAGACATTTGTCCATGCGGTAATTATGCTCTGATGCAGATCTGTCATCGCAATGCGACATCCCGGTCTGCTTTCATAATCCATCCGTTCAAAAGGCAATTCCATGCGAGTCTATCGCTCGTTCCTGTTGATTGTCTGTGCGACTACCATGTCATTCACCTGCGGATGCGCTGAGGATAATCCGGGCAAAGGAAATGAACTGGCCGCCGCTCACATCCTGATCACGCATAAGTACAGCTCAGGACGCCCCCCGAACATAACCCGAACACAAATCGAAGCCCTGGAACTGGCGAAGGAAGTCGTTGAAAAAGCCCGGGCGACCGGCGCAGACTTTGCTGCGCTGGCAAAAGAGTATTCTGAAAGTCCAACCGGACCGGCCGGCGGCGATCTGGGTATTTTTTCTCCTATAACAATGGCAAGACCATTCAGTGAAGCCACTCAGGCTCTTGAAATCGGCGCCATCAGTGATCCGGTGCGGACACCGTTCGGTTACCACATCATTCTGCGCAAGCAGCCGTAGCGCAAAGTGGGATTTCGCAGGTGGCCTGAGGTGCACTGTCAACCGGGTCGAACCAGCCGCGGACACTTCAGGAAATCTCCGGCGGCATAATTGTCAACCGTCTCGCTGACGACCGCATTCTGAACCGAATCAGGCGAGGTTCTTTGGATAATCGAAATCTGTCAGCCGGGCCTTTGCTACGCGCGACCACGCTGACACTTCAATCACCAGCACACCACAGGTGGGCACATTTTCAATGGACTTAACGGAAAACATGTTTGCAAGCTCAGTGATGGTCGGGTTGTGCAGAACAATCATGACCACCCGAAGAAAGTCATCAAATTCAGAAATGAGATCCAGCACCTCCTGCGGAGCCGCACCGTACAGATTGTCCTCCACAATGATCTCATCCGTATAGCCGGTTTCTTTTCCAATGGCCCCCGCAGTCGACAGGGCTCGCACCGCCGGGCTGGAAACAATCAGTTCCGGAATCAACAGCCGTACGGACAGCCGTTTTCCCATATCGGGACCGTCTCTGAAACCACGTTTGCTGAGCGGACGATCAATGTCGCCCAGCTCCTCATTCTTCCAGCTGGATTTCGCATGACGAACCAACAGCAATGTCTTCGAAGTAAGCACGTGCTGCCCCCCCAAAACTCTGTTATCGAATTCAGACCCGTTCACCGTCCTCTACCTGAAATCGCGACTTCCCTGCTGAAAATTGTCTGTGAATGGCTGTGGACAGAAAAGCAGATGTGAACATCGAACGCGACCGTGCGCTGTCCAATCTCAGGATCCAAGACCGACGATTCAACCGCATCAAATTTTCACGTTGGGTGTCGTGCCATCGGTCCAGTGCCAGATCAATGTCATAACGGAAATTGTCAAATCACGAAACAGATCGGATTTTAGGACATTGCACCAGCGACACCTGACGTTTTCTGCGACAGATGCAACTGCAGCACAAAACGTCCGGTTTTTCGAAAAGACCGGGATTGTTGTTGACCAATTCCGATGGTCTGTTGATTTGTGGTGTCGCAGACAGCGTTTCTGGACATCGAGTGCAATCCGGTGTACGGTCTTCTGCGTCACCCGCTCGATGTCCTGCGTGGCGCGACTCGACAGGAAGGGTTCTTTATGCTCACGATTGATGGCCATCGCCATCGATGCTGCGACGGGCAAACCCGGCGGAACATTCTGCAGATAGGATCACCGGGAAAGAGTAGCCTGGCTCTTCCGATGCTCCTGGGTGGGCAAGCGGCCTCTGAAAGTGATGGGTCTGCAAAGTCAGTGATCAACATCCTGCTACCGACGCCCCTGAAAAGGATGGACTATTTACG
Source organism: Fuerstiella sp. (assembly GCA_022447225.1). NCBI lineage: Bacteria > Pseudomonadati > Planctomycetota > Planctomycetia > Planctomycetales > Planctomycetaceae > Fuerstiella > Fuerstiella sp. The sequence goes on along the minus strand of JAKVAZ010000001.1, from coordinate 494,368 downwards.
ACGGTTTCAGCTCCGGCGGTCCCGCTGGCGGGCAACACTTTGCTTGTATCCGAAAGGGTCAACGCCCGGCAATATTCCGATGACCAGCCGCAACCGAACGGGCGAGGAAACAGTCTGTTTACTTTTGACGATTCAGACATGAACTATCAACAAAAAAACGAATATGGTCACCCGGCGGTAATCGGACCTCTGTTTGTTATCGGCAGATCCTTCCACCGAACGACTACAATGCACTCATCGTCTGATGTGACAGCGAACCGCATGAAGAAAACCTGGACAGTCAGGCCGATCCGTGTCCGTCAACGCTGCGTGTTGTCTGACGCTCAATAAAACATCTCAACCGGGTATCCGGAAGACATGTCCTGCAAAATATCAATTCACAGAATCTGAACCGGAGAACTGGAATGACTGAATCGACTCGACGTGATGTATTGCGTACCGCTGCCGCCGGAATTGCAGGATGTGCGGCTGTCGGACCACAAACCGTTAACGCTCACACACCATACAGTGCGGGAGGCCAGTGGGATCACGAATACACTTTTGGCCACACGATGCTGTTCATGGAAGAGTATCACCAGGGAACAATGGAGATTGTTCGCTGTCAGTCCGGAGAGCTGGAACAGATCGGCGAACTGACATCACGCGCCGCAGGCATTATCAAAAACGGCGGCAGCGTATGGACGTCCATGAATTCCGGCCATCTGCCGCACTACGAGCTTAAAGAAGATCGCAGAGGCAACCCTGGAATTCTCAGAGAACACGGTCGAGATTTTTCTCAGCTGAAAAAAGGCGACATGGTTTTTACCAACCACTGCAACAAGGATGTCCTGGCTGCCCGCGAACGCGGTGTGTATGTGGTCTGCGTCACGATCAACTACCACCACAATGAGTTCCGGCCGGCCGGATTCACGGCCAACGACAATCTTCACAACAACCCTGACGGTCTGCTGCTGAAAGACGTGTCGAATGAGATACTTCACAGTCACGTACCTTATTACCAGGGACTTGTTCACGCACCGGAAATCCCGCAATTCGCTATCTGCCCGTCCAGTGGCACCGGCAGCGGCTGCATACACTGGATGCTCAGTGCGGAAATTGCCAACAAGCTGGCAAACCCCGAAGCGAAAGCCGTCGACAAAAGTGCCGAATATCTGGGCATCGTGACCGAGCGAATCGAACGGGTCAGAACCCACATGGACCAAATCCGTCAGACAGCCGTGACGATGGCGCGACGGATTCGTGACGGAGGTCGGTGGTTTGGACGGAGCATTGAGTTCGCCGGATTCCAATCAGAATTCAACGTGGCTTCGGGTGTCCGGGTCGTTAACTGGACGAACGAAACTCACACCTGGGAAGCCACTCTGGAAAAAAATGTCATGCTCATCAACGCGATTTCCCCGGCCTATCGCGAAGAGGTGAAACTGGCCCTGGAAAAACAGGTGGAAGGCGCTTTTGTGATTGGGGTCGGTCCGCGGTCCATGGACGGTGTGGAACCGACAGGACGTCTGATCGACGTTGCCGACGTCGGTTTTGATAATTTCTCACCGGAATCCGGCGGCGTGATTCAGATTTCAGGCCGTGAGGAAAGCATTTGTCCAACTTCCGGCATCGTGGGCAATGTCATTCAACAAATGATTATTGCTCAATGGGCCGACGAAATGGTTCGAAGAGGCTCCGTACCCTATTTTCTGATGGGTTACTTTCAAAACGGCGGCCGGGCATACAATTCGTTAATGGCTCCGTTTTTCGAACAGCAGGGGTTTTAGATCATGAACACCTCAGACATTTCACGTCGTGCGTTTGTCGGTACCACAGCAGCAACCGCAGCCGGACTGCACGCCGGAATTTCCGTCGCACAATCCCGGTTCAGTGCCAACGATACAATCCGCGTCGGAATGATCGGACCCGGAGGACGCGGCACGCAGCTGATGCTCGAATGCATGGACCACGGGTCGAACTACGGAGCTCAGGTGACCGCGGTGTGCGATATCTGGGATCAACGCCGTGACGTCGCTCAACAAAAAGTAAAAGAGGTCTCCGGTTCGGACCCTCGCGTCTGCAAAAACATCGCGACCATCCTGGATGATCCCAACATCGACGCCGTGATCATCGGTACAGCAGATCATCAGCACGCAAAAATGCTCAGGATGGCCGTGGAAGCCGGCAAGGATGTGTATTGCGAAAAACCGATGGGCAACGTTCTTGAAGAAACCAATGCCGCGCTGGATGCGGTAAACAAATCCGGTCGAGTCGTCCAGATTGGGACTCAGCGCCGCAGCTATCCAAAGTACCGCCAGGCACAGAAACTGATGCAGTCCGGGGTGCTCGGCGACATTGTCAAAGTCGACATCATCGCCAACGCCTACAGCCCCTATCGCTGGGCAAAAAGCAAACAGGATCTCGCGTCACTGAAGAAGCACAACGTGGACTGGTCCGCCTTCCTGATGGGCAAGTCCGACCGTCCCTTTGATCCAAGAATTTATCGTTCGTTTCGGCTGTTCCGGGACTTTTCCAGCGGCATTATCGATCAGTGGATGACCCATTCGATTGACGCCGTTCACATGCTGACCGGTGAATCGTATCCCGAAAGTGCTGTCGCTCATGGCGGCATCTATCAGTTCCACGATTACCGCGAAAACCCGGATACAATCCAGGTAGCCCTCAGCTACGGACAGGATGATCGCAAATTCCTCGCACAGTACAGCGTGAGTCTGTCGAACGGTGCGGGTTCCGCATGGCGGGTCATGGGCACACGCGGGACGATGCAGGTGGAACACGACTTCCGCATCACCGGTGACGGCGTCAAGTCGAAGAATCGAATTACCGAGGTAACCGAAATCTCCGACGCGCCGGGAACCCTGCATCACATGGCAAACTGGCTGGACTGCGTGCGACGTCAGGACATCAAAGGAACTTACTGCCCCGTCGAAGCCGGCTACGGTCATTCGGTGGCCTGCATTCTGAGTGCTCAATCCTACTGGACAGGTCGGAAAATGACATTCGATCCTCAGTCGAGGACCATGCGGTCCGCCTGACGTTCGCCCATCCGACTAAAATGCAGGTTGGTCATCGGTGCGGGGTGATTGATGTCAATCCTGGAACCGGTGCCGTTTCAGCCAACCGGCTCCAGCAGGCATTTGAGGCCCTGCCTGGACCGCACCGTTTCAAACGCCGTTTTCCATTCTGTCAGCGGAAACCGCCGGCTGACCAGCGGAGTGGTGCTGATCTTACCCGCTTCCAGCAGTTCCAGGGCCCGTCGCCAAGTCTCATGAGAGTAAGTAAAACTCGGAAGTATGGTCAGTTCCTTGATGATCGCCTGGTCCAGATCGACCGAAACCGGCCGACCGGGTAAACCCACGGTGACAACCTGAGCCGCCTTGCGCACCAACGTAATACATTGATCCAAAGATGCCGCTGAACCAGCGCACTCCACAGCAACATCGGCTCCCAGCCCGTCGGTGAATTCAAGGACCGCATCCAGAGAGTCGGTCTGAGTGTTGATGATGAGGTCTGCTCCCAGTTCCCGCCCCAGGGCCAGACGCTGCTCATCTCCAGCGGTCCCAACCAGAATCACTCGGGCCTCGTGTGCTTTGACGGCCTGCAGACACAGCAGGCCAATCACCCCCGGCCCTGAGATGAGAACCACGTCACCGGCCGAGATCGTCGCCCGCTCATACACGGCCCTGACGGCAACCGCAGTCGGTTCCGACATTGCACCGGCTTCAAAGCTGACATTGTCGGGCAGACGGTGCAGACTTTCTTCTCTTTGACAGACGTATTCAGCAAACGCACCATCGACATGCACCCCCATACTGCGTCGATCAGGACACAGCCCAATCAGTCCGTCCCGACAAAAGCGACATCGGCCACAGGTGTACCTGAATGTTTCCGAGGTCACTCGATCGCCAACCTGGAACTTTGTCACCTGCTCACCCGCTTCAACGACCACGCCCGACATTTCGTGGCCCAGCACCATCGGCGGACAATTCACATATTCGTCATCACAGATATGAAGATCGGTCCCGCAGATCGCCCCAAATTTGACCTGCACTTTCAACTGATCGGGTGCGGGAATCGGCTCCGGCAGATCCAGCAATTCGAGGTGACCGATACCGGCCGCAGTCTTCACCAGGGCCTTCATTGCCGTGTCCGCATCTGGTTCAGGATGACCTGAATGCCACCGGCCAGACTGTTCTGAAACCGAACGACCGGTCCATAATCTCGAAACTCTTCCGGCTTCAGGGATCCCTGTTCACACGCGTTGACGAAATCGGGGAACTTGACTCGCAGTTCTTCAATCACCGGATGCGACGTGGCGGCATCAACCCGCTTTTGCACCGATGGCGACTGCTCGATCAGCGCGGCGGTCAGTTTTCCCGAAAGAGTCATCGCCATCCCGTGTCCCACCAGCTGCGTCCAGTGTGTGGTTGAACTGGCACCTCCGGAAAGAATTCCGGCTTCATAATTTCGTTCTCGCCAGATCCTCCAGGCGGCTCGGGCCGTACAAATCCCCGCCTGACACCTCACCTCGTTCGAAATTTCGACACCGCGTCGATCGGCATCCTCCGCAAGGTAGTCGTCAAACATCCCGGGCAGCATGGTGATCAGACACCTGGGTCGCTGAGTTGTTCGCTGCAATCCGCGACGATGCGCTTCGGCCATATGGATGTACTGATCCACCGAAAAACTCATCGTGCCGATCGTGGACCAGCCGCGAGCCGTCAGTTCCTCCAGTGCCTGAGCACCCTCCACAGTGGCCGGCAGTTTGATAATCACGTTCTCGCCAAGATTTCGAAACTCTTCCGCCTCGTTGAGCAATGCAGTCAGGTCGTCATTTTGAAAAGGGTTTCCCTGGATCGCCACGTGTCCGTGTCGACCGCGGGTTTCTTCAAAAAGTCGGTGGAACATTTTCAGTGGCCGGGACACCGCTTTCCGTATGACGGCCATCGTCAGCTGTTCGTCGTCCTGTCCGCCGGTGTCCCGTATGACCTCGTCAATTGTCTCACCGACAAATTCGGGCTCCGACTCCAGCAGAGCAGCAATGTAAAGCGGATTGGACGCAATCCCGACCGCTCCGGCCGAAAGCCCCAGGTTGATGTCGGCCAGCGAGGGATTGTTGATCCAAAGCTCAGTGCCGCACTGCGTCGACACGTCATGAAAATAACTCATCACTCTGCCAGATCTTACAGGCTCTGCAACCATTTGGAGATTCCGTTGATTCCAAACACGGTCAACGCAATTCCGGACAGGAACACACAGATCACCAGCGGACGCCCCATTCGCAGCGGCTGCGGCAGGTGAGACCGGTCAGACCAGATGATGGCAAAACACCACAGGCCGCACGTGAGAGTTGCAGAAATAACAGCAGCAGGCGTAAGAATTTTCACCGGATCCAGTGAACACCAAAGCAGAATCAGTCCCACAATGCCGATGGTGAACACCGTCACAAGACGAAATTTTTTCAGGGGCACCTGCCGCAATTTGGGAGCGGCCACGATCAGACATTCCTGGGTCGTGCGTGTGTAAAGTTCGAACGCACCGTGAATCGTGCCGAAGAACGCAAAAAAGATACCCGTCTTGTAAAGAAGGCCCAGTGCGGACTGAACGATCGAGCTTTGGCCGTCCCGCACCAGGAAGGCTGCCTGCTCCGTCAGAAGATTGGTACCGCTGGGAATTCTCTGTTGCGGGTTGAGGATCACGGCTCCAAGAACCACAAAACAAATTGTGAAAAACAGAATCGCAGTGAACGACATCGAAATATCAATGAGTGGAGCGCGAAGCCATTTTTTTCCGACAGTCACATTGTCGTCAGACGAATCAACGTTCCAGTCTGTTAACTCACGGGAACTGCCGATTCGGGACATCAGTCCCCAACCCTTTTCACGCAGCAGTCCAAGGTATCCGAAGTAGTCCTGTGTCCCGCCTCCCAGTACACCCATCGCCACAATCGCTTCGATCCACGGGTCACGATCTTTGAAATCGGGAAGCGCGGTGACCCACGATTCAAATCGGGGAACGGTGGGAATAAACATCCCCTTCAAAATGGCGACCAAATCCGGCGAGGATGAAGCAACCGCCATGATGATGCAAAGCAGCAAGAGACCGATAACGGCGGTCTGAGCTTTTTCCAGGAAGTCATAGCTTTGAACAAACGTCAATGCCATGGCAACCACAATGAACAACGTCCCCCATAGACACGCATACAGATTGAAGTTCTGATCGTCGGCAGAAACGCCCACCAGATCCGAAACAACAAAGTCAGCCAGCATTCTCGGAAGAACGCCTCCCAGGAACAGCGGCATACAAAACAGAGAAAGCACAGTCATGCACCACACGAACCAGTTTTTGGGCCCCGGCAGTTCGCTCCAGCTTTCCAGCGGATGCCGTCCCGACAGCGTCATGAAGCGGGCCCCGCTGTAGATCTGGAATCCTTTGATAATCGTACCCAACACGAAGCACCACAGCAGCGAATAGCCAAAGATCGCACCGCTCCGTGACGGAAATACAGTCTCGCCGCTGCCAATAGTAACCGAAGCAATGATGGCACCAGGACCAAAGATCAAGAGCATACCCCGAAATGACAGGTCACGAACTTCGGGTGGGAGTTCAGGATATTTTGACGTCACTGTGGTTCCTCATACTCGCCGTGCATCCCGACAGTCGCCGCCGGTGCACCGCGTCCACTATGGTTTAACACGTCTTTTGTTCGTCATTCGTCAACAGACCGACACATGTGGCAGTCCGGAAACATGAATTTTTTGGTAGACAGTTCCGTTCCCGTTCCATGCCTCGCACAATCATCGACATTTTAGGTTGTATCGAGTTTCCAAAGCCACCGCCAATCAGCAGGCGCGTTCGTCCACACTTCTCTCCGGTCGGGCAAATACAAACCGGCTCCGATAACTGATGACTGATAACGCGGCACGAGCAGGTTGCAGTAAACCCATCGGGGCCGGGCCGTGTTCGCAGCAGACGCCTCAACACGGAGTCATGCCCAAAGCGTGAGAGCTAGTCGGGACTGCAACCAGCCGCCGTGTTGTGCAGAGTCTCGTGGAGTGCCTGATCCAGGATTGTCAGCGCCCTGTCAATTTCTGCGGTACCCACGTTTAGGGGAGGAGCCATTCGCCAGACACTGGCCAGCCCCGGAAACGTCACAATGTTCATGCTCAGCCCGAGTTCCAGACAGCGCCGCGTCACGATAGCTCCAAAGTCTGCATCCGGCTCACGCGTCGACCGATCCCTGACAATTTCCACACCCCACAACAGTCCCCGCCCACGAATGTCTCCAATGCATTCGTACCGCTGCATTAACTCATCAAGTCCTCGCTTCAGATAGTTACCCATCTGCGCCGCCTGCTCAATCAGTCGATCACGAAGGATGACTTCAAGAACGGCAAGTCCGACAGCGGCCGGCATGGGATCCGACTCATGAGACGTCACGTGAATGAATCCCTTCTGATAGCACGATTCTTCAATTTCCGCTCCCGTCACCGTCGCCGCCAGCGGAAGACCGCCGCCAAGTGTTTTGGAAAGTGTCAGAATGTCGGGAACAGCTCCATCCTGTTCAAAGGCGAAACGAGCACCCACCCGTCCCAGTCCGGTCTGAGCCTCATCAAGGATCAGCAGCATTCCCCGGGCTTCACACAGTTCTTTCAGTCGTGGAAAGTAGCCTGGAGGAGGCACAATCACCCCGCCGGCACTGATGATCGGTTCAGCAATCACAGCCGCCAGGGCACCCACCGACTGATTATCAACCAGTTCAAACCCCGCATCCAGACAGGCCAAATCACACTGGTCAACACAGTGCCGAATCGGACAGCGGTAGCAGTTCGGAGCAGGAATCGCCATCGCACCGGGCATCGCCGGTCCATAGCCACTGCGGCCGATCGAATACGTACTGGAACCGGCTCCACTGGTCATTCCGTGATACGAATTCGTCAGCGCAACGATTTCGAAACCACCTGTATACAACTTGGCCATCCGCAGCGCGGCTTCATTCGATTCTCCGCCGGTACTCAGCAGCAGCACTTTCTGCAATGTCGGTGGCAGCATTTCAGCCAGGGCGTGACACAGTTCAATCACCGGCGGTGAGAGCATCCAGCTGAACAGATGAATCGACTGCCGACAGCTCCGTTCGATGGCGGAGACAACATCCGGATGATTGTGACCGAGGGTCGCACACATCTGCCCCGACGTGAAATCAAGAATTTCACGGCCGTCGGAATCATACAGACTGCAACCGAAAGCACGTTCGATCAGCGGAGCAACAAACTCACCGCCGTATCGGATCAGGTGCTCATCCGCCAGGGCACGCAGTGCAGCAGCCTTCGACGGGTCAGAGTCAGCATCAGGCAGCGACGTTTTGGACATCATGCATTTCCGGATTCGGACAAACGAACACAGAAGTTAACTGAACGAAGTCTCTGACCAGCATCCAGGCAATTGGCACCCGTGCTGTTCAATGGAATTCCAAACAGTATAGATTCGCCTCTTTGCAGGCGAAACACGCACACGATTGTTTGCATCCAGGTCGGCAAAGATCGACTGTCCACCGCAGGCCACTCCGCGAAACAACGCCACCGATCAACATGGCATCAGTCACTCCGACGTTACGAATTCAGCTGATTTTTCATCCGTCCGGCAGAGACAACATCCAGGCCTTCCTCCGGCGGGTCAACTTGCTAGCATGCCGGCAGGTTCACTCGACGGAGGATGCCGTGACAGAAACGATTCAACTTAATATCCGTGTTCCTCAACCGATTCACAAATGGGTTCGGCACACATCGGAACGAACCGGACTTTCACAGAAAGCGTTCGTGGTTTCGTTGATCGAGGACGCGATGGAGCGGTCAAACGGACCATCGCTGTTTGACGAACCTGCTGTTCCGGACAGCACATCAACACAGGATGGACAGATTCCGTTTCGATTCATTGATCTCTTCGCCGGAATCGGCGGGTTAAGAATTGGTCTGGAACAGGCGGGTGGCAGGTGCGTGTTTTCCTGCGAAATCGATCCGTATGCCCGAAAAACTTACAAGGCCTGGTTTGGTGACGAACCTGATGAAGACATTCGGGATTTTGCGTCCGGCGCACAGATCCCGAAACATCACGTCCTCGCAGCCGGTTTTCCCTGTCAGCCGTTTTCAATCGCCGGTGTCTCTAAAAAGAAGAGCCTCGGACGCGACCACGGATTCAAAGACAAAGCACAGGGAACCCTGTTCTTTCAGCTGGCAACCATCATCGAGATGAAACGACCGGAAATTCTGCTGCTGGAAAACGTGAAAAATCTGCGGTCCCATAACAAGGGTGACACCTGGCAGACGATCTGCAACCGCCTGGATCAACTGGGGTATCGTGTCTTTGATGAAACCATCGATGCGGCCAGCTACGTGCCGCAACATCGGGAACGAATCTTTATCGTGGGATTCCGAAAGGACATCTACGGTGAGGATCCACCATTCGAATTTCCGGACCCGCCCGATATTCCCAGGCCTCGGTTTGGCGACATTCTGGAACCTTCGACAAAAGTGCCCGACAAATACACACTGTCGGACCAACTGTGGAACTACCTGCAGGAATACAAAAAGCGGCATGCGGCCCGCGGCAATGGTTTCGGCTTTGGCCTGGCAGATCGCAACGGGATCAGCCGCACACTCAGTGCCCGGTACTACAAAGATGGCGCGGAGATCCTGATTCCGCAAAAACGCAAAAACCCACGCCGACTGATGCCGGTGGAAAGCGCACGGCTGATGGGATTCCCGCCGCAATACGCCGACAATCAGGTTGTGTCAGACACCCGGGCCTACAAACAGTATGGAAACGCGGTCGTCCCTCCGGTTGCCGAAGCAGTGGCACGTCAAATCGTCAAAGTCATGCTGTGGCAACGACTGACCCTGCCGGCTCAGGGATAAGACGCCTGACGCTGTACCGGAGCGTGCTGAACCTGATCGGCAAAATCACTCTCGACCGCGCCCCGCATCACATGCCGACACTACACAAATTTAGGTCAGTCGGTTTCAGTGTTGCTGTGGTGTGCTCTGCAGAATGAACGATCCCGGCCGGGAATTCATGGAATCATGAATTCACCGGATACTGCGGTGTTTTGCCATTCAGCACGTCGATCACTCCCTGAGCCGCCTGCAGAGACATACGGTCGAGGGATTCTTTGGTCGAGGAGGCGATATGGGGAGTCAGCAGAGTGTTCGGAGCGCTGACCAGTGGATGGTCGGCCGGTATGGGCTCTTCCTCAAACACATCCAGGGCGGCCCCGCCCGGATGCCCCTGCGACAAAGCACTGGCCAAAGCGATCTCGTCGATCACTGCGCCTCGCGACGTGTTGACAATGCGGCAGTCAGGTTTCATCAGCCGCAGCGACTCTGCATTGATCAGGTGCCTGGTTTCCGGAGTGAGCGACACGTGCAGCGTCAGGAAATCTGCCGCGGACAACAGGGCTTCCAAAGACGGTTCCAGCACGGCCGGGTCGGTTTCAGCACCTTCCGGTAAAAACGGGTCGTAAGCCAGCACCGACATACCCAGTCCATTGGCCGCCATCCGAGCCACTCGACGCCCCACGTTCCCCAGACCGATGACTCCCAGAGTCCTGCCCTCCAGTTCCACTCCCTGATACTGACCTCGGTCACTGAAGCGATCCTGCGCAATGGCCGACCCGGCCGGAGCAATATTTCGTGCCAGAGCCAGCATCAACGTCAAGGTGTGTTCCGCCACCGCATTGGCATTGGCTCTGGGCGTACTGACAACCGAAATCCCGGCCTCCGCAGCCGCCTGGACGTCGATGTTGTCCACACCCACACCGTGCTTGGCCACCACCTTCAACCGCCGACATTGTTCGAAGTCCTGCTGACCGACACTAAACAGTCGCACGATCACCGCGTCGGCGTCATACAGAACTTTCCGATCGGCTTCCGTACCGTTCTGCCACGGAGCCACACAGTCATAATCCGACTTCAGCAGATCCAGACCGCACTCAGCAATCGGTTCAGGAATAAACACAATCGGCTTCATGATTTCTTCTCCTGCTGTTCAATTTCCTGGAGATACTCAAGCTGCCGAACAATCTGTTGATCCCGACGTTCAATCAGTTCGTCGCCGCTGCGGGCGTTCCAGTCGTAAAATCCCTGTCCGGTCTTCATTCCCAAACGTTGTTCCTGCACGTTTTTAGTCAAAAGTTCAGACGGTCCATGGTTGTCTGCGATGTCGTCCAGCAGGTACTGGTGAATGCGTTCAATCAGATCCAGTCCCACCAGGTCCATGTTTTCCAGAGGACCCATCACCGGCAGTCTTAAACCGAAGGTGAGTCGAGCCACCAGATCAATGTCTTCCGGCGTGGCAATTTCGCGATCGACCAGACTGATGGCTTCGCGCCACAGAGCATGCAACAGACGATTGCCAATAAACCCCGGCACATCCCGGTTGACACGCACGGGTCTCTTGCCGATGGAAGTCACCAGTTCACAAACGCTGTCCATCACCCAGTCCGGAGTATCGCCTCCCCGAATCACTTCCACCAGTGGCATCAAATGCGGCGGGTTCCAGAAGTGCGTTCCGGCCAGTACGTGGCCGCAACCACTGCTTCTGCCCATATCAGTGATACTCAAACCACTGGTGGTGGTAATGAACACAGCATCGCGGTCCCGGGCCGCCGGAAAACGCCGAAACAGCGAAATTTTCAGTTCCATGTCTTCAGCAATGCAGTCCAGAATCACGTCCGCTTCTTTATCCAAAGCGGCGGTATCGGCGTGGGCTTCGATCACACCGTCGGTCCCGGATGCAGGTGCACCGTGCTGATCCATCCAGGTGTCCAGCTTTGTGGTTGTCTCCTGCAGCGATTCCAGCCGACCGGGATGATGGTTCCAGGCAAGAACCCGGTATCCGGCACGCTTAAAAGAAACCGCAACGGCAGCTCCCATTTGTCCCAGACCACAAACACCTACTGTTCGAATATCCGGCATTGAATGCACCATTAAGGACATCGTTTGAAGAAATATAACGTCAACACAACACCGTATCGAAATCCCGCACCACCGGCACCGGACATCACTCCGTTACCTCAGCTTCTGTCAACGGTGCCAAATCGAAAATACTCAGCCGGCAACGAAGTCGAACGACATTGTTCACATCCATCACCGCAGCCGGACCAGGAGTCGTCCCTGACCACAGGTTCACCAGTCTCACAACACTTCGGCCAGTGTTGTGTCACCATGAATGTCACACAGAGTGATGATACCATACACACACTTCAGCACTCCAGGCTGCGGCAAATCCGCAGTGCCGATCCACGTCATCTTGAATCCAGTCATGCAACAGCATCAGTAGATGCCCGTGCGTCTGATGAAACGAAATGACTATGCAAAGTGTCTCACAATCTGTCACAAATGTGTTCAGCAGTACACCAACAGCATGGTTTGGACAGCATGTCCCGTGCTCACCGGTCCTGATCACAGGTCGTGAATCTTCGACATATTTCTTCACCGTGATTCCTCTCTGTGGCAGCATCCGGACTCGGTAGCCCGATTTCGCAGGAGAACACAGTGTCCGTACAACGTCCCGTGACAACTTTCATGACCGGCCAGGCACCGGTGTCCGGATCATCCCACAACAGGGCGAATCCGTCCGGACTGACGATTTCCTGGGCAGACAGTTATCTGGAAGTCAAAGGAGCCGCGATTCCCGGCGGACCTGTGCGCACGCTTTATCTGGAAGCTTACTGTCGGCCGGGTTCAACGGACCGCGACTGGAACAAAACCGTCATACCACACCAAAGCCGACTGGTATCGGCGTCAGCAGACGAAAAACGCCTTGAAATCGAAGACCGGCTCAGTGACGGTGTGATTGTGCATCACCTGATACAGGCCGGGATCGACGAGGTCACATTTGTGGTGACGGCCACCAACCCCACGCAGACGGAATCACAGGCGCACTGGGCTCAGCCGTGCATGCGGGTGGATGGATTCACCGGATCAGATCCGGCGGCTGCACGAGAAGTGTCTCCGCCTTATCTGCGAAAGTGTTTTCTGATTCTGGACGGAAAGCTGATGCGGATGCCGACCGAACCGTGGGCTGTGCAGGCTCGTTACGTTCCCGGCCAGGTCTATGTTCCGGCTCACGTTGATCGAAACGACGTAAATCCCCGGCCTCTCAGCCATCATGTGCCGACAAGTGGCCTGACAGGGTGTTATTCAGCCGATGAAAACATGATTCTTGCGGTCGCCTGGGAACCTTATCAGGAAATCTTCCAGGGAGTGATCACCTGCCTGCATAATGATTTTCGCATCGGAGGCCTGAAACCTGACCAAACAAAAACGATTCGTGGCAGGCTGTATGTTGTTCCGGCCGACGAATCGGCACTGCTAAAGCGTTATCGTGGGGATTTTCCTGAACAACGATACTCCGGATGATCACCGGATCCCGTCCCTCCTTCCTGCACTGATAACTTTTGTCATGGTCGTGTTTTTTATGTAAACCGTGACGGATCCAGTTGAAACAGGAATCGACGCGCAGGAATGCCGGTGACGAATCCTTCCGAGATCAATGTAACGCTCCGAGGAATCCCTTTCCGGCACTTTTAGCTGTGTTTTCCTCACACCGACACACGAGTTGACACGAATGATGGAATCCGAATATGACACGGAGGCGGACACCGGGAAGTCCCCCGGGTTTTAACGCACGGCGATCGGATTTCCGGGCGATCCGGTGGCTCCTTTCAACCGCAGCGGAGCGAACACAAAGGCGGATTCGTAAACTTTGTCAGCGGCAAGCTCCTCCAGATCAAGGTTCTCAAGAAAGTAGATGCCGTTTCTTGTGATCATGTGCTGATGGACTTCAATGGCTCTGCCGCTGGGTGGCGGATCGACCTCAATACCCCAGTTGTCAGCCCCCACCATGGTAATGTTTTGCTCCACAAGCCACTGAGCCGCCTCCATCCCGATCCCGGGCTGTCCTGAGTTATACACTTCGTTCTCTGTGATCCATGCCTTGGAATGTCCGGTGCGGATCAGGACCACATCACCGGCACCAATCGTCGTCTGTTGCTGCTCAAGCGTTCCCTGCAGCTCGTCCAGGGAAATCTCATAACCAACCGGCAGCCGATCCACATTTCGATAGGACACAACATCCGCAAGCACCGCACGGGTGAAGAAAACTCCCACGTTTTCGATGCCCAGTTTTTTCAAACCGTAGGCGCTTTCGATATCGGTCGATTTGTGGCCGTTGTACCACGTGTCACCGTCCGGCAAACGCACACCGACGTGCCCCATGCCGTCCAGTTGCGTACCCATTTGTCCGATTTCGCCAACAAAAAATTCATCACGTCCCACCTGCATATTGGGGCCGCGTGGTGCCGCCCGGAACGCGGGGATCGTGAGTCGAAAAGTACGCATCGGAAACGTGGGCATGTCACGCTCATACACACGTCCCAGCTGGTAAACCTTTCCGGTGTTAATCAGTTGTTGAGCTTCGAGAACTTTTTCTGCCGTCATCAGATTGGCAGCACCCCGCTGATCGTTCGCACCCCATTTCGACGGCCACCATTTTTTTCCGATGGGAGTCTCACTGCCGGTGTATTCCCGCGTCGATTCGAGGGTCGCAGCCGCGAGTAAAGTGTCGTCCTGCCCGGTGGCGGTGTTCGCCAAAGACGTCTTTAGCAACTGCGGTCCGATTTGTGTCAGCAGAACACCCAACACAACGCCCAACATCAGCAAAACAACGGAACGATATTGTTTAATCATGACCACAGCTCCAGTTTCTTTGTCACGCCGATTATCCAGAGGCATGATTCGACAGATGGCAATAGAGGTGTTTTCTGATCAACGATCGTATCGTTGCAGGTACCTCTGATTCCAGCGGGAACAGAACAATCCTGCGCGACTTCCAGGAGTCGAACTTCGCCAGTTGTGCCGGCTCAGTGGACGCATTGCCGACATTTTCACCAGGCACACGTTATAGATTCCACCGCTGTCATATGACCTGCGACAGCATCGAAGTCAGATTTATTTCCGCAATGACCGCTGCGAACAGTTCAACAGGTACGGGCGGAAAGGCCATCTGAAGGGTGACCAGCGCAACGACGTGGCTGCCAAAGAAGCGACCACCCCAACCTGTATAACAAACCTGCGGGATACATCACGTGCTGAAACGGCACCGCAAACACCTCTGAACTTTTCCGAGGGCCAAGTGTCGTATGATCCGGAATCACAACGGTTACCGATACAAAAACGAACATAACCGAAGCTTCAGGTCGTCGCAGCCATTGCGTGCTTATTCGCTCAGCAGTTCCTCAATTCGCTGACGCAAAATTTTTTGGACACCCTGTTGCCGGTAGTTCAGTTCCCCGTACCACCAGTAGCGCACGTACCCCTGTTTATCAATCAAATAGGTGCTGGGCCACATCGAGTTCCCCCAGGCGTCCCAGTTCTGTTTTTGATTGTCAACCAGAATCGGAAAGTCCAATTGCTGTTCGGCAGCCCGCTGCCGAACAGATTCGAGATCCTTTTCTTCGGTTGATTCAGGAGTGTGAATTCCCAGGGCCGTAAAACCCTGCTGCTGAAACGTGTTCTGCCAACCCTTGTACCAAGGGTAATTCCGATGGCAGTTCACTCAGCCATAGGCGTAAAAAAACACGGCGACGACTTTTCCGGAAAGCTTCTGGCGGGTCAAAGGAGGAGAGTTGAGCCACTCCCCCTGTCCCAAAAATTCAGGCGCCCGAAATTTCACTCGCCCGATCTTTCGCAAATCCACGGGTAACCCCAGTGACGTCTCCCATTTCTGTCGTTGCTGGTCGTTCAAAACGGCAAGCACTTTCATTTGTTCCGAGATCCGCAACTGCAGGACAGCATCCTCAATATGCTGATTCAGGCTGTCCTGCAGTGATTTCAGTCTCAACTGTTTCACCGATTCACGAGTTTCCGAAAAGATTGCACGGATGGAATCCTGTTGTTCCTGATTCACTTCAAACATCTGAACAATCTCGGGACGTAAAAACGCTCTCATCCCGAGTATTCGCATTTCGATTTCATCCAGACGCCGAATCTGATCGCGACGCAAAACTCTTTGTAACTGCTGCATGGTCTTTGTTTTTAAAACTCGCGCCTTTGCTTTGACCTGCTGCAGCGGCTGGTTTCGCATGGGCCACAGTGAATCATCCAACTGATCATTGATGGTCTGCAACCGCGATTTTTGGTCCGTGGTCAGTGCAAGCTGCACATGGACCAGCGGATCCCGAAGCAGAAACAAATACGGTTCAGAAGATCTGCCCACGGGTAACTGACCATGTGGATTTTGTTGTGCCTGGGTGGACTGACAAATGATCGCGACAACAAGAAACGCCCACCAGCCAACAACACAGGATCTGATGTTCATTGCACAAAGAATTTCCGTCACCTCGTCTGACAACAGACGGCGGGAAGCCAAACCACGTCGCAAACAGGACGGGGAAAGGCACATCGGAATATTATGTTTCATCGCCGAGTACCCAATCGAAAACATGAATGCAGGAGACGGCCGTCGTGTCGGCGTACCCTGGTTGGAATTCGGGATTCAGCGCTTCCGTAATTCTGTCCGAACGGTTCTATCGAAGAATTTGTGCAGAGCACCAATCGCGATACGTCCGGAGCACCAGACCAGAACACCGTGAACAACTTCACCATCAAAATCCACTACGTCATATTAGCTGGTCAACGGTTCATGATCCAATCCCCAGTGACCCAGAATGACAACGTGCAGACCACAGGGCATCATTTTGTTTTCACTGCAAAAACACCGATTTCGTCCGCGGGACTATTGGTCACACCGCCTTTGACGTCGCCACCAGCCATCCAGAGGGTCTCGCCATAAAATTGATGGCTCGTCCTTCCCTGCTTTCCTCGACCGAATTTCTGTCAGGCTCCCTGGCCCAAAAGACCAGTGTATCAACGGGTAGACCGCGGCGTTTCAAATCCTTCAGCAAACCGGCAACAAAAATGTCAACCGTGAGGACGTTAGGTTCATACTCCACCTTGAATCCTCCATGCTGATCGCGTTTGCAGCTGCGAGACGAATGAAACAATCCAACTCCCCGCTTGGAAACCCGTCTCAGCAACAGACACATATGACCGAAGTCGTGGGTCGGATACTGATTTATTTCCCACACAGTGACAACGTCTCTTATGTCTCACCAGTCATGTGCACGACCATGATAATCGCGACCGAAGCAAAGTTCTTGACATTTGCGGTCCTGCTACCCGCCATCACCAACAGGTAACCGCCGGACCGAAGTACGTGACCAGCAAGCTGCCAATGGCATGTCAGACCGACCGCTGCTTCTACAGGGTCACACACATACGCCATAGCTCTGTAGACGGAAAGACAGCCGGGGTGGGCGGCGGTTCCCGACAGGAACAGTTGGAAAATAAATCATGATGGCATTGTTGGGACTGTCCACACCAGATGAATTCCACAGACCTTTTAAACTCTTATTCGGGACACTGCGGTTGTCTGTGCCTGCGAGACGAACAGCCGATGTGTCGGCGATCTTGCCATTTGCCGTGGCATTTCCTGATCCTGATATGAGTCTTTCGGCCCCGGTGGTGTGATTGTTGCCGCGGATTTCACTGGCCATTAGAGTGACGATCCTGGAGTTCGCGAGAACCGCTGCCTGTCAGCACGGCCCAACTACCCGGTGTTGTGGATTGATTTGCTGCGGATCATCAGAATAACGTATTAGATTTCTGATCCAGGAATTGCCTGAGAATGTCCCGATTCTGTCCTGCAGATTCTTTCAATTGTCCACACTGCGGTAAGGAGTTGCCAGCAGAAGCGAACCGTTGTCGTCGCTGCGGAGCGTCAAATGAGTGTGGCTGGCAGGAGTCCTGCGAAGAGTTCATTGAGGACGGATACACGGAAGACGATACCTTTGATTACGAAGCATTCGTGGAACGTGAATTTGGCAATAGCGATCGTCCCGCGACAGAACAAACAAAAAATTTCTGGATACAACTTGTGATTTTGGCAGTCGTCGTCTCACTGCTGCTGCCGTTTGCCGTGCAATTACTGTCTTTTTTTTAGCCCGGCGTTCCACACACACAGCCAGTGCAAGTGGCGATCAACATGAAAACGATCGAGGCTGGGATGCGGCATCGACAATCAGCCGGAATTCAGGACCGGACTGGCGGCGTCGATACGGATGTCCGACATCGAATTACGACTGAGGGGGCCTGACGGTAACCAACGCCTCACTGACAGCACCGTGGGACTGTCCGTCCACTCGGATCTCCGCAGTGAGCAATCGGCGAGTGCTGTCTGCCTGCGGCGGCGCCGTGGCACTCAGTTGCAGTTCACCGCGTCCGCCTGCCTCCAGCGTCAGCGTTTGAAACTCCGGAGACGTGTCCCAGCCCGATGGTGGCCGCAGTCGAGCCTCATACCGCGCCGATCGTTCGAAGTTGTTTCTCAACAGCAGTCGGTATTCAACGGTTTCACCGGGTTCCACCACGCTGAGCCAGGGAATCAGTCGTGACCAAAACAAATCGATGTAGTGGTCTGCCGGTTCGCCAACAAGTTCACGAAAGACCTGTTCCTTTTGGACAATGAAGTCGCAGTAAGTATCCAGCTCCTGCTTGTTGCACTGATGCACGTCGCGGTGTCCCGGACAAATCAGCTCAGGATTAACTCGGCGCATCACTTCGGCGCAGCGACGATGCATCCCTAACTGGAAGCTGTTTCGCAGAACAGTTGTCTGATAGGGACGCATTTCTGTTTTGCCACCTGCATACACTTCAGCAGTGAAGTAATTGTCTCCGGTAAACGCCACCTTGCGTCCGTCGATCAAACCGGCGTAAACGGAATGGAATTCCGTTTGTCCCGGAGCAAAGTGGATTTCGAATTCGTATTCTTCCCACTGAAATGTCTCACCGTCCTTCAGCCAGCGATCGATACGAATCGGTTTTGGAAAGGTACAGGGCGTACTTGCCCATGCTGCGGGATCGGCCAGCACCTGACCGACCTGTTCAAGTGCCCAGCACCTGGTCCCGTGATGCCTTTGTAGATACGGAATACCGCAGGTGTGATCATCGTGAATGTGTGTGGGAACCACCAGATCGAAGTCCGTGACACCATAATCATCGCGCAATTCGTCCAGGTGGTGTTCGACAAACCGCATGCTTTCCAGGCCATCGTGATCGGCACCGGTGTGCATGTGTGGTGCGAACGCATGTCCGTAATCCACAAACAGGGCTTTGCCGGATTCGCTCAACACGACATAAAAGTTCGAACAGGTCCAGACTCCACCCCACAACAGATGCCGTGACAGCGGGATAAATTTTGGCTCCGGAAGGAAAATCGGTTCGGGCAGACTGTCGCGACCTGCCACACGCATTCCGCGTCCCAGTTCTGTGCAGTCCATCAGTCGGCGTTCGAGGACATCGATGTCTCGTGTGACCGCTGAGATCGGTTCCCCATGAGACGGATAGGCGATGTCGAGTGATTTTTTGCGCAGCGCCTGAATCGACTGCAGAGTGAACAGGATGCCTTCCATCGACCCGTAACAGTATTCCATCGCATGAAGCTGATACAGTTTCCCCCCGGCACTCATCAGATCACCGGTAAACGCGAGCATGCGGCCATCCACCTGGACAAGCAGCGCACTGGATCCCAGTGTATGCCCCTTGGCAGGCAGAACGTGAAACTCGTATCCGCGCCACCGGAACGTTTCATAATCCTGCAGCACTTCGTCGACGGCGATATCCGTACCGACCGAAAAGAATGTATTGCGGTCGTTGTAGTTGTCGTATGTGCGGCGCATCTGCCAAAACAGTTCGACCTGATCGAATAGATGTCGTTCGTACTCGGGGACTGCAACTTTGGCTCCGTGGTCCTGCAGACGGGGAGTTCCGGAACACTGGTCACGGTGATGATGTGTATGCAGAACCCATTCCACCTGTCGGACTGAAATTTCATCAAGATGCTCAACAATCTCACCGGACCCGGTGTCAATCAGCAGCCCGCTGTCGCCATCGGTAATCACGTATACGTTGCAGGTATCGGTAAACCGGTACAGGTGTTCGGACAGTTGAGTCAGTTTGTCGGTCATCGTTATCCTCCGGAGCCCGGACTCGGTGTTCAGCCAGGTTGGATTTTGAGCAGGTCATACGTTGTCCGGAAATCTACCGGCCATTACGCTCGTCGGATTGTCTCAGGACCTGGGAACGGCCCAGATATTTCGGTAGCGCACCGGATCACGGTGGTTCTGCAAAAACAGCGGGCCGGTCGCACGCTCGTTCGTAGTGGGACTCTCCGCCGGAGTCGCAGGCAGCACCACCCGATCGTGAATCAGCACACCATTGTGGCGCACGGTGAGCAGGGCAGGGGCCAGTTTCTCACCGGCGTCGTTGAAACGAGCCATGGTGTAATCAATGTCATAAGTCTGCCAGGACAGCGGCGGAAAACACACATTGATCCGCGGTTTCAGCATTTCGTGAAGCCCGCCGCAACGACCGAATCCTGAGAGTCGTTCGAACTTTCGATTGCTCGAATTCCACCCAAACGAATCCACCACCTGAATTTCATATTCGTTCTTGACGTAAACTCCGCTGTTGCCGCGTTTCATGCCTCGATCGAACGGCATGAACGGAGTGCGAAACTCAATGTGAAACATCACGCTGCCGAAATGCCGCCGGGACACGGTTCCAATACCAAGCAAACCACCCTCCTCAAGCGTACCGTCGATCCATTCATCGACGTCGCTGCCGTCAAACAGAACAATCGCATTCTGCGGCGGCTTTGCTCCCAGCGTGGGGGATTCCCGCTGCACTCTGTGCATGCGGAATTCGTGATCGTCCACAACATTTCGGAACATAGTGGCCCGACCGGTAAAGATTCCGTCAACGATGCGACCGGAGAAATTTTCGTTGACGAATTTGAGTCGTTCTCCGTGCGCCCCTGCGAAATGCGAAACGTCCCCCTGGCGTTCTCCCTTCAGATGAAAGCGAAGTTTCCCGTCCCATCCATCACCAGGCAGACCAGCGGCATACAGGATTCCTTCAAACCGTCCGTCTCCAAGGGCGATGATCTGCGCCGCAATTTTCACGGTGCCTCCCACCAGACCTGTGTACTCACCCTGCACTTTAAAGTCCGGCCCGGCAGACTCGGCGTCAAGAAACGCAGTTCCCTTTTCAGCCTGAGCCATGCTGTGCGTGGTGATCCAGGACATCAGTCCCGTAATGACGATAACGGTCGTGTTCTTCATGTCTGCTACTCCTCAGGGCACATCGTAGCCCGCGGCAGACAAGGCAGCAACAATCGCCCCGGTCCGGGAATCTCCCGTATGACCTGCCGACAACACAGTTCACACCGCCGACACATACCGGATCAGGTTTGCTTATGTGTCCCCGTCTGTTCGTGCAAACGGCCTCCCGGCTGAAAAGAGTCGTATGTTGACTAGGACCGTGTGTTCGAAACAGCGGTATGGTACTGCTCAACGCTGACTAGCGATTCCGTGCAACGGTCCACTTCTGCGAAACAGTCGGTCAACACGCGCGGAAACCTGCGGATCAGGGATCAGCGGTGGTGCCATGTGAGCTTTAATCCGCGCATCAATGACCAGGCTGCCGCGGCAGCCCCAGTGTTTATCCTGGTGAAACGCCCTGATCCCACTGATATCTGATGCAGGATTTGACCGCGTAAACGTTACCCACAACAGGTTGTTCAGTGACTCCGCACAAAATTGACTGTCATCTGCCAGAACAATCAGCGGGAACTCATCCAGCCCGTCTGCTGGTTCCATTGCCTCGCAAAATTCGGCCACAGCCGGATCTGTTCCGTGTGCTTCTGCGGACCACTGCGGTGCAGTCACAGCCAGCACCCCCGGAAGACAGACGATCGGATCACGAAATCGGTCCGGTAGTTTCAGATCCGGCGGCAGATGCGTTGCCAGTTGACGACGTTCCGGACCTGCCGCAGCAATCACCAGTTTGGAGCCGCGATTCAATCCGGAACCAGTGTAGTCCAGTGTGTCGATCGTGGTCCGTGTCTGGAAATGCAGATCACGCGTCAGATCCACGCGTTTCAGCACATGCATCAGAAATGAACGAATGTCGTGAATATCGGGTTGAGGATCATCTCCCTCCGCAGCAATCAACAGATATTTTGCCAGAGACAACTGTCCCTGACCGAGTATGGCGTTGGCCAGTGTGAGCAATTCCTGAGGATAGCGGTCGGTTGTTTTTGCCCACGGCACGTAGCGTTCACTGCCAACCGCCAAAAGCAGGGGATGCACACCGGACGCATCCACAGCGTGAACCGCTTTCACGCCGGGCAGTACGGCCGGGATAGCCGGGCCCGTCAGTTCATGAATCAGTTCTCCGAAGACGGTGTCTTCCTGTGGTGGACGACCGACGACGGTGAACGGCCAGACGGCGTCCCGGCGATGCCGCACTTTGTTCACGTTAAGAACCGGAAAATCATGGGCCAGACTGTAGTAACCCAGATGATCACCGAAGGGACCTTCCGGCATTTGTTCGTCAGAGATGGTTCCGCTGATACAGAAATCAGCCTCGGCACAGACCAGGGGACCGGAGGCCTGTCGCACCATGCGAATGGCTCGACGCGACAGTGCACCGGCAAATGCGACCTCCGGTATACCATCGGGCAGCGGCATAACGGCCGAAAGAGTCATGGCCGGAGGGCCGCCCACGAAGATATTAACCGGCAGAGATTCGCCACGTTTCAATGCGGCTGCATGATGTCCGGCAATACTGCGATGAATCTGATAATGCAGTCCGATCTGCTCATTGATTTGGTACCTGTTGCCACTGAGCTGGATACGGTACATACCAAGGTTCGAACGAAAATAGCCTGGCTGATCGGGGTGTTCGGAATAGACCTGTGGCAGTGTGATGAACGCACCCGCATCCATCGGCCACGACCTTAGCTGCGGCAGCTGATCAATCGTGGTCCGACATTCCATGACCGGACCGGACCGACGGAGAGCAGGCCGCATGGAAACCAGAGTTCTCAGAATTTCCGGCAGTTTCCAGGGAGTTTTCAGGACAGCCGGCGGTGATTTCTTTAAAGCAATCAGGGCTTCAACGCCGTGAATGGCATCACGAAAAATATACCTTGCCCGGTCCATCGTCCCGAACAGGTTGCTCACCATCGGAAACGAACAGTGGCGAACGTTTGCAAAAAATATTGCAGGACCGCCGGCCGCATAAACACGACGCTGGACCTCTGCCGCTTCCAGATCCGCATCGATTTCTTCGTCGATACGAACCAGCTGCCTGGTCTTCTGCAGGTCATCCACACACTGCCGAAGGTTACGATATCCCATGCTGAACGTGCGAACTGTTAAAGGCTGCCAAGTCGATTGCGCAGAAATCCGGCTCGCGCTGCATTGCGTTCAGCTGTTTTGAGTGGTCCACCGTGCAGCTTCTGCAGATGACTTGGCTGAGTATGCACAAACAACGCATTGACATCACCGATGCTGATATCTTCGATGATGCCCAGGTTAATCCCCATGCGCAGATTCGACAGCAAATGCATGGTTTCGTCGGAACTGATCGACCGGGCACCTGTGAGAATGGCTCGCGCGCGAGAAATCTTGTCGTCGAGGGCCTGACGGTTTTCGCGGCACAACAAATCGCGAACGCGTCGCTCGTACCCGACGATCTGAGGAACAACCTCCATCATGTTGTCGATCAATTCCTGTTCAGGACACCCAAGCGTCATCTGATTCGAGATCTGAAAGAAATCACCCAGTGCCTGACTGCCTTCCCCATACAGACCGCGTACTGCGAGGTTAATTTTTTGAGCCGCCTGGTTGACCTTTTGAATCTCACGGGTCATTCGCAGACCTGGCAGATGCATCATGACACTGACGCGGATTCCTGTCCCCACATTGGTTGGACACGCGGTCAGATATCCGAATTCTTCGTCAAAGGCATATGTCACCGACTTTTCAATACCGGTATCCAGTTCGTCGGCAGTCTTCCAGCACTCTTTGAGAGCATAACCGCTCTGCAGCACCTGGATCCTCAGATGGTCTTCCTCGTTAAGCATAACGCTCACGTGTTCACCCGGCCCCACAATCACTCCACGCGGACCGTTCATATCGGCCAGTTCACGACTGATCAGCTGACGTTCCATGAGCAGTTGAGCGTCGAGTTCCTCAAGCAGGGCAATATTCAAAAACTGAAAATTCTGACTGGAACTCGCAGCTGTCACAGCAGACCGAAGTGTCTCGACAAGTCGCAGCCGGACGTCATCGTCGGCTTTTGCCATGAACGGAAATCCAGCCACATTTCGAGCCAGACGAATCCGACTGGAGACCACGATATCGGCATCAGGTCCGTCACCACGAAGCCATGCCCCACTGGACTTTGCCAGATCGTCCAGAAATTCAGTCTCTTTTTTGTCATCCGCGGACACGTGGTGTTCCCGGTGTGAGTGCACGCAATCTGAGTCTTTGCCGGCAGAACAGCCGACACCGTCCGTAATTATAGGAGTCCGTACGCGATTGACAAAGAACCGTTGTTCCTGCCCGGAAATGGTCTCCCGCCCGATCGGTTATATTGTCTAGAAAGATAAGGGAAAGCCGGATCAGTCTACATTCAATGCTCTGTGGGAAGCGGCCGGTTGTCGGGACCCATAGATTGGGGCACTCAGCCGGACTTAGTGTCATGGTGACTATAGTTCCGAGGCAGAAAGGGCAAACACTGGTTTCTCGGATACCACAGGGGAATAATGTGTGTAGTGCGTTCCTCACAGCCGGACACTGCGGGAAAGTCTCGTATGTTACAGGTCCGATTCACGAAACCGACGGCGATCTCTGCCTTATCGCAACGAACGTGTCATGTCCAAACAGCCTGACGAACTTCACTCACTGATTAAAACACACAACGCACTGATCAGTCTGGTCAGCACAGATGAAGTGTTTGAAAGACAGACCATTTCCAGCCTCGCGCAGGATCTGGATCGCAATCTGATCGACTGGTCCGTCACTCAGGGAATCCGCGTCCATTCTCCGCTCACACCGGATGCTGCGGCCGTCAGTGACACAGAAAAACCCGAGCTTGCCCTCGAATACCTGCTGCGGCAAAAACGTCCGTATCTGTCCTGCTTCCGAGGACTGGCTTCCTACACCAAACAGCCCCGCGTCCAGCGATTGCTGCAGGACTACATCATCGAAGCTGACAGCAGTCAGATGAGTCTGATCCTGATGGACGAAGAAACACTGTCCCCCCGCGTACGCCGACTGGCGGTGCCCTGGCATCCTGGTCTGCCCAATACCGATAAACTTGGCGAACTCGTCCGCACCACGTACAAACGACTGAAACGTGAGCTCGACGTAGATCTGAACACGAACATCAGAAGAAGTGAGTTTCAGCAGCTGGTCCTGAACCTGCGGGGACTCACACGATCTCAGGCTGTTCGAATTGTGGAATCTGTGCTGCTGCATGATCAGCAACTCACAGCAACGGATCTGCAGCGTGTGATCGAAGCCAAACGCCGGCTGCTGGAAGGAACCGGTTCACTGGAATCGATGACAATCGATTTCAATATCAGTGAAGTGGGCGGCCTGCGAGGTTTGAAACAGTGGCTAAAAAAACGACGGGACGGGTTTTCGGAGAAGGCGCGGGCGTTTGGCATCGAACCTCCTCGCGGCGTGCTGATGCTGGGAGTTCCAGGCTGTGGTAAAAGCCTGTGCGCCAAAGCGGTTGCTGCCGACTGGCAAATGCCGCTTTTACGACTGGATCCCGGCGTGCTGTATCAGAAATTCATTGGCGAAAGCGAAAACGAGTTGCGTCAGGCGATTCTGCAGGCCGAAGCCATGGCACCGGTCATATTGTGGATTGACGAAATTGAAAAGGCATTTGCGTCAGCATCATCCAGCTCGTCAGACGGTGGGTTATCTCAACGTATGTTCGGAACGCTGCTGTCCTGGATGCAGGACCATCGTGAACCCATTTTTATGGTCGCCACAGCCAACGACATATCTGCTCTTCCTCCGGAACTGATGCGCAAGGGCCGGTTCGATGAAGTTTTCTTTATTGACCTGCCGCCAACAGACGCTCGTCGTCAGATTTTTTCAATCCATCTGCAGCGACGTAATCGTGATCCGGCCGATTTCGACCTGGACCAGCTGGCCGATTCCTCCAAAGATCTGACCGGATCGGAAATCGAACATGCGATCATATCGGGACTGTTTCATGCCTTCTCCGAAGATCGACAGGTCACCACAGAAGACGTTCTTAAAGCAATTGCGGAAACACACCCGTTGTCTTCTTTGATGGCCGAAAAAATCGATCAGTTGCGCAGCTGGGCCAAAAACCGCTGTGTTCTGGCAGACTGAGTGTCGGGTCGCAACCGGAGTGTCCAGCGCCGAAACTTTGCCTTTGATCGGAACATCTGCCGGCCACTCAACACTCTGGATTCGCTGACAGGTCTGCACAGACAGAACGGTCAGAGTGCAGAAGACGGGGCCTTTATTCAGCGTCTTTCGTGAACACGAAGCCGTCGGCGGCTGCATCAATCTGAATCGAATCACCTTCGACAAACCGATCCGAAAGAATCTCACCGGCCAAAGCATTCTGCAGACGCTGCTGAATGACTCGTTTCACCGGACGTGCCCCGTAGCGAGGGTCGTATCCTTCATTAGCGACCAGCTGACGCGCGTTGTCGCTGACGCTCAGATGATAACCGGCTGCTTCCATCTGCTTTCTGAGTCGCTCGATCTGCAAATCAACAATCTCCCGAACTTCCCGACGCCCCAGCGGATGAAACACGATGATTTCGTCCACTCGATTCAGAAATTCCGGAAGAAACTCACGGCGCAAGGCTTCGTCGATGCTGCTGCGAATGGACTCATGATCATCGGATTCGGCCTTCTCCATAATAATTTGACTGCCGATATTGGACGTCATCACCACGATGGTGTTGGTAAAGTCCACGGTTCGTCCCTGACCATCGGTCAGTCGCCCGTCGTCCAGCACCTGCAGCAGTACGTTGAACACGTCCCGGTGAGCTTTCTCAATCTCATCCAGCAGGATGACGCAGTAAGGATTTCGCCGCACGGCTTCTGTCAGTCGACCTCCTTCTTCATAACCCACATAGCCGGGGGGGGCTCCGATCAGTCGGGCGACCGAATGAGGTTCCATGAACTCGCTCATGTCGATCCTCACCATATTCCGTTCGTCATCAAACATGTATTCGGCCAGGGACCGACACAATTCGGTCTTACCCACACCAGTTGGTCCGGGAAAGATGAATGATCCGATCGGCCGACTGGCATCCTGCATGCCGGATCTCGCTCGTCTGACCGCGTTGGCCACAGCCGTCACGGCTTCGTGCTGATTGATCATTCGTTTGTGGATTTCTTCCTCCATCCGCAGCAGTTTTTCCCGTTCTCCCTGCATCATCCGGGCCACCGGAATCCCGGTCCACAAACTGACCACCCGGGCGATATCTTCCTGAGTGATGTCTTCACGCAACAAACGCTCATCCTGACTTTCAGCGAGTTCAAGCGATCTCGATTCCAGCCCGGTCAGTTCGGCTTCCTTGACCTTGAGCGCCTGCTCGGCCTCGAACGCCTGTTGAAAATCTTCATTGCGGTTGGTCTGCTGAGCCTGTGAAAAGGCGCGGGTGTAGGCGGATCTAAGCTGTTCGATCTCCTCCTTCAGCGGTCTCAGTCCGGACAGCACCGCTTTTTCGGCTTCCCACCGCATTTTGAGCTGGTCGGTTTCTTCTTTGCTCTCGGCGATCTGCTTTCGCAGTTCGTCCAGCCGGGCTCGGCTGTCATCGCTGCTTTCCCGCTCCAGAGCTGTGGCCTCAATCTGCATTCGGGTCAGCAGACGGGTTGCCTCATCAATCTCCACCGGCATTGAGTCAATTTCCATTCGCAGACGGCTCGCAGCCTCATCAACCAGATCGATGGCTTTGTCCGGCAAAAACCGGTCGCCGATGTATCGATCGGACATGGAGGCTGCCGCGATGATGGCATCGTCGGTGATTCGGACACCGTGGTGGCTTTCGTATCGATCCTTCAGCCCGCGCAAAATGGAAATCGTATCTTCCACCGTGGGTTCCTGAACCATGACAGGCTGGAACCGACGTTCCAGAGCAGCATCCTTTTCGATGTACTTTCGATACTCGTCCAGAGTGGTTGCGCCCACGCAGTGCAAATCCCCCCGGGCCAGTGTCGGCTTCAGGAGATTGGATGCATCCATCGCGCCTTCACTGGCGCCTGCTCCGATCACTGTATGCAGCTCATCAATAAACATGATGATTTGGCCGTTCGATTCCTGAACCTCCTTCAGAACGGCTTTCAGTCGATCTTCAAACTCACCCCGGAATTTTGCACCGGCAATCAGTGACCCCATATCCAGTGCAAACACCTGTTTATCCTTCAGGTTCTGCGGCACATCCCCCAGCACGATCCGATGAGCCAGTCCCTCTACAATTGCGGTCTTCCCGACACCTGGTTCTCCGATCAGAACCGGATTGTTTTTTCGCCGGCGCGATAACACCTGAATCACCCGACGAATTTCTGTGTCGCGACCAATCACAGGATCGACCTTCCCCTGGCGAGCCAGCTCCACCAGATCACGACCGTATTTTTCCAGAGCCATGAATTTGTCTTCCGGATGTGCGTCCGTAATCGTCTGACTGCCACGAATTTCCTTCAGAGCTGCGAGGATGTCCATTTCGTCCACGGCGTGCATCTCAAGAATACGTTTTGCCTGATCATCGACCTGCGTCAATGCAATCAGCAGATGCTCGGTGGACAGAAACTCGTCCTTCATCAGACGAGCCTGATCCTGTGCAGCATTGAGGACTTTGACAGTTTCCGGTCCGGCACCGGGCGAATCAGACTGACCACCGCTTTGCGGCAAACGATTTAGTTCGGTATCAACGATTCCACACAACTGGTCTTTGTTTGCTCCAATTCGATGCAGCAGAGGAGACATGATGCCATCGGATTCATCGAGTAGTGATTTCAGTAAATGAAGTGGCCGCAGGATGGCATGCTGTTTTGATTCCGCCAGTTCCTGAGCCCGCTGCAGCGTCTGCTGCGCTTTTACGGTCAGCTTTTCCGGATTGAATGCCATCAGTTTTTCTCCCTTCGTCAGGTCAGAAGAATTCCGCAGAAGACTGCACACGGCGCAGCAAATAACACGACTGCCCAGGAAACAGTGTCGTCAGTGCAGGGCACGGTACGTCGGAACGATCGTGCAGCTGGGATTCGAAAAAGAAACAAGGACGGTTCGCCGCTGCAGAAATCCCGAATCAGGAAAACACAGCGGTGAAAATCGGTGCCTACGCTTCTTTCTTTTCAAACTCCGCGTCGATCACATCATCATCATCTGTTGCGGAGGTGCTCGCAGCTGCCTCCGGTGATTCTGCACCGGCTTCGCCATCGGCGGCCATGTGCTGATAAAGGGCCTGACCAGCCTGTGACAGTTCCTCCAGGGCGCTGTTGATCGCAGCAGCATCGTCACCGGCAGAAACAGATTTCACTTTCTCAATCGACGCTTCAATGGCCGATTTTGAGGCATCATCAAGCTTGTCGGCGTGTTCTTTGAGTGTCTTCTCGGTAGCGCTGACCAGTGTTGATGCCTGGTTCTTTGCCGTCGCCAGTTCTTCCTTCTGCTTGTCTTCTTCGGCGTGGGCTTCAGCATCCTGCTTCATTCGGTCGATCTCGTCGTCCGAAAGTCCGCTGGACTGCTTAATCTGAATAGAATGTTCCTTGCCCGTTGCCTTATCTTTCGCGGAAACATTCAGAATCCCGTTCACATCAATATCGAATTTCACCTCGATCTGCGGCACGCCTCGCGGAGCCGGAGGAATATCCGACAGGTCGAACTGATCCAGCAGTCGGTTGTCTGCAGCCATTCGACGTTCACCCTGAAAAACCCGCACCGTGACGGCCGGCTGATTGTCTGCAGCGGTGGAAAAGGTCTCTGACTTGGTCGTCGGGATCGTCGTATTGCGTTCGACGAGTGTCGTCATGATGCCCCCTTCAGTCTCAATGCCGAGTGACAGCGGCGTAACGTCCAGCAATACAACATCTTTAACATCACCTGCAATGATCCCACCCTGAATGGCAGCACCCAGTGAAACCACTTCATCAGGATTGACACCCTGATGAGGATCCTTACCAAACATTTCCCGTACAAAGGCCTGCACCCTGGGAACACGAGTGGACCCGCCGACCAGAACAACTTCATTGATCTGTGACGGGTCGAGCTTTGCATCTTTGAGTGCACTCTGAACCGGCTGCCGACAACGCTCCACAAGCGGATCAATCAGCTCTTCAAATTGAGATCGGGTAATGGACAGCTGCAGGTGTTTGGCGCCGGACGCATCTGCCGTAATGAACGGAAGATTGATGTCCGTTGTCTGCTGGGTCGACAGTTCCTTCTTGGCTTTCTCCGCTGCCTCACGAAGTCGCTGAAGAGCCATCGGATCACTGCGAAGATCGATACCATCCGTTCTTTTGAACTCCGTGGCCAGATGATCGATCAACACCTCATCAAAATCGTCTCCGCCAAGATGAGTATCACCGTTTGTACTCAACACCTCGACCAGTTCGTCTCCCACTTCGAGGATGGAGACGTCGAACGTTCCGCCTCCCAGATCGAAAACAACGATCTTTTCATCCGATTTTTTTTCCAGGCCATATGCCAGTGCGGCTGCGGTTGGCTCGTTAATAATACGCGCCACTTCAAGTCCGGAGATTTGTCCGGCGTCCTTAGTAGCCTGTCGCTGGGCGTCGTTGAAGTAGGCGGGAACCGTGATGACAGCCTTGTTGACAGTGTGACCCAGATAGCTTTCCGCTGCCTGTTTTAGTTTACGCAGGATCAGTGCAGATATTTCCGGGGGAGTCTGATCCTTGCCCGAAACATCAACCTTGACGTAGTCGCTTTCGCCACCAACGATTGTATAAGGAACTATCTTTTCTTCTGACTGAACTTCACTGTGGCGTCTGCCCATAAACCGCTTGATTGAGTAAATTGTGTTTGTTGGATTCGTAACGGCCTGACGCTTCGCAGGATCCCCGACAAGAGTCTCACCTTTGTCCGTATACGCCACCACGCTGGGAGTGGTTCGTGCGCCTTCCTGATTTGCAATCACACGCGGCTCACCACCTTCCATGACCGAAACCACAGAGTTGGTTGTTCCCAAGTCAATCCCAATGATTTTTTCACCCTGCATGACTCTTTACTCCCGGCACACGAATTATGACTTCGACGTTGTATGAAACCGCGCGTCAGCGGCGTTGCTCCAGACAATCATTCACCGTGAAAATTGTTCAACTTTATTCCGCCGAATAAGATCAGTGTCGGCAGACCACAAACCGCTTAGTAGACCCTCGATTAGCATCCGCCGTGCCGAAACTCGACAGAATGCCACAAGTCTTTTCTCTAAAATGACTTGTAACATACGGATCGACCTTAGCCTGTCATCATGGTGTCAGACTGACAGTGGCTGGCCCTGCACAACCTTCATTTTTACATGCCACAGTGGCAGCTCCTCCCGGCATTCCTGCTGTGCCACTGTGGCAGCGGATTGATCTGGTTAGATCAACCAGGTTGACTAAAACCATTTGGCAGGCTGCATTTAGATGCATCAACCGGCGCTTGAGTACAGGGTACTTGACACTCGATTTGGGGAGCAGTACAAGCTCGAAAAGGACGCCTGTTGGTTGTCGGTTCCCTTAATTCACGTGAGGCGGCCGTGTGATTTGATCGGATACGACGATGACAAAGAAAAAAACAACAAAACGGTCTCCTCGAGCTAAGGCACCCGCAAAGAAAGTCGCCCGCAAAAAACCGGTTGCCAAGAAGAAGAAAACAACGCAGCGGACCAGTTCGGCATCATCCCGACCGAAGAAAATCGTTCAGACTCCCGAGGAACGACTTACTGAGGTTGACCGACTACTTGTCGAACTGCTCAATGAGCGGACGACTTTATTTCTTCGAAAAGCTGGTGAGTCAGAGATTCCGACCAAGGCTGTTTTCGACCTGAGCGACGACGCTCAACTTTGGCAGCATCTGGAAAAGTCCAACAAGGGACCGCTGGAATCAACTGAATTAAAAGAGGTTTTCCGCACCTTACTGAGTGCCGGCCGACAACGCGTGCGTCGCACACGTGTTGCCTACCTGGGCCCCGCGTACAGCTTCACACATCTGGCCGCAATTAATCGCTTTGGACATTCGGCAGATTTGGTTCCTGTCAGCACAATTGCCACGGTCTTCGACGAAGTGAATCGAGGACATGTCGACTTTGGCCTGGTCCCGATTGAAAACAGTACCGACGGCAGGATTGTTGATACGCTGGACATGTTTACCCGATTGCCGCTGCGGATCTGTGGTGAAATCCAGCTTCACGTGCATCACAATCTGCTGGCTCGCTGCGATCGCAGTGAAATCAACGAAATATACAGTAAGCCACAGGCACTCTCACAGTGTCGAGACTGGCTGGCCCGAAATATGCCGCAGGCTCGGCTGATTGAAGTAACCAGCACGTCCACCGCAGCTCAGCTGGCCCGTGAAAAGCCGGGAGCTGCGGCTGTGGCCAGTCACCAGGCAGCCGTGCAGTACGAAGTGCAGATCGTCGCCGCAAATATTGAAGACAACCAGAACAACATCACACGATTCGCGGTAATTGGTGATACGATCGCCGAGGCAACCGGCCGAGACAGAACCGCGGTCCTGCTTCAGGTTTCACATAAACCAGGAGCACTGTCCGACGCCCTGACCGTTTTCAAAACGTGTCGAGTGAACCTGACCTGGATTGAATCCTTTCCACTCCGTGCTCCGGAATCCGGCTATTTGTTCTTTGTGGATTTCGAAGGGCACGTTAGCGACACAAAAATCCGCAAGGCAATTCGAGAACTGGAAAGGATGGCGGACCGACTTGAGATTCTCGGATCCTACCCGCGCAGCCAGCCTGCTGATTAGTGCGTGGTCAGCTGCATACCGACCGTGACCGGACTGCAGTAGGAAAATTTTCCCAGTCAAAACGATGCCCGAACCAGCATGCCCGGTCACGCCACCAGTAGTCGGTGAAGCCGCCCGAACGGGATTTTCTGTTGGCGGTTCCGATCCGACAGGCTTTCTGTAACGGTTGCATCGGTTCTGCTGATCACTGGCGGCACAAAACCAGCAGACTACTGCGCATTCGCAACGCCCGGAGGCAATCCGGATGACATGCTTGCAGAGTGCGGAAAGTCAATTCCCTGTGGCAGGATGTATCGCATGAATTCACCGAAACCCGGTCTGCGGGACCTCCGACCGGAGTGGACGGCGTGGGGAACACTGGTTTTCATTGGTCTGCTCGCTTTCTGGCCAAGTGTGTGGTTCGACTTTGTCAACTGGGATGATCCGGCCTATGTCTGGAACAACGACCTGATCAAAAGTTGGTCACCATCCACGCTGTACGGAGTGGCCACGGAAACAGTCACGCGGAACTACGCTCCTCTGACGATCGGCACCTTGCTTATTGATCATACTTTATGGGGTATGCAGCCCGGCGGTTACCATGCCACAAATGTACTGCTGCACCTGCTCAACGGGATTCTGGTTTACGTATTAACGCATCAGCTAACCCGAAACCGCTTCGTCGGATGGCTCACCGCAGCTCTGTTTTTGGTCCATCCGGTGCAAATCGAAACAGTTGCCTGGATATCGTCACGCAAAGGGCTGTTATCGGCGACATTCATACTCGCCGCTTTGATCGTTCGACTGAAACCAGCCACTATAGCCGGAACGGCTGACACCGATCCAATGCAGGATCTGTGGTACATCATCTGGCTGGCGGCAGCACTTCTTTCCAAGGCACTGGCGGTCATCGTTCCGCCGATTGTACTATTGTATGATGTATTAATTGCTCGCCGTAAATTCAGTGATGCCCTGGTACGGCAGATTATTCCAGGTTTGATGAGCCTGATCCTGTTGTTCAGAACCATGGCCTCACAGCAGAGTGTCCTGGGTGGACTTCGCGGACATTTTGATCTCAGCCTCCTGCAGATCATTGGCGTGGACGCCACGATACTGTGGCAATACGTCGGCATGATGATCTGGCCGACCCGTCTGTGCGTTCTGTACGACCCACCGACGTCGGGGATCGCCGGCACCATTGTTGTTTCCGGAGCGGCCTGGATTCTGGTGGCCATGGTAGCGTGGCGTTTGAGATACCGCAGTCCGACGCTGTTGTGGTGTCTGTCGTGCTTCCTGCTGCTGTTGCTGCCTGTACTTAATTTCTTCCGCATCACCACCTTGATGAACGATCGATATTTGTATCTACCCTGCATTTTGTTCTTTGCTGCCGGAGCGACCTTACTTGATCGCATTCTCCGTGGCCCCATGAAACATCATAACAGTCCGGCAGATCGCTATAAGCAAATCACTCGGTGGTCACTGAGTCTGGGACTGGTTGGGGCCGCATTGCTGGCAACGACACTGCATCTACCCGTCTGGCGAAATTCATTCACACTGTGGGATCATGCGATGACCCAAGCACCACAGTTGCCTGTCGTAAGAATGCAACTCGCACTGACGTATCACGACAGCGGACGGAATCGTCAGGCGGTTCGTACTCTGCAGCAGGCCCTGCTGGAGTGTCAGCCCGACGATCGCGACAGAAAACGGATGCGCGAAGCAGCAGAGCGGTGGCTTCAGGAACCACAACAGCGAACTGCAGAAGCACCGTTCCGACATCAGTAGCTGTACAAATCAAATGGACGTTATACTGGGCCGGCTCAACGAGCGCATAAAAAAGGCCGGTTCCCTGATAAAACCGGCCTTCACAGTCAACACAATGCCGTCGAGCGACGGCAAAGGAAAACTATGCGCTAAAATTCGCCAATGATTTCGCCATCGTTTCGTGAACCGAGCTTCCGCCAGGTACCCAGGTCAAGACCTTCGCTAAAGGTGCGAACTGAGCCATCCATCAGAAGGGCATTGACGATACCACCTGAGTGGTAACTGCGGGACGCCACGGATGCAAATGTCGACGTCGAACAGCTTTTGTCTTCCCGGCATGATGTATAGTCTCCCTCGTCGCTTACACCACCAGGCACTGTGACCTTCGAATTAGGTGGAAGCGTCGTGGTAAACCCAGTCTGGTGAACGCGTCCATCGACCCATTCAGTGTGCCCGCTGTTCGACTTGTTGCTTCCTCCCAAAGCAATTAACGCGTCAACGTCCGCAGCTGTGGCCGGAATTGTGGCCGTTCCATTGTCCCCGTCGCGGTTGTAAGGGGTATATGCTTTGACTTCTGCAAATCCAAGAGTGTTGCTCATCCCGTCAGAGAAGTCACGAGGTTGGTATGCAAAATTAACAGCGAACGACCCATCTCCGGCTGTTTGGGTTGTGTTATCCCAAACATTCCACGTACCAGCGTTATATCCGTAGTTAACGGGATAATGAATCGGCGTGCTACCGGAAAGACGAGTCTTGTCCAGGACTTCGGACGGACAGAGATAAGTCGAGATCCTCTGAGTTGCGATACCCTGATTGGCCCCATCACCGTATGCCAGCGACAGGTCTGCGGTATTGTACAAATTAGCCTGGTCAAGAAACGGCATGATGCGTGCGTGAATCGACCATTCCCCACCCGGCGTAGCGTTCTGAGCAATATCTGAGACAAATGCAGGTGGAAATGTGTTGTTAGCGTCCAGATAATTGTGAAGGGCGAGTCCAATTTGCTTCAGGTTGTTTTTGCATTGTGTTCGGCGAGCAGCCTCACGAGCCTGTTGGACCGCTGGCAGCAACAGCGATATTAGAACCGCGATGATGGCAATGACCACCAGAAGTTCGATCAAAGTAAAACCACGTCTTTTTGAGAATTGCATCAGTAAGCCTTCTGAGATCATTGCTGGCTGACCCCCCATCGAGGCTGGCTGGCGTGAAAGAAAGTTGAGAAAGACCCAGCCACCACCATTGCGACTGAGTCTCAATATCAGTATGGTACAGGGATGTAATGAATCACAAGGCTAGAACCATGTTTTTGCCGTGAATTCTTACAAAGTTAAATCATGCTCCTCAGTCCGTTGTTGCCCCAATTAAGACTAGGCAGGAAGAATGTCCGACAAGCCGAAGCCGAAAGGCACTGCGGTGCCCATCGACTCGTCTACATTGCTTCAGGGTCAAAGACAGGTGTTAATCGAACACGATGGCGAAATCTATCGCTTAGTTGTGACACGAAATAACAAACTTTTGCTGCAAAAATGAGTGCCAGCTCCCTCAACAGGAGTTGTTGCCAGTTTTGCTCCGACAGACAGCTGTTTTTTAGCGCCCAAAGCCATGACAGGATTACTGGGTGTATTAGAGCCGAATCGTGAATTTACCGGCTCTGTCTAGCCAATCCTTGTTCATGACCGGAAAATGCACATGATGATGGCCCTCGCAATCCGTCCTCCATCAGAATGACGCCTTATATGGCAACCAGCCCTGCAAATTCTTTTGCCTCTGTTCCTGATGAACGCGGGCGGTTCGGTCAATTCGGCCGCCGCTATGTTCCTGAAACACTGATGTATGCTCTGGATCAGCTCACGGACGTCTGGCAGTCCGCAAAGAATGATTCTGAATTTGATCGACAATTCAAAGATTTGCTGCGCGACTATGTGGGCCGACCTAACCCGCTTTATTTCGCGGAACGATTAACGAAAAGTTCAGGCGGAGCCCAAATATACTTCAAACGGGAAGACCTGAACCTCACCGGCGCCCACAAGATCAACAACACAATTGGTCAGATCCTGCTGACGAAACGCATGGGGAAAACACGAGTCATCGCCGAAACCGGAGCAGGTCAGCACGGTGTGGCCACGGCTACTGCCTGTGCCCGCTTTGGACTGCCCTGTGTTGTGTATATGGGTGAAGAAGACGTTCGTCGGCAAAAACTCAATGTGTTCAATATGCAGACGATGGGAGCTGAAGTTCGACCAGTAACGACAGGATCGAGGACTCTGGGAGACGCAGTCAACGAAGCCATGCGGGAATGGATGTCATCAGTTCGAGACACTCATTACATTCTGGGGAGTGTGGTTGGACCTCATCCGTTCCCGGCCATGGTCCGTGATTTTCAGTCCGTGATCGGAATCGAAACCCGGCAACAATGTCTCAAACAAACAGGGCGACTTCCGGACGAAATCATTGCCTGTGTCGGCGGCGGCTCAAACTCTGCGGGAATGTTTTATCCGTTTGTTGATGACAGGTCTGTTGTTCTGACGGGAGTCGAAGCCGGAGGCCGCGGCAAAGCCCCGGGGGAACATGCCAGCACTTTGACTTCAGGACAGCCAGGGATTCTTCACGGCAGCTTCAGTTACGTTCTTCAGAACAATGACGGCCAGACGCAGGACGTGCATTCGATCTCAGCCGGACTTGACTATCCAGGCGTTGGCCCCGAACACGCATACTGGAAAGAGTCCGGTCGAGTCAGCTACACCAGTGTATCCGATGATGAAGCACTTCGGGGGTTTCATACGATGGCCCGTACCGAAGGCATCCTGCCGGCGATTGAGTCGTCACATGCCATCGCGCATGCGCTCGACGTGGCCGCTCGACGGAGCCCGGAGGACATCGTCGTCGTTTGCCTGTCAGGACGAGGTGACAAAGACGTGAACGAAGTTGCACGATTGTCGGGACAGCAACTGTGACAACTGACAGAGAAAACCGCCAGGTCCGAATAGAAACCCTGCTGGCTCATTTGCAGCAGGACATTGAACAGATCAACACGTCACTGACACATCATCTTGAACGCCTGCAGGAGACGGATCTGCGGATCGCCCGCATAGAACGCGAACTTGAATTGATTCAGCAGCCGGCCGAACAACGAGACCCGCGTCTGGAAAGACCACCGCATTATTGAGTTGTCCTGCGGTACCACAGAACAGCCACTGCCGTTCCCCATTGACGTCAGCAGCTGGCAGACCAAACCCAGTATGGGACGTGGTTCAGCCGTTCCGTTGCCCAACCGTTCGGCTTCTCAATCACATGCCGTTTCTTCACTTTGCGTATAACGCGGGAGTAGTGGCCGGTTCACTGATATTAAACAGTCTGCCTTAAGAACAGACCGAATCATACGAGGCCAGATGTACAGGTTTGATACATCCACCGCAGCCGATTGAGACAAGGACGGAGCGAACGTTTTCTTATCGGGTCAACGCTACGGCCACTGGACATCAGCCTTGTCTGCAAACATTTTTGAAAAATCGCCAGTCCAATAAAGCAATTTCAATTGCGACTCCGCAAAAAAAACGAACCATGGGAATGGGCCCAGAACATTGGTACAAAATGTGCCAATGAATCACACCCGTCAGGCAGCATTCTGTCTGGCATTATTTCACTGTCGGAATGTGTTCCGCAGTCATTTTCCGTCGAAGGGATTCCCGACTTCGAGACTCCCCAAGATGTCGCTCGCATTTATATTCATAGGAAGGTGAGCTTACCGGTTCTCCTGAGCATCTGTCTTTGCGAGCACGATTCTACGGGGCTCCACCATGTCAATGGTGGAGCCTTTCCTTGTGCGCTGCCGAAGAGTGTGCTGTTCCCGCTCGCCAACTGCTGCACAAATCACCGTCCGCGACTGAGAGCCACAGTGCCCTAGAAGATCCATAAGAATTTCCACCTGCGACCGAACACACCATTTTTGATGTGATTCATAAAATTGCTCCGGTATTCCCCACAACGGATCAGCTTTGCCGAATGCGTTGATCACTTGTGATTCCTCTCGGAAGCGATTCAAATGCTCGTGCCACTTCAATACGTCTTTTTCTGCAAGACGTCCTGCCTTGTTGCCTGAGTCTCACTATGCCTGCTGATGAACCCACATTGCCTGATCCAACTCTCGAAACCACCCCGCAGAACCGACGTACCTTCGTACAGATTTTGACCGGCCTTTTGGGACTATTGTTGAACGTAATTCCGGCCACCCTGGGCGGAATGTTTTTTTTGGATCCGTTGTTTCGTCGTCGCAAAGAAGGTGATTTCATCCCCCTGGGGATTACAAGCGATACGATTCCGAACGATGGATCCCCCGTGGCCGTGACCGTGATTGCGGATCAGTCGGATGCGTGGAATTTGTACAAAGATGTTCCCGTCGGCAGCATCTGGGTACGCAAAAAAAACGATGGCAGTCTGGTTGCTTTCAGCTCAACCTGCCCGCATCTTGGTTGTTCTGTTGATTACCGGGCCAGCAATAATGATTTCTATTGCCCGTGCCATACCAGTGCCTTCGATCTGGATGGTGCGAAGAAAAACGTGATTCCTCCGCGGGGAATGGACGAACTCGACATCCGGACGGATGATTCAGGGCAACTGCTGGTGAACTACCAGGAATTCCTCGGTGGCACTGAACAGAAGAAACCAGTCTGAAGCACTGGCCAGCTGGTGAAACTGTGTTTGTCGACGTAATTCAGCTTGAAATATCATCAGTGAACATACAACCAAACGTGACCAGGGCTCTGATGCACGACAGCAGCGAGTGCCGAGGGAGATAATAGCTTGATGACACCTCTGATGAAGTGGCTGGATGACCGCACCGGATTTCGGTCCGTGATGCATGAAGCGCTCTATGAGCGTGTTCCTGGGGGAGCTCGCTGGAGGTATGTGTGGGGCAGTACGCTGGTCTTTGTGTTCATGCTGCAGGTGCTTACCGGTTTCATGCTGTGGATGTTCTACAGTCCCAACACGCGCGGCGCCTGGGAGAGTGTTCACTACATTCAGCATGAAGTGTTTTTGGGGAGTGTTGTCCGGGGACTGCACCACTATGCGGCTCAGGCAATGGTCGTACTGATTGGAATTCATCTGATTCAGGTGGTTATTGACGGAGCTTACCGTGCACCGCGGGAAATCAATTTCTGGCTGGGCATTATTCTGCTGAACATTGTGTTGGGTTTATCACTCACCGGTTACCTGCTTCCATGGGACCAAAAGGGATATTACGCCACAAGAGTGACCACCAACATTGTCAGTTCAGCACCCGTCATCGGCCCGGCGGCCCAGATTCTGGCGCAGGGCGGACCACAGTACGGGCATTTGACTTTGACGCGATTCTTTGCCATGCATGCGGGAATTCTACCGACACTGCTTGTGGCCTTTCTGGCGCTGCACATTTACTGTTTCCGTCGGCAGGGGCTCACGGTGGCTGATAAAAATCACGCTCCGGAAACCACGTTCTGGCCGGATCAGGTATTGAAAGATGCTGTGGCCTGCCTGGGTGTTCTAACCGTGCTTCTGTTGTTTGCAGTCTTTCGGGGAGCTGAACTTGGTGCTCCGGCAGACCCTGTCGTCAAATTTGATGCTGCTCGTCCGGAATGGTACTACTTGTTTCTGTTTCGGTTCCTGCGATTTCATGCGGTTGAAGCTCTGGGAGTTACTTTTGGTGCGATCATCGTTCCCGGTATCATCATGGGCATTCTGGCCGCAATGCCACTGACAGCAAAATTCCTGGGGGAATCCGGTCATCGACTGAACAAGGCATTTACCTGGGGCATGACAGCCGTAATTGTGGGACTGACAGCACTGGCCGTCTTTGAAGACCAGGCCGATGTCAGTCACCAGTCAGCGCTCGCCGAAGCCGAACGCGAAGCACATCGCGCACACGAACTGGCCACAGGACCTGAGGGAAGATCCAGGATATCCTCAGACGGGGCAATGGAAATGATGCGGAATGATCCGTTCACACAAGGCCCCCGATTGTTTGCGAAGCATTGCGCGTCCTGCCACCGCTGGAACGGACACAACGGTCGCGGCGTGATGGTGCTGGATCGTCGGGAACAGAAGACACCGGACGGAGATTCGTACGATCCGCAGCGATTCGAGTCGTATACAGCTGTGCCCACGGCAGCCGATCTTGGAAATTTCGGAACACGTGACTGGATGCGAAGTGTCATCCTGAACTATTCGGAACACTTCGCCTGGCTAAAGAACGCACAATGGTACAGAGATGGTGATGAGGATGGACTGGATCCCGAGAACTCAGAAATGGCTGACTGGTCGGGAGACAGCGCTGCGCTGACTGCTCAGGAAAATGCAGCCGATGTCGATGCCCTGATTGAGTTCCTTGTTGCGGAAACCGGACGGGAAGACATGAATGTCGACCCTGAAAAAGTTGCTCGGGGCAGTGCCGTCGCCATCGACGGTGACTGGAGTCTGGAATCCTGCGCAACCTGCCACGGTACGATCGGTCAGGAGTTTGCAGCTAGCGACACGGA
Organism: Fuerstiella sp.; assembly: GCA_022447225.1. Taxonomy (NCBI): domain Bacteria; kingdom Pseudomonadati; phylum Planctomycetota; class Planctomycetia; order Planctomycetales; family Planctomycetaceae; genus Fuerstiella; species Fuerstiella sp. Next base: position 453,168 of record JAKVAZ010000001.1, on the reverse strand, counting down.
TGACACCTATGGATATCCAACTCTGGCAAAATACGGTTCCGTCGCCTGGCTGAAAGATTTCATTCGTTACCCGGACGCGGAGCGGCACTACGGTATTAAAAACCGGATGCCGGCATACAGCGTGGAAAAACTGGGAGAGATGGAACTGGATCTGTTAGTCCGCTGGATGACTCACGACTATCCGGAAACCCGTGTTGAGGACTATCCCGCTGCACTGGTCCGGCTGAGACAGGATCTCGAAGGGGAAACACCCGGTTCAGCCGCGGTTCCTGGCGAGTAAAATCGGAGAACAGGCCATTTTTCAGGGCTTCCGCAGCGTCATTTTGATCAGACCGATCGGACATACCACGGCTTCAGCCGCAGAGAATGACCGATTTCGGGTGTCACCGGCTTTTCGCTGATTTGCCATTGCCCGGAAATCTGCCCCTTGTCAGAGTGAAGAGCTGCGTCGAACGTCATATAGTACTGGGTGTCCTGAACGTCCGGCACTGACCAGCTGACGTACCGGAAATTTCACGACGTGCGGTCCAATTTCGTCCCCCAATATCCCGGCTGACCGATCTGCGGAACGCCGATTATGGCTGGAACTGATCGCGTGACTGACAATCCGAAAAAGACATCGCCCCCGGTCAAAAAGAAGAAATCCGTGACCCGGCTGGGTGACTTTGAACTGAAACGCCGTCTGGGCAAAGGCGGGATGGGGGAAGTCTATCTTGCCAGACAGGTCAGTCTGGATCGCAACGTCGCATTGAAGACGCTCACTAAGGAACTGGCCAGGCAACCGGATTTTGTTAAACGGTTTCAGCGTGAAGCCCGATCCATGGCAAAGATTGACCATGCCAACGTGGTCAAGGTTTATGCGGTTGATTCCTATAAGGGCCTTCACTTCGTGGCCATTGAATACGTCGATGGCAAGAGTGTCCAGGACTGGCTGGACAAAATGGCCCATCTGTCTGTCCCCGACGCTGTGCATATCGCCGTCGTGTGCGCGGAAGCCCTCCGTCATGCACATTCACAGAACATGGTTCATCGTGATATTAAGCCGGATAACATCCTGCTTACCAGCAGGGGTGTCGTGAAAGTTGCTGACTTTGGGCTGGCCAAGGTCATGGATGAAGACCTGTCAATGACCCAAAGTGGTCAGGGACTGGGAACACCGCTGTATATGGCTCCTGAACAGGCACGCAGCGCAAAACACGTGGATCAACGAAGTGACATTTACGCTCTGGGCGCCTCTTTGTACCACCTGCTGACAGGCCAGTTGCCTTTTGAGGGGGAGTCGACTCTTGAACTGATCGTTGCCAAAGAGAAAGGAATCTACTCGTCGGCGAAAAAACTGAAAGCGGACATCCCCGAACGACTTGACCTCATCATTGACAAAATGATGGCGAAAAATCCCAACCACCGTTACAAGACGTGTGAAGAGGTTCTGCTCGACCTGTCTGCCCTGGGGATGCACGGTGAGCCGTTGAGCTTTATTGAGGGAGCGGAACCACCGGCTGGAGGGGGACGGACTCAGTCGTCAACTGCTGCTGCCATGGGAAGCACACTGGGCAACAAGCCAACCGGACTCACGAGGCTGCCGTCCGGCGGGCAAACCGGTTCGTCTGCCCGAACGTGGTACGTGCAGTACCATACACCCAACGGCAAATCAATGATGGAAAAATTTTCATCACGTCGGGTTGTGAAAATGATCAATGCCGGAATGCTGACACCCAAAGCACGCGCCAAGGCTTCGTCAGACGGATCGTATCTTCCGCTGGCCGGGTTTCCGGAGTTCGCCGATGCCATCGAACGTCAACTGGCCCGAAAGGCGGCCACCGGTAAGAACGAAGACATGCAGAGTCTTTACAAGCAGGTAGATCGGGCAGAACGGTCACGACTTCGCTGGCGCTGGGGCCGCGACAGACTTCGTGGTCTGGTAAGCGGCGTGGGACTGCTCATCTGGCTGATCGCAGTCTCAATCCTGTTTGGTGTCGTCTATTTACTGGTATCAACGACTTGGGATAATATCGGCACCAATTTTCAGGAGTGGGTGGAATCGAAATCGGACGACGGAATTGACGGACTGGATATCGATTCTCCTGAACCGTAGCGATAGCCAATAGTAACTCAAACCGGCAAAGACCAGTAATCCGTCAACACGGCATCAGTCGGACTGCGGTTTCACAAATCGCTGCAGTACCGTTTTCTGGCGACAGTCCGACAGCGTTCGTAAAATGTGCCATCATTCGATCACGTCATCCAGTCGAGACACACTGACGATCTGATCAGTGGGAATGAGCACCTCTTGGCGATTAACACGGATGCCGTCTGTGCGTGAGTCAAGCACATACAACTCCCGTGTCGTCTGGGAATCCCGAAGATCATGGACATCCGCCTGCCTCAGTGTCAGCCAACCGGACGTCAGTGATACCAGGCGTCCCAGAAAGACGTACTGTGACTCCACATCGATCACGACGTCCTGTCCTATGAACTGTTCCACAATTCTGTTCCACGCAAGTGTTCCAGGTTTCCACCGAAATAGTCAGCAGCAGGAATGCATGAGCGTCGTAACAGGCGGTATGCTCAGTCTTTCATCTGCCCGTCTTTAATTATTGTCACCATCCGGATTATGTCTTTGCCAGTCCGAAATACCATTTGTCAAATTGCAGGATACACTCCCGGCGAACAGCCTCAGGAATCCGGCTGGGTCAAGCTGAATACCAACGAAAACCCGTATCCTCCCTCGCCTCATGTGGTCGAAGCGATTAAGCAGGCCGCCGGCAGCCGACTGAACATCTATCCTGACGCTCTGGCAACTCCATTTCGCCTTGCGGCCGCAGAACTCTTTGATCTGGATCCCGAATGGATCCTCCCGGCCAACGGAAGCGATGAAAATCTGACGGTCATCGTACGCACCGCCTGTGATTCAGGTCATTTGATTGCGTACCCGTATCCAAGTTACGTTTTGTACGAAGCACTCGCTCAGATCCAGGACTGTCGGCTGGAACGACTGTTGCTGGATGAGTCCTTCGTATGGTCGCCGGAAGATGCGGCAAAACTGCGAATGCGTTCACGCGTATTTTTTGTTCCCAATCCCAACTCGCCAACCGGTAATGTTTGGCCGCCTGACATGCTGGCACAGTTACTGCCTGACGACGGACTTCTGGTGCTGGATGAAGCTTACGCTGACTTTACGGATGCGCCGCACCGAGGCGAACTACTGCAGGACGAACGCTTTGATCGACGCCTGGTGATCACACGAACACTCAGCAAGTCGTACAGCCTCGCAGGAATTCGATTTGGGTTTTCGATCGCTCATCCTGACCTCACATCTCAGATGCAAAAGGCCAAAGACAGCTACAATTGTGACGCCGTATCGATTGCAGCAGCCACTGCCGCCATCCAGGATCAGGACTGGATGCTGTCCAACCGTGCAAAAATTCTGTCAACGCGTGGCCGTCTGGCAACCGCGTTGACGGAGCTTGGTTTTAATGTGTATCCCAGTCAGGCAAATTTCGTCTGGACACAACACGTGTCCGGTCAGCATGAGTCGATCTACCTTGGCCTCAAACAGCGGCGTGTGCTCGTACGTTACATGAGTTTTCCCGGGACGGGATCTGGTCAGAGTACAATGGACGGACTGCGAATTACGATTGGCACCGATCAGGAAATTGATCAGCTGCTGAGTGCTTTGCAGGAGTGCCTTACCAATTTGTAAGACAAACAGCTGCATTGAAACGGGGCAACTCTCAGTTTGTGACGTGGAAGCTGCTCCCCGCGGCAGCAGCCGCTGACAGTTAATCCGTGCGGGACCTGAACAGGGCATCGTTTTCAAAAGGAAACATTGGCCTCCTTCGATATCGAAATTCCAGCTGTGTCATCTCTGCCGTAGTACACCCCGGACTGTTGACGCGAATCAGGTGCCGGCAAACGGGTGCATAGGCCGCCACAGGTGCGTTTACCCCCTTGGCCACAATGATCTGGTATTGTGTCGGATTCAGACCGCAACTGGTGAGCTGCACCAGGCTGAATGGCGGTGTTCGTCTGGAATTCAACAAAACTGTGAGCTGTCCGTCAGTGCTTTGTATCACAGCAGAACGTCCCTGATTGTATCGTGTAAATCCACCGTGCCGGATCTGCCTGTCAGTAAACTCACCATCAACAATATCATGAACCGTCCAGGTACCGGTGAGCGGAACACCGTGCCGGTCGTCTGTCTTTCCTCCGATTTTCAGTTCGACTGTTCCACCAACCCCGACAGCAACCGATTCCCGGACCGCGTCGGGATCAAAGACACAAATCAAGGCACTGGCAACATCGGACCGGCGGATGGCATGAGCCAGATGAGTGCTGTCACCCGGTGACCCACCTCCCACATTATCGCCCATATCCAGAAGGCACACCGGTCCGTCCATGCCGGCGGCCTGGCGAACTGCCTGATCCATACTGAGATACCGTCCATCCAGTTCCTGACGGCTCTGCCACATTTGTTCGGCAAGCTTTTCTGACTCATCGGCGGCAAGCTGAAGGTCGCGATCAGTGACAAACAGCACAGAAGAGCCCATTTCCTCAACATCGGAATACGGGAACCCCAGCAGGATGCTGCCGGCGAGTACTCCTGCTTTGCCGTGCGACTCTTCCAGTGCTTCATATAGAGGTGTCAGATGCGGTTCGGACGTCATCTGACGCTCCATATTGATGGACAGCGGCGGGAACTGTGCACGTTGAACAGGGCACACTTCTCCGCGCAGCGTTTGAGCCATCAGTCGGGCTGCATCCACGCCTCGCTCAAATTGATCCAAATGCGGATTGGTGCGGTACGCAATCAGAGCATCGGTCGCATCAACCATTTGTTGAGACAAATTTGCATGGGCGTCGAGCGTACCGATAATCGGCATTTTTGGTCCGGCCTGTTCACGCAGTTTTGCCAGCCAGTATCCGTCTGCGTCACCCACAGACTCACAAACTGTCGCTCCGTGCGGAGCCACCAGAATTCCGTCCAGCGGGCCGACACCCGCCAGTTCGGTTTGCATCATCTCCAGCAACTGCTGAAATACTTCGGTGAGAATCGGTCCGAACGGGACAGCCCTTGCTGCCAAGATCGGAACAGGTTCGATCAACTCCTGTTGCAGCCCGGCGAAAAATCCACCCAGTTCATGACCTGTTTCGGCAAATCGATCATGAATTGCCGGACCCGTCAGCAGGGTGTCGTGTTGAAAGTGCTTAAGCGTAGTCTTTTCTGCAATAAACGTATTGGATTCATGCAGCAGACCAATGATACCGACGCGCATAGAACACCTGTGAAACGAACTGAAACAGGACAATCGTACTGGCCGGTGAATATCGTAGGAAACTCGAATCGGAAATAACATGAGTAACATTACACTGAAAATGATGCGACAGTCGCTGTACGCCGCGGTCGTTGCGGATGCCCTGGACGGACTTGGATACTGTCATCAGTCACCACGCGTAACGTTAACGCCTTATACTTCCCCAAGGGTTCTGGTGGGTCGATGCAAGACAACCTTGTGGGCAGACATGTATCACAACGATCCGAATCCATACGAACTTGAGCTAAAAGCGGTTGATGAATGCTCAGAGGACAGCGTGCTGATTTGTGCGGCCGGAGGATCCATGCATGCTGCTCTTTGGGGGGAACTCCTTTCCACCGCATCACAAAATTCCGGCTGCGTGGGTGCGATTGTGGACGGAGCAACACGTGACGTCACAAAAATCCGTGATATGAATTTTCCGGTTTTCGCTCGGGGCACCAGTGTGTACGACAGTCTGAATCGGCAGCGAGTGATTGAGACTGATGTGCCGGTAGAGATCGCCGGAGTGAAGTTCTGTTCCGGTGATCTGGTAATCGCAGACATTGACGGCGTGGTCGTGGTCCCTCAGGAAATCGAAGGGAAGGCAATTCAAATCGCGTGGGACAAAGTCCACACTGAAAACAAAATACGCGATGAGATTCGCGACGGGATGAAGGCGGTGGCTGCGTACGAAAAATACGGGGTGCTTTGATCATTAACAGAAGAATTACGACAGATTGAGAATCTCTTATGAGCAATGGGCCACGATTGTTTCAAGATCGCCATCGTGCGGTGCGGGGAATCCCAGGCGAAACAGTCAGATATGGTTATACACTGATTGAGCTGCTGGTGATCTTTGCGATCATCGGTGTGTTGATCGCGATATTGTTGCCGGCCGTACAAACAGCGAGGGAGACCGCTCGACGGATCCAGTGCGCCAACAATCTCCGCCAGTTGGGGCTGGCCATCCATTATTATCACGATTGTCACGGCTCGTTTCCGCCAGGCTGTATGGACGACGAACACAGACAGGAATCATGGGGGTGGGGAACGTTCATTCTGCCCCAAATTGAGCAAAACCAGCTGTACGAACAACTCGACGTAACGAACCGACGACTGACCGAAATATTGCAGGATCCCGGGATAAACCGCTTGGTACAAACTCCGATTGCGGTCTTTCGGTGTCCCTCTGACTCGACCCCGGATCAGCTGCCAGCCGAACTCCGTCATTTCAACGGTGATGGCAATACCGAAAAACTCGAATTGGGCACGGCGAACTATGTGGCCTGCCAAGGACTCTATGACAAAGGTGGCTCGTTCAGCAATAACGGAGTCTTCTACAACGGCAGTGTCACCGGGCTGCAAGACATCAGGGACGGAACCAGCAACACGTTCATGCTCGGCGAACGGGATATGCGCTGCGCTTCCGGTGTATGGGCAGGTTGTCGGAATCCGCCTGGCGGTTGTAACTGGGGTGTTTACCAAAACCGAGGTCGGGTCAGTGAAGAGCTTAATTCACCCGTTACGCGTGAGTCACCGAACCAATGCGACAGCTGTAGTGAAGGGTTCAGCAGCGCTCACAGCGGCGGAGCCTGGTTCGTCTTTTGCGACAGCTCGGTGCGTTTCATCAGCAATGAAATTCACTTTAGTAACGGAGGTCTAAGTCAGTCTGAGCTGACAAATGAAGTGGACTATGACCGACAACAACTGGGTGTATACCAAAAACTGGGAATACGCAACGATGGCATGCCCGTTGGAGTTGAATAACTCTCCCTCACACGAGCGACTCCCTCCCTCGATGTCCAGGGATGTCTGAAGGGCGCCCCTTCTCACGAGGGCCGTATCGAAAACCGTGACTCGCACCGGCAGCCACGCCACCGAACTACTTATTTCAGCTGGACATGGATAGTGATGAAACAATCCGACGACGGACGGTATTCAGTCGACCGTAGATCATTTATCCAGACCAGTGCGGCTGCATTGGGTTTTGGTATGGTGCCGTTCGCAGGTGCCGACACGATCACACCTCGCGTCAGGAAGCGGATTGCGGCAGTCGTTACTATCTACATCAAGAATTCACACACAGACGTGTTGATCGGCAAGATCCTGGAAGGCTGGAATCAGGCTGGTGGACCCGGACCGGATCTGGAACTGGCGTCGATGTATGTTGATCAGTTTCCCGACCGAGAGATGGCTCGAGACATCTCTCGGGAGATGTCAGTGAAACACGGCTTTCCGATCTGCGATTCGATTGAACAGGCGATCTCCCTGGGCGAGGGCCAAGTTGCCGTGGATGGAATCATCAGTGTGGGTGAGCACGGCGAATATCCGTGGAATGAAAAGGAACAGCACCTTTACCCACGGCGACGATTCTTTGAAGAGATTACGAATACACTGGAAAAGTACAATCAGATCGTTCCCGTGTTTAACGACAAACATCCAGGACCTGTGTGGAAAGACGCAAAGTGGATGTACAACCGGGCTCAACAGCTAAAGATTCCCTTCATGGCCGGATCGTCATTGCCGGTGACGTTTCGGAAGCCCGATTTCACGCTGCCGATGGGCAGTGACCTGGAAGCCTGTCTTGCAATTGGATATTCAGGACTCGATATCTATGGCTTTCACACACTGGATTATCTGCAGTGCATTATTGAACGCAGAAAGTGTGAGCATCAGGGTGTCGACTGGGTGCAGTGTCTGCCGGGATCCCGCCTGAAGGAACTTATCAGCAACAATATCATTCGTCCGGATCTGCTGAAGCTGATTCTGGAAGTCACACCAACGGCCGATCAGGACCTGCTGAAAGTCGACCCACAGGGCTTCACAATTTTTCTGATTCAGTACACAGACGGATTGCTTGCTCCTGTTCTGATGTTGCCAAGATACTCACGCGGGATAGCGGCCGTCGTCAAGGTCCGCGGTGAAAAGCCTGTCGGTGGAATCGGTGAAGAGCGAGCTATGCCCCGCTATCCGCATTTTTCATATCTGCTTAAGGGCATTGAGCAAATGGTTCACACCGGACAACCGGCCTATCCTGTCGAGCGCTCGCTGTTGACCGCAGGGTTGCTGGACCAGCTTCTGACTTCACGTGCGAACGATGGCAAAAAGCTGCTGACGCCGGAGCTTGGAATCAACTACGAAGCTGTCAACTATCCACATGCGCCACATCTGGACCTGTCGAAGTCCTTCGTCAGTGGATAAAGACTGCACCGCAATAAATTTCCGGATTCAAGCTCGAAAAAGTTCGACCTTGTTCAGGAAGTCCCGGTTTTCAATCGGCAACTCATTATTTTGCCGTTTCAAAGAGTCCGGTTGCGTTACGCGCCTGTGAGGGCCGGAGAGTTATTTCACACGGACTTCGAATTCGACCGTACCGGATTCGTGAGCTCCCAGTCCATCGTCCAGGACAAACGTGAGCACCTCACTGCCTTCACCGTTAGGCTCGGTGATGACATCACCTTTGCGGTCTGTTTGCAAACTATCCGGGATGAACCGGAGGCGTGGAGTCAGATTGTCTACAATGCGGACGTCATGCAGATCGTAATCACCGGTGTTGATAAATCGAATGGTGAAGCGAATTGTGTCGCCGACTTCAGCTGTCTCACGATCAGCCAGTTTGACAATGTGTATCTCACTCTTCTCAGCTCGCTGATCCTCAATACCAACAGTAGCCTGAACTGTCACACGTCGATGTGTCTGGGCCGCCTGAGATGTTGTTCCCGACAGCTTCGGAAACAGATCACGTGACCAGACAGCAGCGTTTGCCAGTTCCTGATGGAAACCGGGGCCCTGTTCCCGCTCCAGAATCTGTCGTCCTCTGATCGATTCCGCCTGCAGACCCTGATCAACCTTGTCATTTCGCTGTGGCCGAATCGTGGCTGTGGACTCAATCGAATTCTGCTGCGCCTCGGCACCGTCTGCACGCCGACGAGAAGCGACGGCAACAAACTGCTCGTCCGTGATCGTCTGACGAATCCCGTTCTGCCGGTTCATACTGCCAACAGAAGAAAACTCTTTCGCCTGGACCGCATGGTGAACTCTGGTCCCGGAACTGGCGCCTTCGATCACTCGCACCGAACCAAATCGAGGTGAGTAAACGGCAACACGATTCGACGCACGAACATGAGATCTGCCGTTGTGATCGGTGTATTCCGCGATCGTATCTTCTGTATCCAATCCCCTGCGACTACCGCCAAAGTAGTGCGTCGGCAATCGACGATCGCCGCCGTCAGCCAAATATTCATCCGGATACAACTCAGACGGGGACATGCGTCCAAATGCCGCATCGATTCGCATTTCGGCGGGCGTAAAGTGTTGGACAGGATCATGGCGGACATCGGAAACGACTTTGTGTGACAACGGAATGATTTTTACGCCTGATACTTCATCATCCAGGTCCTGCGTGGACAAGGCCGTTATCACAGAAGAATCATGGTAAGGTGAATTACTCATTCGAACCAGGCCGGCTGTTACGACATGTGTTTCACTTAATTCAACATTTTTCAAAGTGTCAGAAGAGTCTGTGGGAGTGACGAGTGCCGGATTCGCCTGATGCGGGAACGCCGTCTGCGGTTCGGAACTCGTTTCGATGTCACTGACAATGGCTGATTGCAGTTGATTAACAAATGCCGTCCGGGAGCTGCAGGCCGGCAGGAACAACAACACAGCCACAGCGATTCCTGCCGCCGCCCGTTTATATTTCCGTTCCGATTTCGGACAGATCAAAGTTGTGTCGTATTTCATCATGGTTATGCCAGCTTATGTGAATTGATCCGGACCGCTGTCACTGTGTGCGCTCGGCCGTTACGGAAACCTGGGAAAACCGTTGCTCTGATTCGTCATTTGCCAGCAGTTGTGCGGCTCCACCCGTTCCGAAGAACATTCGAGACGACTGGATTTTTGATGGACGGCGTGCTCCAAGTCGCACAATGATCATCGGCCGGCCCAGACGATCAGCCTCCTGCAGTACATTCTCCGAAGGAAGAACAGTCTGAGGGACTTCCCGGTTGAGCGGATCCAGCTGTTGCGCCAGCTGTGGTTGTTCCAGATAGATGACTCGCGTAACCAGTCGACCGGTCAATGCCAGACGAATGTCATCCCCGGAAAACGGAACCGGCACCGGATACTTATGCTCCTGCCCTGCCGGTGGATGCAGTCGATCGAGGATCTCGATGGAAGGATAGAGTTCGGCATCCGGAAATTCAGGCATGTGTGCCAGCCGAAGTCGGTAGACGTGTCCCGGATTGACGGCAACACTTGCGGGAGATGATGAGACTGCCGCAGGTTTGCCCGGGCCGGAATAGATAGAAATTTGGCCGCCACCAGGAACCTGAATCTGTACCGGCTGAAGCCAGTTGCTTTGATGGCCGCAGATACGGGTCAACCACGCCGCTGACTGTCCAGGCGGAGTTCGCTGGTTCAGCGGTTGATAAAACTTTCCCTGCTGGGCACAGACCGGTACGGCGAGCAGCAACACGGTCACGAATACGACAGCAAGTGTCAGCAGTCGGAAGAAACGGTCAGCCATGGGTTGCGGTCCGTGAAGTAGAAAAAGGGCGAACAGGGAATTCCCTGATTCGCCCCTCTGCGTTTATTTAGTTGTGATGACCCATAAAGGATCTATCAATACTGCTACTTTCAGATCAATAGAGAACCCGCGAGGTCTTTGAACCTGGATGGGCTAATTCGCCAGGAGCGTGTGTCGGGTGAGTTTCTTCGTACTGAATGTGTCGCACCGGGTCCACAGTCCTGATCGGCGGATTGCGTTTTACATCAATCAGCATATCGTCCACAGGTGCTGAGATTTGATTGTGGCTGCGGTCCCGAATCGTCAGTGACTGCAGTCCTGCCGGTCTGCCCAGAGGCAAATGAGGTGGACCGGGCAGTCCGATCGGTGTGCCAACACTTGTCATACCCCACGGAGGAGTCATACCCATTCCGGCAACCGGTCCAACCGGCTGTCCAGGAAGTCCTCGACCACCAGCAGCAATCATAGCCCCTGGTACACCGTGAATTTCTGCCGGGAGCATCGCAATTGGCGTTGGTGGTACGTTTTGACCATTCTGACCACTGTAAACTGTGTGAGAGACCTGCTGGAAACTACCGTTTTCAGCCATCATTGCTGTTGGCATTTCCAAATCCTTGTTGCCGAATCGCAGCACAGCCATGATCGTGCCCATACGTTCAGCCTGTTGAACGGGGTCCACACCAGGGGCAAGTCTTGTAGAAATCAATGTTTCTACACCCGCAATCGCCCGGGACTGATGTTTTGGATCCGGCAGATAGATGACCTTTGTCACCATATTGTTATGGATGACGTGTTCCAGATCTTCTTCGGTGACTTCAACCGGTACAACGCTGTGTTCAAGGTATTCCCGCGTGTTCGGGTCTGTGCCACGGACTTCCAGGGTTGGGTACAGCTGTAGTCCCTCATAGCCCTCCATGGAGAACCCGCTGAATTTCAGCTGATAGACCGCATTTTGCGGAAAATCATAGCGATTCCCGGAAAACAACTGGTCATTGGCCCAGCCGTCGGACACTTTCCAGCCAATAACCATTCCTGGCTGTCCGGTAAATTTCACCTGAGTCGCCAAAGCCGGGTGTCCATGACCAGCCAACAGGGAAGCTGAATGGGACGTATACTGGAGCACACCCGGTCCAGGACCGTCTACACCGGGCCCTGGTCGCGCAAGCCTCTCAGCCGGCGGGTTAACGTAATCGTTTGGTTTCAGCACGGCGCTTCCACTTCCGTCCAGGCCGGCACACCCCATTGAGACAACCGTTAGGGCGCCCAAAGCCAAAATTTTAAACCTCATTGGAACCCCTTCCGTGAGATGTTGATTGTTCGCACCAACGTTTACTGACCAGATCACCGTACCTGAATATGAAGACTTGAATCACAGATCAGGACGTGATCCGACAGTTTGCTGTCGACCAGAACTCGCCTCTGGAGATAGAATTCGCAGTCTGTCCGGCACCCAAAACAATGATGTAGGGAGTGTATCAGCGGACAGAAGACGGTCTGTCACTCCTAGATGTCGGGTAAGAACGACCCAATTCTTTGGCAAAACCAGTACTTTCCAAACATGAAGCATAAACTGCACAAATTCACACACTGTCGAGCGCTCTTTACTGCGGCAATTTTCGCCGTTATCACTTGGGTGTTCAGCTTTTCCGCTTCTTTGTCCGCACAGGATGATGCAGGAGAGTCTGCAACAGGAACGGTCAGCTCTGCTGTATCTATTGTCAACGACCTCAACGCTCTGGATGTGCTCAATAGTGTGCGCGAACGTCTGGAAGGCCTGCAGTATCTTCAGTGCAACCTATACGAGTACGTCCATTTGTCAGACTTGAGGTTCTACGCCCGGGGGCAGTATGCCCAGGCCAGCAACAACAGAGTACGTGTGGAATTCAGGATCTTTCCGATTCGCGGAGTTCGCCGAACGGATGAAGCACCACTCAAACTTGACGGGGAACCGGAAGACACCGGAAAGCAGCAGCCAACCGGTGAGTTGACACAGGTCAGCGACGGCAATGCCCTGTGGACTTACTGGAAAAATGGAGACTCAACCCGTCTGACGCGTCGGGATATCCAGGAAATTCTCAAAGTGGCAGGAGAATCAGAGCAGTTTGATCCTGATCATATGCTGGCAGATCTGGGTACGGGTGGTCTGCAGTCACTGATCGCCCGGCTGCAGTTGGGTATGGAGTTTGGAAAAGTCCGCGAACAGACGCTTGGCAATTCCAGGCTGCTGGTTGTCTCGGGAAGATGGACCGCTGAATCTCTTAAGAAGTATTTCAATGTTGAAGATCGTACTGCTCCACGACCGCACTGGATGCCCGAATATGTACGTGTCTACATAGATGCAGAAGCGATGCTGCCACGAAGGATTCAGTACCTCAAACGCCATCCCATTCCGGAAGAGAATAAAGTCCGTCCCTTGATTACGCTGGATTTTCTTGAGATGACAATCGACGACACGGTGGACGAAAGTCGGTTCCACTTTGAAGCACCCGAAGGTGAACTGGAACTGGATGAGACGGGTCGCACAATTGAATTGATTCAGCAGGCTGCCAGCCAGCCGGTTGCCCCGACGTCCACGGCGCCCAATTCAGTCCCGAATCAGGTTCAGGACGTCGATTCGGATAAATCCACGCAATAAATTGCTTTTTGGCACCAGGTGACCTGGAAACACAGCAATGCCATCCCGGCTTTCGGAGGCAAAAACGTCCGAGACGAGGTTTCTGCAGTCCCTGCTTCCAAGCAGCGTGGCGTCCATCGTGCTTCATGGCCTGGCCATCGCATCCACCCTTCTGATAGCTCGCGGGTGCCAACAGGGAGTTCCGGCAGACGCCGGAGGCGAAGAATATCACACAGTCGGGCTGGTACAGCTTCTTCCTGAAGAACCGACTGTCCACAAAGATTCAGACCTGCCGGCATCGATCGAATTCACTACCCCACAGGATGGTGAAATCGATCCTGCAGTCCCCGAGACACCTCCCAGTGTTGATGAATTGCTTTCGGACCATCGCTCCGTCGATCCTACAGGATCCGTGGAAATCCCAAATTTGATCGGAATCGGGACACTGATGTCCGGTGCTGATGCACCTGTCCGGTTAGTTTCACCATCCGGAGGACGTTCCACAGGAGGATCAGCCGACTCGGGTCCGGACAGAACGGCCTTCATGAACATAACCGACAGCGGACGGCGATTTGTGTATCTGATTGATACGTCGGGCAGTATGAACAATGGTGGCCGCATGGAACTGGCTCAGTCACAGTTGCTGGCCAGTCTTCGAATGCTGGAAGCGCATCAGGAATTTCAGGTTATTTTTTACGGTGATGCACCAATTCAAATGCGTTTGAGAGGTCGGACAAAGGGCATTTATCAGGCGACCGCTGCGAATCTCAATCTGGCAAAGGACGCGATTGAAACCGTCGATTCCGGAGGAGGGACGATGCATCTTCCGGCGCTGCTGGCCGCTCTTCGGCTGAATCCGGATGTGGTGTATTTTTTAACCGACGGACAGGACGCCAGCCTGACCAAAGCAGATCTACGGAAGCTCCTGCGGAAAAATTCGAGTGGTGCTCGTATTCATGTCGTGGAATTTGCAGCGGGAAACCCTGAATTACGGGACCCGACGTGGCTTCAGTTGCTCGCAAGTGAAACCAGAGGTGAGTACCGCCGCATACAGAGATAGCTTGTCAATTGTTGTCGACTTTCAGGAACATCGGCAACCGATCTTAACCTTGGACGGTTCTGTTTCCTCAGGACAGTCTGTTATCGACGATACTCAGATGAATCCCTCCGACTGCAGTCGCAGACCGCCCCAGCGATTGAAGACGTCAGTCACCCGAAACAAACATTGAATGAGGAGCCTTGCAAAGCAGAAACAAACCGTCTGCCAAGACATTCCGAATGTACTCAAATTTTCACGATGTCGTACATTTGATGACCGACCATCCAGGTGTCGCACAGACCACAGGAAACAGACACATAAACGTTGTCCGTCAACCGATCAGCAGCCCCGATTCATGTGGTTGAATATGTGAAAGATTTACCGGAAACCTGGGTTTCCGGCCGACCGGAGATGCTTGCCAGGCAGACCGGCGGCGAGTACTGTCAGTCAGGTATTTTAACGCTCAACCAAATCCGGGATGCGAGCACCTGTTCGTCATCGACAATTGGCCCGGTTCCAGGGAATTCTAGTTTTCCCCAAATTTCCACAGGACATTCTCCCGAAATTTTCAACCATGCCAGATGTGCCAAATTTCGTTGGACGCTTTCCTCAGCAGCGTCTCCGCAGAAACCGTCGATACGACTGGTCGCGGCGATTGGTTCGTGAAAATCGCCTGACAGTAAACGATCTGATTCTACCCACATTTGTCATTGAAGGAGAAAATACGGCTGAACCGGTATCGTCGATGCCAGGTGTCAGCCGGCTGACAATCGATCGTCTGATTGATCAGATTCGGGAAGCGGAAGACATCGGTATTCCCGCGGTTGCTGTCTTTCCGGTAACACCAACAGACCTCAAAACGGATGAGGGCAAAGAAGCCGTCAATCCCGACAATCTCATCTGCCGCACATTACGGGCAATTCGCAATGCGGATATCAATATCGGTTTGATCGCAGATGTGGCTCTCGATCCCTACACCAGCCACGGCCAGGACGGTGTACTGAGAGACGGCTATGTGGTGAACGATGAATCTCTGGAACTGCTGGCACAGCAGGCACTGATCCAGGCCGCTGCCGGCAGTAATGTCATTGCCCCTTCGGATATGATGGACGGGCGAGTCGGTGTAATCCGATCCGCTCTGGATAACGCCGGACACGAAAGCGTTGCCATCATGTCCTATGCAGCAAAATACGCCTCAGCGTTCTACGGCCCGTTTCGCGATGCAGTGGGTTCCGCCGATAATCTTGGAAAATCAGACAAACAAACGTATCAAATGGACCCCGCCAATTCAGATGAAGCGTTACGTGAAGTAGAACTGGACATCGCGGAAGGCGCAGACATGGTGATGGTGAAACCTGGCATGCCGTACCTGGACATCGTTCAACGCGTCTCGAAGACATTTGGTGTGCCGACCTTTGCGTATCAGGTCAGTGGTGAATATGCGATGCTGAGTGCTGCTGCAGATCGCGGCTGGCTGGATCGCAGCGCAGTGATGCTGGAAAGTCTCATCGCCTTCAAACGCGCAGGAGCAGACGGGATTCTGACATACTTCGCCCTTGATGCGGCGCAACAGCTGACCGCTTCCTGAACCGACGGACCATTACGCAGTCAAAAGAAGGGCACCGTTCCCCCGCATTATCAGCACTAAGAAATTTTCCAGGTCACATTGCCATGACTGTTCATACGATCCGTCTTGCCGGCCCGTGGGAACAGCAAACGGCGGGCACCGATGCCGTGCGGATTGTGCTTCCGTGCTCTGTTTCCACTGACAGACCACCGGCAGCACTGATCCGGAAATTCCATCAACCCGGCGGACTCACTGACAGAAGTAAGGTTCACATCGTCATCACCGTGGACACCACGTTGTTCGACGCCACTGTGAACGGGCAGTCCGTTCCGGCCGCTGACTGCCGACAGTCCGGGTCATGGTTCGAGATTTCACTGGAGATCACAACCGTGCTGAAACCATTCAATACACTCAGCATTCGCAGTCACAAAGATCGGAAGCTGACTTTGCAGTCGGCTGTCATGCGAATCCAGGATGACGGTTGATGGCTACAGGGCATTAACGTCCATGCGATTCAGCAACAGGGCCAAATGAGCGGGCAGCCACTGAAGCTTTGTGGCAATCCCGTGGCCAAAGACATCAGCGACGTCCGGTAGTTGCTGCGGGTGACCGGGGTGATAGTCCACCAGCAGGTTTTGACCGTCCGTATGACAACGTGTCCCCGTCTTCCAGCGCGCACAAAGGTGCCGGAACCGTCTGACGGGAATCAAACTTGTATCGGTCGTAAGAGCAGGATCTTCCAGACCGTTCATTAATAGTTCAGCAATTTGCCTGTTCCGTTCAATCTGTCCAGGTGTCGGCGGGACAACATCGGTTCCGGCAATGGCAAATGCCTGAACCCAGTCGCCATAGGTAGCCTCGATGATGTCCTTGACAACCGGAGGAAACACCGGCTGTGTCGTGGCCTGTATCGGGTTGTCCGCTCCGCGATCAAACAGAATGTGATACAGCCGGTTGATTCCATCTGTATCCCAGCCATACCTCACCGGTGTTCCGAAGGCAGCAACCGTCACGTTTCCGGCCAGAGGGTGAGGTGACTGACTGCTCTTCAGGGTTTGATAAGCAACTCGCCAGTGTTCTTCATCGGGACGGCCACACGCCTCAAAGAAACGGTCAACGGAATGGCGATGATTTGCCAGCAGATTTGACAACAGAGCAAAACCGTTGCCGGCGTGAGAATGCCCCCACAACAGCACCTGTTCCGGCAGAACAAGATTGAGGCTCACAATGTGATTCAATAACCGAACAGCCAGGTCTGCTCGGGCGAAATGGTGATTCTGCCCTGTCCAGGATGGATCAAGCAGGAGGACTTCAGGATCGCCGCCGACCAGTCTCTCGAAATACTGAGTATATTCCTCTGTGTAGTTCCCGGTGTCATCGGCCACCTTATCAATGATTTCCTGTATTCTTCTTTCGATTCGGTCGGCAACGGCATGAATCCGCGGACCAATCACCGGCAGTTGTCGAGGGACAGATCTGAGAGTACCTGCAATGTTAAAGGGATCGCTGCCGACAAATGTTCCGGGAACGACAATAACCTGGCGTACCGAATGGTGAGTGTGCAGTCGGCCAAAATCGACGGGACCGGGATCCATATTCAAAACGTGACGGGTTGGCGTAATTTGGGGCGTCGTCGGATATGATTGATGCCGAAATCGATTGTTAGCTGGCATGCAGAATCCCTGTGGCTGGCCGTCAGTGAGCAATTCACAGTTGCTCACTGAAGCGTGTTACATCCCTCCGGAACGCCGTCGCTTGAGATTATCGATCAGCACTGCTGTCAGCAACACGGCGCCCAGAATGATTTGCTGTTCATACGCACCGACATTCAGCAGATTCATTCCATTCTTAATCACCGCGATAATGAACGCTCCAATCAGTGTTCCCAGAATTCGACCTTCACCACCCATCAGTGACGTGCCACCGACAACCACGGCGGCGATTACCTCCAGTTCGTACATCACGCCCAGCTTGGGGTCTCCGGTCGCCAGTTTGGACGACAGTATGAGTCCACCCACTCCGGCCAGAGTTCCACAGGTCACGTAGACCGTAACCAGCACACGTCGAACAGGTACACCACAAAGCCGAGCTGCTTCCTGATTACCACCGACAGCATAAACATACCGTCCCAGCGCCGTGTGAGTCATCACAATATGGGCGAGGCCGTAGAGTACAATCATCATCAATACAGGTATCGGAATTCCCTGGACGGTTCCGGACCCGACTGCCGTCCAGCTTTGTGGCAGAGCAGAAATCGATGCACCATCGGCAATCAAATACGCCAGCCCCCGGGCCATCATCATCATGCTGAGTGAAACGATAAACGGTGGAATGCGAAATCGAGTCACCATAATACCGTGAAACCCGCCTGCAGTACTGCAGACACCCAGGGCAGCCGCCACTCCGATCAGCATGGCCCCCGGACCGGCGTTTACTCCACCCAGTTTACGAATAACGATCGCGGCCGTCACAGACGCCAGAGCGACCAGCGAACCAACACTCAGATCAATTCCTCCGGTGATGATGACCATAGTCATTCCCACCGCAATGACGGCATAGATCGCTGTTTGATTCGCCACACTCAGCAAGTTATTTGTCTGGGCAAACACCGGCCAGCTGTAAGGCTGTGGTGAAACCCTCTGACCCAGACGGCCGGCCTCAAACCGATCGAAAACGGTCCAGCGTTCAGCGATTCCGGAAATCGCAAGGTGCGTCGGAGACACCCCGTCATTCAGTGCATCCGTAATAGTGCGACGGGCGTCGGACGGCTCGCCCGAAACAGTCCGTGCGACAGTCGCCCCGCCGGCACTGAGATGTTGTTCGGCGGCCTGAACAAAGGCCTGTTCCACGTCGGACACTCCGGCTGCCACGATCACCACCGCCTGATCATTCTGAGCCAGAATCATTTCGGCAACTGCGCGTCCTGCATCACTGCCGACAGGTGTTTGCTCTTTCCACGTAAGAATCGTGAACAGCAGCATCAACAGCAACAGGACGAAGATCATCCCGTATCCGGAGATAAACCGGTGAAGTCGATCTGGTCGCTGGTCAGACATCATGAATTCAATCCAAAGCGTCCTGTCGCTTTTAAGAAGACACGGACATCCCTGACGAGTTGCCAATGGCCAGAGTCATCAGCTGTTCCTGCGTCGCTGCGGACACGTCCCTGACTTCACCGGCAATTTGACCTTCATGGATCACAAGAATCCGGTCACTCATCCCAAGTATTTCCGGTAACTCTGAGCTGACCATTACGATCGCCCGACCGTCCGCGGCCAGTGAATTCATCAGTTGGTATATTTCATGGCGCGTGCCAACGTCAATGCCGCGAGTGGGTTCATCAAACACAACGATTCTGGCCTCACACTCAAGCCATCGCGCCAGCAGAATTTTTTGCTGGTTGCCGCCGGAAAGACTGGATGCCGGTTGTCGGGAACCGGCAATCCTGATCTGAAGTGACTCAGTGTATTTCGAAAACGCTGTGTGTTCCCTGCGGCTGTCAATGAATCCGTTCCGAGAGAATGCCGGAAGAGCGGCTAAAGAGAAATTCTCAAGCACACTGCGGCCCGGCACAAGTCCTTCACTTTTCCGGTCTTCGGTCAACAGGCAGATCCCGCTGCGGATTGCGTCACGCGGCGACCTGATGTTCAGCAGCTGCCCGTCGACTTCAATGGTCCCTGCATTCGGACGATCTGCTCCAAAAATCAGACGCAGTAATTCGGTGCGGCCGGCACCGACAAGTCCTGTAATCCCAAGAATCTCCCCGGCACTCACATCGAAACTCACATTATTGACGACTTTTTGCCGTGTAAGCCCGCGGACACGCATACGAACATCTCCCGCCTGTACACTGCGTTTTGGATATTCGTGAATGATCGTACGACCCACCATCATTTCAATCAGCGACTCACGTGAAAAATCTGCGGCTGGTTTTGTGGAAATATGGCTGCCGTCACGCAATACGCTGATCGTGTCTGAGATCGCGAAGACTTCGTCCAGACGGTGACTGACATAAATGATGCCGATTCCGCGCACCGTGAGTTCACGGATAATCTGCATCAGGCTGTCAACTTCCCGCGGCGTCAGTGCGGCGGTTGGTTCGTCCATCACCAGAAGGCGAACGTCCCGCAGGAGAGCCCGGGCGATTTCAACAATCTGCTGCTGAGCTACTGACAAATCTCGACACGGTGAGTCCAGCGGAACTGAAACGCCCAGCCGGTCAAAAACATTTTCTGCGTGCTGTCGTTCATTCCGGTGATTCAGCAGCCACGATTCACGACCCAGAAACAGGTTCTCAACGGGTGACAGGTCAGGCACCAGGTTGAACTCCTGATAGATGACTCCTATTCCCGCTCGAATGGCGCTGACAGGATCCCGAAACACAACGGGCTGCCCGTCCATGAGCAGCCTGCCGCTGTCCGGTTGATGAGCGCCGGCAAGGATTCGGATCAAGGTACTCTTGCCGGCTCCATTTTCACCGACCAGGCCAAGAACCTGACCGGCGTGGACACGAAGAGACACATTCTCCAGCGCACGCACACCGGGAAACGACTTGCTGATCCCTGAAATATGGAGCAGCCCTGAAGGGTCCATGTTGAGAATCAGTTTCTCGTGACGTCAGACACTGCTGTCCTCATGGCTGCTGCCGGTCTGCAGTTCCGGATCGCTTTCTGCATCAGCCCTGTAGTACAGTCTGGAGGGAATCAACTCTTCTTCCGGCACATCTTCGCCATCGAAGTGCTGCATCATCAACTCAATCGTACGACGACCCATTTTCTTTGGAAACTGAATGGGGTCGCAAAGTATTCTGCCTGCAAGAATGGCTTCTTTTCCGGCTTTTTCACCGTCAAATCCGATGACCGTAATCTGATCCTGAAGGCCGGCTTCCTCCAGTGCAGAACAGGCACCTAATGCAGACGGATCGTTAATAGCAAAAATTGCCGCGAGGTCACTGTGGGCTGTCAAAATGTCCTGGGTCTTGGCATAACCAACGTCACGTTTACCTCCCCCGTTCAGCTCTGAAACAACTTCAATCTGAGCTGCACCGGTCGCCACATTGTGAGCGTCAATGATCTCGTGAAAACCTTGTGTCCTCATCTGGCAGGATTCAACATCCGGATAATTCAGAACCGCGACTTTGCCACCGGATTCACCAAGCAGTCGCACCATGGCCTCACCCGCCAGTCGCCCGCCCTGCAGGTTATCAGTGGCCACGTGACTCACCACTCGTCCGCCATCGCCTGTATATTTAATGTCGTTGGTAAACACCGGAATGCCGACGTCATTGGCTTTTTTGATTGCCTGGCCGATCGAAGCCGAATCGACCGGATTCAGCACAATCGCGGCCACGCCCTGAATAATGAACTCGTCAATCTGTTCAGACTGACGGACAACGTCCTCATTCGCTGAGACGACAGTCACCTGATAGCCATGCTCACGAGCCTCATCAGTCATGGTATCGGCGATAATCTGAAAGAATGGATTTGTCAGCGAGAGTGCTGAATAGCCGATCGTGCCCCTGGAATCGGCCGCGGTCGATTCCGCACTGCCGGAATCAGACATTTCCCTGCCATTTGAACCTGGATCTGTACAGCCGCAATGGACCAGTCCGATCAGCGTTACAAACAAAAACGGCAGACAATGTTTCATCGTTTTTTCCGACCAGAGAGTTCATCACGTTGGTGTTCTGTCAAAGAGAATCAGAACATCATAACAATCCATCCCTGACGATCCAGAAACCCGCGACATCGATGTTGACAGGTAACTTGGCAGAAAAGCAACAGACAAACCAGATGAATGTGATACTGTCAGGGCTCGCCTGTTCCGATTGAGTCATCTCGATCAGCCGTCATTTGTCTCATTCAACTAATAATACACCGGATCTTATTTATGCCTCGCATCCAGCCATTCAATGCCATTCGCCCTGCTCGCGAACACGCAGCCAGCGTCGCTTCAGTGCCCTATGATGTGGTGAGTCGGTCCGAGGCTGTTGCAATGGCCAAAGACAATCCCCTCAGTTTTTTGCACGTCATTCGTCCGGAAATTGATCTCCCTGAAAAAACAGATCCGTACGCTGACGAGGTCTACGCTGCTGGTCGGGCCGCCCTCGACCGATTACTTTCGGAATCTGTCCTGCAGCGTGATCCGGACCGCTGTCTCTACGCGTATCGCCAGATAATGAACGGGATGCCACAGGTGGGACTTGTCTGCTGCTGTCACGTCGACGACTACACAAATGACCTGATTCGCAAACACGAAAAAACGAGGCCAGCCAAAGAGGACGACCGTACACGCCACGTGATGACCCTGAACGCTCACGCGGGGCCCGTGTTCCTGAGTTACCGCAGTGCCCCGAATATCAACACCCTGATTGAAACGGTCGTACAGACTCAACCACTGTACGATTTCACAGCGGAAGACGGTGTGGAGCATACCGTCTGGAAAATCACTGAACCTGATCCTTACCTGGCGGCCTTTTCGGCAGTCCCGGTGTTCTACGTTGCAGACGGCCACCATCGATCAGCCAGCGCCATGCGTGCTGCAACACTGCGTCGCAATACAAATGAGCAACACACCGGCACTGAAGAATATAATTGGTTTCTCTCCGTGTTATTTCCGTCAGATCAGCTGAGAATTCTGTCGTACAATCGGGTTGTCAGGGATCTCAACGGCCTGACAGCAACCGAATTTCAGTCGCAACTGACTGAAACGGGACTGCTGGAAAAAACCAGTTCGGCGGTACCTGCCGCTGCAGGAAGTTTTTGTATTTACTTCGGCAGCCAGTGGCATCGCCTCACAATACCTGACGAATCCATCGACAAATCAAATCCGGTTGCATCACTGGATGTGGCGATTCTGGAAGATCGTGTCTTACGACCAATTCTTGGAATTCAGGACGTGCGAACGGATAGTCGCATCGACTTTGTCGGAGGAGTTCGCGGTACTGACGAACTGGAAAAGCTGGTCGACTCAGGCAACTGGGCAGTTGCTGTTTCAATGTACCCTACGTCCATGGAACAGTTGATGAACGTTTCGGATGCTGGACGGATCATGCCGCCAAAAAGCACCTGGTTTGAACCCAAACTTCGCAGCGGACTGCTCGTCCATTCACTCGATTAAATGCCTAAGCAAGTGATTCGAGTACTTCATCGATCAGGCTGTATTCTTTAGCCTCTTCCGCGGTCATAAAATTATCGCGGTCAGTGTCTTCCTGAATTTTTTCAAGTGTCTGACCGGTGTGCTTCAGCAGTATTTCGTTCATCCGCTGTTTCACACGCAGCACCTCTTTGGCATGAATTTCCAGTTCTGTCGCCGTGCCTTCCATGCCCGCCAGAGGCTGGTGAATCATAATCCGCGCATTAGGTAAAGCGTGACGCTTACCAGGAGCACCCGCAGTCAGCAGAACAGCCCCCATACTGGCAGCCTGACCAATGCAGTAAGTCGCAACATCACAGCTGATGTACTGCATGGTATCGTAGATCGCCATGCCGGCCGTGATCGACCCGCCAGGAGAATTGATGTAAAAGTGAATGTCTGCCTTCGAATCATCAAACTGAAGAAACAGAAGCTGAGCAACAATGCTGTTTGCCACATCGTCATTCACACCACTGCCAAGGATGATGATCCGATCCTTGAGCAGGCGACTGTAAATGTCCATCGCACGTTCTTCACGGCCGTGCTTTTCGATGACGTAGGGCACCAAGGCAGTCATAAAGGAATCCATCCGGTGAGCTGGAGAATAATGAGATCAACTGGAACCGATCAGGTCTTCTTCTTTGTTCCGGCGGGTTTGTCCAGAACTTCATCCACCAGACCGTAGTCCTTCGCTTCCTGTGATGTCAGGTAATGGTCGCGTTGTGTGTCATCGGCAATATGTTCCACGGACCTGCCGGTGTGACCGGCCAGCAGTTCGTTGAGCAGTGCACGTGTTTCAAGAATGTCTTTCGCCTGAATTTCAATATCTGATACCTGACCGCCAACCTGACCATGGGGCTGATGAATCATCATTTTGGAATGTTTCAGCGCGAATCGTTTTCCTGGGGCGCCTCCGGCCACCAGGATCGCTCCTCCACTGGCTGACATCCCCACACAATACGTGGCAACGTCACATTCGATGAACTGCATGATGTCATAAATCGCCAGTGTTGCCGTGACCGATCCGCCGGGTGAGTTCACATACAGATGAATATCCTGGTGCCGATTTTCTGACTGCAGGAACAGCAGCTTCATCACAACCAGGTTTGCACTGCCGTCATGAATCGGACCATCCAGAAAAATGATCCGGTTGTCCAGCAGCAGATCACCGACACCCATTTGACGCTGAGCGGTATAGTCGCGGGCGAGCATGGGACTATAGTCGGTACGCGAGTCCTGCATTATCTGTCTTCCTTTACTCCGTGCATCGTGTGCATTCATGAATGTCTGTGACCGCAAAAGCATCTGAAACCGTCAGCCGGAAGATTAGCCGGATTTGGCGGCATTCGCACACGGCAGGGCTTGCCGCTGTGTAATGCGTAAGAGGAGCTTCTATTCAGGAACCGTCCCCGCTGTCAACATCATCGTCACTCGTCGCGTCGCTGTCTGCCACCTCTGTCGTGGTGATGTTTCCGCAAATCGCAATAGCGGCCGTAGCCACGTCGTTTTCTGCAAACGGCTTACGTGCAACATCAGTGAACGAGATTTTTTCGGTAACCAGATCAACGGCTTTGCGTTCCCGCAGCTGAGCTTCCATATTGTCCATCATTCCGGACTTGATCAGACGAGCGCGAATCCGACGTAGTGACTCGCCGCTTTGAAACGCCATTAATGCCAGCTCATTTTCAATGTCAGAGTCCTCGCATTCAATATTTTCAGCAGTCGCAATTCGGTCCAGCACGAAATGTTCCTTGAGCGCCTGCCGGGTATTCTCAATTGCATTTTGGCGAATCTCATTCTCACGAGCCATGATTTGTTCACGTGTGAACCCGGCCTGCGACATTTCCAGCATTTCCCTCCGAAGAGCGTTGTCCGTCTGCTGTTTGACGAGTGACTCAGGCAAATCCCAGTCGGCGGCTTCAGTAATCCGGTCCAGTACCTGCTGTCGAGTCGACTGACGCTGTTGATATTCGATTTGACGCTCGAGCGCTTCGCGCAGTCGTTCGTCCAGACTTTCTTCCGATTCACAGTCCAATCGTTCAAGAAACTCACGATCCATTACCGGAAGGACCTGCTGCTGGACTTCCTTTACAGTGAACTCTGCCTCAACCGTTTCACCACGCATTTCAACCGTTGAAGACTGCAGTGAAACTGTTAATTTGGCACTGCGGACATCCCCAACGGAGGCTCCCGCCATCAATTCATCAAATCCACTGAACTCACTGTCCTGAAACCGCAGTTCCGAATGCAGCTGCAAAGACACGGAATCAGACTGCCTGAGCTCTCTACCATCGTACCGGAAGACAATATCGCAAACGATAAAGTCACCTTTCCGGGCTGCGCGATCAACCCGGTCCCGCTCCGCGTGGGACGACAGAAATTGCGTCCGGTAGGCTGCGAATTCCTCATCGGAAACTTCACCGGACGCACGCTCAATAGTAAGTGACGAGTAATCAGGGAGTTCGAATTCAGGCCGAACTTCGACGTCAAACTCATAACGAAAATCGCCGGAATCCGGTATGTCCAGACTCTCAACATTGATCTCAGGCTGGTTGATCGGATCAATATCGTTGTCGTCAGATAACTGTTCGAGACTCTGCAGCAGCACCTTTTGCTTCACATCACTGACGATTTCATCACGAAATCGCTTTTCCAGCAGCGCAGACGGAACTCGCCCGATACGAAAACCGGGCACCTCTGCCTTTTCCGCCAACTCATTGATGGCTTCACTGCGGACAGTCGCGATATCGGCCTCGGACACCGTTACAACCACATGTTTGCGACAGGGACCGACCTCTGAGACCTGAACATCCAGATTCAGTCTGCCGGATTCCTCCGCGTCGTCCTGAACTCCCGGATCAGCGACTGTCGATTGCCCTTCACTCATGCCTGTCCCTTTTCCGCCTGATTCCGTAACAATCCAACATTGATACAGGACATCATCAAGGCCACAAAAAAAGAGCGGGCGAAGGGATTTGAACCCTCGACATCCACGTTGGCAACGTGGTGCTCTACCACTGAGCTACACCCGCATCTCAAAAACACGACAACTGCCGCATTTGTCAAATTGTCACGTCCTGCAAGATATCTGCAATGCCCACACTGGCCTGCTGCACCGTGCCCATCAGATTTTGTCTAACAGAACGATCCAAGATTATGAAGGAAACCGACACCTCGTCAACCGAATCATTTTTAATGTACCCCGATTGCCGGCTGCACGAGCAAGAACCGCTAGCAAGATGGGAATCGGACAGGTAACAACAAATAATCTGATCATGCTGCAGAGGCACAAATTTGCGATCGTTTCCAACACTGCTCGACACCCGGTCTAAAATGAGCAGTATCGCTCGGGCGGAACAAGGCAAACCGTGTGTCCCGCGGAACTTCGGTCTACTCATTTTTTACAAAAACGCAGCACCCAGCTCGACAGCAGCACCATTGCCGGTTGTGCTCTTCCAGGATCCAAAACGTAAAATAAGCCTGTGCTCAGCTCGCATCAGCGATAAATTGACCGCCACTCATGAACAATCCGTTATCGCACGGAGTACACCATTCAAGTTGAACCTGATACTCAAACTGGCGACTTTCACTGGCCATTCGAACTGTTACAACTCCCGGGGAAACGGATCCGCGATGCAACATTCCGATACCGGTTCTGCTGATTTCACGTGTCATGGCGGAAACCGTATTTCCTCGCTGGGTCTTGATTTCTGCGGGAACAGACAATTCCAGGCGTTCATGAGCTCGCAGGTTCGTGCAATCGGGATTGCCGATACTATCCAGCACCGTGCGCAGGTCATCAATGGTTGGACGGCTAAAGGGATCCGACATGTCTGGCTCCGGTTACAATTGTGGGCCGAATCAGAAAACTCCCACGGCCGCGAGTGAGCTTGCAGTCGCCTGAAAATGGGTATGGCTGTTCTGCTTTGCCGGGCCGGCACTTGCTTCCAACTCGTGCCGGAAAACCGGATTTCGTTGGCCTGAACGGAAAATCAGCAATGGTTCAGACGCCATCCGGTTTCAGAAATCGGGCTACCCGTCAATGCACCATGAACAGAAAACCAAAATAGCAGCGACTGCCAGACTCTATGTCGAGTTCCGGCTCCAGGCATCTTCCACTTGGCGACTTGACCTACACGGAGCCCTGTGTTTCACCGATTGTTCCGGTTCCGCAGATTTTGTCTCTCAGGAGCAATCAGCAGATACGCAATGACCACTCCCCCCAGCAGCATCAGCCAGGTCCGTACCGACAGTGCGGCAACAATTCCCGTCTTTGACCCGGCAGGTCCTGCGACAGACTGAGACTCAAAATCACTGAGAAAAGGATCCGAATCCGGCAGATGAGAATGGAATTCGGCTGTCATTGCGAGCTGCGGAGTCCCGTGTGGAACATTGTCAACATCCACAGATGTAATGACATCAGTAGCCGAACCAGTGTGGTCGTACGACTGAGTAACGGAAGACAACCGGCTGACGGAGACCGGGTTTACCGGCTCTGCATTGAACCTCGTCACATCAGGAAATCCGGTCTCCTCGTCAAACGAAAGCTCACTTTTCGTCTTGTCAATTATTGACTCGGTGTCCCGCCAGCCGGAGATTGAGCCCGATGGGTGCCAGAGGCTGTCTTCGATCAACGGTTCATTGTCAACGATTACGTCTTTCCCGGCGGGCTGATTCTGAGAATCATGCAAATATTCATTCCCAAAATCGTCGTCGACATCTCCCTCATCCTCGCTCACAGTCTCTGAGGAATCATCAATGATATCCACCAGATCAAACTGAGATTCCCCCTCATCACGCACAGGAGAGGGTTCCTTTGAAGGGGCGACTGCGGAAAACGAAGTACTGTCACCGAATTCATCGGCTGGATCGGATTCCTCAATTGCCTCTCCAGTCAGAGGTTCGAATTCGTCCGCTGACGAACTCTGATCTTGGTTCAAGTTCGCGAGCCATTCTTCCGCCTGTGCATCCAGGTCGTCAGGTTTCTCAGCGTCTTCTTCAAATTCGGCCAAAATGTCGGCGAACGTGGGCAGACGTTCCTGCTCGTTGAATGACACTGTATCCGCATTATCCTGCCTGGTTCGTTGTTTACCCTGTTCATCTTCATCTCCCGAAGACAGCTCTTCCGACAGTTCATTCGGGTGTCCCACGACCATCACAGAACCGCTGTCTGCGTTTTCATCAACAGGTTCAACAGGTTCGTCTTCAAGAAACGGATCCGGTGAAACCGCATGCTCAAGCTTTGGGTTGAGCCAGCGGCTGATACTCAAAACATCTACGTGTTCCTGTTCACTGGATTCGTTGCTGGAATCTTCAGAAACGGACGCCAGCATTCCGTCGGACACTTCGACCTGATCCGAGTCTGCTTCGCGTTTTGCGTTGTACTCATCGAGTTCAGAAAGCTTCATAAACTCACGGTCTGATGCAAAAACATACCGCAAACGGTTGCCGGAGCAGCCGGAAACACTGATCAGCAACCCCAGGGGCAGGATCAGCAGGAGTCTGGAAACGGACATCGCTCAAACTTTCCACAATTCACGCATGAAAGCCAAACTGCGCAGCATTCACCCAACGAAATGACCTAACTGGATGATCGTCAATTCAACGCTGATTGGAAAAACCGTGATTGGTCGACTTCAGGAATCGCTTCCGGTTCGCGCCCAATAACTGCGTTTTCGGCAAATCACGGTATCAGCGTACTCGTGCAAGGATTTGACGGGGCTCAGCGTACAGACTTTGGAATAACAGAAAATTCCGGAAAAAGTCCTCAAGTTTGCCTTCTAAATAACACACACGATCCAATCCTGACTTCTGTGTTCGCGATCTGTTGTTTTTGGCAACCAATGGTCCGATGTATAATTTAGTTTCGATGGCCCTGTCTCAGCAGGAAGACTCGTAAAGCACGGCGAATTGCAGTACCGATTGACGGAGAGTACTTCTCGATGACAGCCCCGCATCAACTGCAGTTGTTACTTCGCTGCAATGACTCAGCCGTTCGACTCCGGAACTGAACGCTGAACAAGCCTCCGGGACAGTCGTGCGTCCAAAATTTTATCGATGGATGCTGCATCAGTTCCCGGACGTTGAAACGCCGTAGCGCACGGAATCGGTGCCATCCTCTTCAGGCCTCGTCCGGTCCATGAATTCCCGTTTGTGGTATTCCACCTGCTGGTTCGGAGTGTGATTCCGAACCTCTTCATCTGAAAGCTGGAAATGTCCGTCGGGACGAACAGTGAAAAACATGCGAAACCACAACATCCGTTCCACATTTTTCTGAGGTGAATGCAACTGGATCTCAATTCCCGTTTCGTACCACTCGAACAGCATTCCAAAGAAACCGCTCGGGATATATTTTACAGGTGCTAGGTCCACACCAACCGAACGAAACCCGTCACCTTCAATCAGTTCGGACAATACCTCTCGCAGGAGTGCCAGATCTGCACCGTCCCAGATCTCAATACGCTCGAGTCCCACGACCGCAGTATTGTCGTCCAGATGAATGTTCAGTCGTTGTCGTTTCTTTAAGTTCATTCCGCCGCTCCCTGTCAGGTTTGTCTGAAGGCAGCAACGCAAACACTGCACCACACCTGCAGGAACATGGCGAAATTAACTGAACATATTACAGGACAACAGTTTACGCCGTCTGCAGCGTTATAGTTCAAAATGAGTCTGTGTTGCCATCTGTTTCGTTTCTGAAACAATTGATGCTGGACAGTTGCGCAGCGTATCCATTGTTGCAGTCGTGCAACCCCAGATGAATTCTCATTCGCCGCAGCACATCGGTATGATCTCAGAATCCACTATTCACTCTGCCGCGTCATCGGGAATCGGAGAACTGGCGCATAAATTCGCCGTAGCGAATATACGGATGACTTAATGAGCACAGGAATTTTTTCTTGTCAACACTGTTCAACATCCATACAAGGTTGTTCGTTCTCCCGTGGAATCTGAATCTTCTTCAGCTGGGTGGAAACATGTATGGCAGAAGCTTCCATTCGTCTCAGCAGTCAGGATGAAGCTCGGGCACTGTTTGGGCCGCAGGATGAATATGTTCGCCGCGTGCGCGCGGCAACGGAAGCGAGCATTGTACTGCGAGGAAACGAGATCAGGGTATTCGGAACGCAGTCACAGGTCAGTAACTGCTGTCTGATTCTTTCGGAATGGCAGGGTGTTCTTGCCAGCAGCGGAGAACTTCTGCAAAGCGATGTCATCAGGAGCTTGAATCCCGACGTGAATGACGCCACCACTCAACAAATTTCAGCTGAAGAAGTTCTTCGTACCAGTGCCCCGTCGGACGCAGGGCCTCTTCGCGACCCGACAATAACACGACGGCATACATGTGTACACGTCGGGTCGATCCAGCCAAAAACGAGTGGTCAGCAGCACTACATGAAAGCGATGCAGGATAATGCACTCGTATTCAGTGAAGGCCCGGCCGGATCCGGAAAAACGTATCTGGCCGTTGCAATGGCTCTCCAGGCACTGCAGGAGGAAGAGGTGCGCAAAGTCGTCCTGGTACGACCGGCAGTTGAGGCAGGTGAGAAATTGGGGTTTCTGCCGGGTGATATGCAGGCCAAGGTCAATCCGTACCTGCGTCCCCTGCTGGATGCCATTAACGAAATGCTTGAATTTGATCAGGTCCGGCGATACATGAGCAACGATGTAATTGAAGTAGTACCGCTGGCTTTCATGCGAGGCCGGACACTGAATGACACCTTCATGATTCTGGATGAAGGTCAAAATACAACAGTGACGCAGATGAAGATGTTTTTGACCAGAATGGGGGTAAATTCCCGCATGGTAGTCACCGGCGATTCGACTCAAAATGATCTTCCACAGGGAACCCGCAGCGGTCTGATTGACGGAATGGAGCGACTTTCCGAAATTGAGGGGGTTGCCATTGTTCGGCTCACAGGAAAGGATATTGTGCGTCATCGACTCGTTCGTGAGATTGTTTCGGCCTATGACGATGGTTCCGGTTCCACCCGATAGCAGCAGTGCTGTTTTACTGAAAAAGGATTCCGGGACTGTTTTCTGATTCGTCAGACGTCTGACGAAGTTTGGCCAGCGAGGCGGACGTCACTCCGTCAGCAGTTAACGCAATGACGTTCTTTGGGACACGGCGTGCCCGACAAACACGAGTCTTTCGTCCGGCACATTCACGGTGGGAAAGACTGCTGGAGTCCCTGTGGGACTACAGAACCATCAAGCAATTGCTCATCGGCGTGGCTGCTGTTGTTGTATTGCTGGTTTCACTACAGGCGTGGAAATCGCGTTTTCCGTATCGTGAAGGGCAGTTCGTCAGAGACGGCGTGCTGTCTCGGGTCGACTTCAGCGTTGAGAATGTGCTGGAAACACGGCAGGCAAGGCTCAATGCCGAAGAAAATGCTGACCCGGTTTTTGTCAGGCACGACAATGTGATTGACGATCTGACAGCAACGTTTCGCGGTCATCTGAGCGCAGTTGCCAATGCTGGATCATCAGCTGAGCTCGATCCGTCAGTGGCTCAGGCATTTGGTGTGATACGGAATGAGTCAAATTTTGAACAGCTGCACACCTTGTTGAGGGATACTGTGTCCATCGGCGAGCTGCTAGATCAGCTGGCACTTGATTTTTCTCAGTGGCTGGGTGAAGCTCGTGTCGTTGGCATCCTGACAGCAGACGATCTGGACAACTGGCGTTACAACCTGCAGACCGGTCAGGAAAATCTACAAATTGCTCAGCGGGAACAGACCCGAATCGAGATTGTGGGTCCCGACGATCCACACCCGTCGCTAAGCTATGCTCCGCTGTCCAGTGTAAAACTTGACGAGCAGCTTCGGGATACCGGAACACTAGGTAAGGCCTGGACAAATTATGAGACACTTCAGCCGATTCGATCGTGGGTGGAGACATGGATTTCGGCCAGTCTGAATGGTCATCTGGTTTACAATGAAAAACTGACAAACGAACGCCGTCAGCAGGCAGCCGAAAGAGAAGAACCTCAGTACGATTTTTTTCCTGCCGAAAGCATAATTGTGCCGGCTGGTGCCCGGGTCACTCGCGAATACATGCGGCTGCTGGTTCATGAATTTGAAGCTTACGAAACGTTGATCACGAGTGGCCAGCGTATCCTGCACATACTGGGTGCTGCGCTGTTGCTGGTAGCGCTCGTGATTCTGATGAGCATGTATCTCGCCGGCTCTCAACCGGAACTGCTGAATGACCCTGGTCAACTCCTGGCTTTGATCGCAATCTGCGGCGCTGCTGTCGGCACCGGGAAAATCCTGAGTATCTGGCATGCGGAAGTCATTCCGGTAATGGCCACAGTAATTATTGTGGCCATTGTTTACAGTCGGGGCCTGGCACTCGTGACCGGATTTTGCCTGTCCCTTCTGGTGGCATTTGCAACACTGGAACGCCTGGACCAGTTTGCCTGCCTGATGCTGCTGTGCGTTACTGTGACTATTCCGCTGAACAGAATCTCGTCGCAGGCAACGATTATCAAAGTCGGATTCGTGGCTGCGGCTGTCGGTTTCCTGTCGGTGTGGGGTCTCAATCTGCTCCAGGCGAACTCTCTGGCCGGTGTCTGGCAAAACAGTGCCATCCTGTGGGACAGTCTCAGGCTTGCCTGCTGGTCACTGGTCTGCTGCTTTGTAGTCCATGGTAGTCTGACATTTATTGAACGCGCATTCGGAATTGTGACCGACATCAGCCTGCTGGGTCTCACGGATGTATCCCATCCGCTTCTGCAGGAACTGGCGCGTCGGGCACCGGGGAGTTACAACCATTCACTGAGTGTAGCAACAATCGGCGAAGCTGCTGCGGATGCGATCGGAGCTAACGGACTCCTGGTCCGAGTTGGAGCTTATTTTCACGACATCGGAAAAATGTTGAAGCCGGAATATTTTATCGAGAACATGATCGAGGGGCAGGAAAGCCAGCACGACAATCTGACGCCCGCAATGAGTGCCCTCATTATCATCGGACATGTCAAAGACGGCTCGGAGCTTGCCGAACAGCATAACCTTCCACAGCAACTCATCGACTTCATTGAACAACATCATGGCACCACACTGGTAGAGTATTTCTATCATGAAGCCGCGGCCCGCGCGGACGAGGACCATCGTACGGATGCGGACGAATCAACCTTTCGCTATCCGGGACCAAAACCTCAGTCCAGGGAAACCGGTGTCATGATGCTGGTTGATGCCGTGGAGAGTGCCAGTCGGACGCTCAGCGAGCCGACTCCCAACAGAATTCAGACGCTTGTGCGGGAAATCACACTCAAACGTCTGCTGGATGGCCAATTTGATGAGTGCGGACTCACCATGAGTGAACTGCGAATCGTTCAGAAATCAGTCGTTAAGACACTGCTGGCAGTCCATCACAGTCGTATCAAATACCCAGATCAAAAAACCGCCTGATTTTTCATCCGAAATGTTCCGGATTGCCGCATATGACGTATGAAGTCGATATCACCGCAACACCACAATTTCTCGACGTGGACCTCAGTGTGCTGCGACACGCTGTTGTCCAGGCGCTCCACATTGAGTCCGTTGCGGGGGCGGTACTGAGTTTCAGCCTGGTCGACAACAAGACAATCCATGCAGTCAATCACGCATATCTTCAGCACGATTTCCCCACGGATGTGATCAGCTTCCAGCTGGACTGGAGACACCCGACACGCAACTCTCCGAAAAGCGATGCGGAGAGACGCGCAGCAGGGGCTCACATTGAAGGTGAAATTATGGTGAGCGTCGAATACGCCGAATCGGAAGCCGCACGACTTGGATGGGAACTGCAGTCAGAGTTAACGCTGTATTCCGTTCATGGAATGCTGCACGTCTGTGGTTATGATGACCAGGAAATCGTGCAACAACAGATCATGCGTGCACGAGAAACATTCATTCTCGAACAACTGGGAATCCCAAAAATCCCGCGAGATCCGGATACGGCCATACAGTCTACCGAATTAACCCAGGATATTCTCGAGTGAGCGGACTGCTCAGGATACTGCCGACGTTTTCTTTTGTCGCTTTCATTTTTTTTCTGTCTCTGATGTGTTTCGCTCTTCGAGTTGACTCAATGCATCAGCTGGAACAGGTGTGTCGGAATCGTAAACGCCCGAACCGCGTCGGACAGATTCTGGCAATGCGTCAGTCGTCGCTGTTGATATTTGAGTTCCTTTTGATTCTGACCATCATCTGCGGCTGCTGGCTTGCCGTTCAACTGCCGGCATTTCAGTCGTTTCAATGGCCATCATCACAGGAACCACTCGTCGTCGTAGCCTGGGGATTACGACTGGCCGGCATCGCGCTGCTGGTATTTCTGTTTTGGATCGCACTTCCCCGCTCCATCGCTGGGGCCCTTGGAGGAGTACTGCTGTACCGCTGCTGGGGAGTTCTTGAAGTGACTCGTCGGCTGACGAGTCCGGTCTGGAACCTCGCCGGCCGCATCGATCAACTTGTATACCGCACCGCAGGTCTTGAGGACCCTGGAGCACAGCCGAGGCACCAACTTGCCGGCGAAATACTAACGCTTGTTAATGAAGGGCAGCGGAACGGCGTGATCTGGACCGGCGGTTCCCGCATGATCCACGGCTTGCTTAGTCTGCACGATACGGACGTCTCCTCCATTATGACTCCTCGTACTGACCTGATCACGATATCGGCCGACACCACACTGCACGATGCAGTTCATCTGATCATGCAATGTGGCTACTCCCGATTTCCAGTTATTCGTGCGGGAATTGACGATGTGATCGGGGTTCTTTACGCGCGGGATTTGCTCAGAAGTGTGGCGGACGGAGCCAATATGGCGAACGAGTTCGTGGAGAGCGTGGCGCGGCCGGCAGTTTACGTACCCGAATCTCAGCGAATTGACGCACTCATCGATGAAATGCAGGAAAAGAAGATCCAGCTGGCGATCGTAGTTGACGAATACAGCGGGGTTGCCGGCGTCGTCACGATGGAAGACATCATGGAAGAAATCGTCGGCGAGATTTCTGATGAATTTGACCGCGACGAACCAACGCTCATGCATCAGAAGGATGGTGTGATCGAAGCCGATGCGCGAGTTCATATTGATGACCTTAATGAACATTTTCTGCTGGGACTGCCCGAAGGTACTGACTTTGACACACTCAACGGGTTTCTGTTGTCTCGTTTTGGGCGAATTCCGGGGCAGGGTGAAACTTACCAGTGGCGCAATTTACGGCTTACAGTTCTGGAAGCCGATGAACGGCAACTGAAACGCGTACGACTGGAACAGCTGGATTCGTCTGTACAGTTTGCGGATTCGGACGCAAGCGTGCGTTCACGGAGACGGAACGTAAACGGCTGAAAACGAAATATCGGACTCCTGAGCTGCGCTGGTGTCTGTACGACGACCTTCAATACGAAGCCCCCAGGCTCTCCGTTCCGGAACTTTGACACGGACCGACTCATCAATGACAGTATCGCACTCAACTTCGGGAACGCCGGAAAGGGGTGGCGAAAACGGCACATGAACGTTGGCTCGTTTTTGTCCCGGGTCAAATCGAATGGCAACAACTCCTTCGATTAATTCCCCGCCGAACTCGTCGGTAACCCGCTCGAAGGTGGTCCGGCTCAGCGCATCCGTATCCTGAACATCGTTACTGTTTTTACGAGAACCGACCTGGCCCTGTTTTTCAGTTTTAAACGAAACTGTCGGCGGAATACTCTGACGCGTCACGCCGGACGTGCCTGGCCCGTCATACGGAACAGGTGGAATCCGGTTAGTTCGAGAGACATCGTGTTGAACGGTTGACTGTTGCCCGGTCAATTGATCTGGAACTGAAACCTTCTTCGTTGCCGGCTGAGGTTCAACAGCAGGTTCGTCGGGCACCGCTGCGGATTCGAATCTGCGTTTTCGTTTACTTCGTGGAAGAAGTTGTTCCTGATCGCGCCACCTACTGGGAGCCAGAGACGGTCGATCCGACTCCGGAACCACAATTGTCAGGTCTGTGGACCGCAACCAGTCCGAATTCAGTTCCAGTAGAGACTGGTCACCCAACCCGGCCATGCTGGCCTGCCGGAAATAACTGTGCCGATCTCGCGGTATACCAAAGAATTCTTCGGGTACCGGACTCATTACGGCAATGACCAGCAGTACAAACAACCCGGCCGTCAGCCACCAGCTCAGTGGAGACCCAAGTGGCATTGCACAGAAGGCAATAATACACGGAGGAAACAGCGTGGCCGCCCCCGCAGCCATGAGTGTAGTCGTTTCGGCAGATACACCACGAGCAGGATTGAACAGCATCCAGGCAAACAGGCTGACAAAAGAGGTAAACGCGGCCAGCAGGAATGCAATCGGTTCAGACGGGTCAATAATGTCCGTGTTCTGAGTCCGGCTGTTCCACAAAAGCATCGCCGTCAGAACCAGGCAAAGCCAGATCGAAGTCGCAACCAGCCGACGATTGCGCGAAGCACGTGACGTTGTCAGTTGCGGGGCCATCACATCCTGTCCGGTGAGTCGCGGTAACAATCTGCAGAAAACGGCGACTGATGATTGTAGATCGGTGGCATAATGGTGGGAACCGGGATCTGTTTCACGATACTTTCACGACACTCCGGCCGGCAGCATCTCGCGGGGCACCTCTCCCCCCGGAACCAGATGAACGGGTCGCCCGGACAGATCATTCATCGTATCATCAGCTCTCAGACCGACGGCGTGATAGACTGTAGCGCAAAAGTCTTCAACGCCGATCTTCCGTGACGTGGGATGCTCTGCCTTGTCGTTGGTAGTCCCAATGACCTGACCATGGCGATAGCCACCTCCCGCAAACAGAATACTCTGAGCCAGAGGCCAGTGATCACG
This sequence comes from Fuerstiella sp., assembly GCA_022447225.1. Classification (NCBI taxonomy): domain Bacteria; kingdom Pseudomonadati; phylum Planctomycetota; class Planctomycetia; order Planctomycetales; family Planctomycetaceae; genus Fuerstiella; species Fuerstiella sp. Next base: position 416,166 of record JAKVAZ010000001.1, on the reverse strand, counting down.
ACCCGCTTTTTTGTTGATCCGCGGTGTATGCCCGAACTCACCGGCCGTTACCACCAGCGTATCCTCAAGCATCCCGCGGTCTGCAAGGTCCTGGATCAGAACCCCTACGCATTTGTCATGTCGGGGCAACTTATCATTGAGTGCATTTTCTATGTTGCTGTGATCATCGAAATAACCGGTGTTCAGTGAGACAAAACGGACACCGGCTTCCACAAGCCTTCGGGACAGCAGTGCCTGTTCCCCCCAGCCAGGACCGTAACGTTCCTTGAGCCCGGGGTCTTCACCGGCCAGATCAAAGGCCTGGCGAACACGACCGGAAAGCACGATATCCAGAGCCTGCTGACCGACAGAATCAACGGCATCAAAATCAGTATGACAATCCACTCGACGTCTCAGAACATCAAACTGTCGCTGGAGCTGTACGCGATTGATCAGTCGCTGATTACTGAGCCCGTCAACAAGTGAAAAGCTTTTGTGGTCGCCGGCCGGTAGTCTGCCGGCCTCATTGCCGTAACTGAATTCCCCGCAGCGGAAAGGATTTGCATCGACTCCCAGCCATGCACCACCGTGAAAACCGAATCCTCCGTCGTTCATGTTGACTGCCGGCAACGACCCTGACTGAGTCGGACCCAGCAGGTGAGAAATGACGGCACCCATTGAAGGTTGACGCGGTTTGCGGTCAGTACTGGTAGAACCACGTCGTCCGGTAAGCATCCAGTGTGCGGCCGCCCAATGCTCTCCGTTTCCGTGCGAAAGACTTCGTATGACAGTGCAGTGCTGCATCACTTTGGCGTGTTCCGGCATCAGCTCGCACACATCAAGCCCGGGCAAAGCGGACGCAACAGGTTTCCAGGGACCTCGCACCTCCGCCGGGGCCAGCGGCTTCATATCAAAAGTATCAAGCTGAGAAGGACCGCCGTGCATCCAGATCAGAATGACAGATCGCTTTGGTTGGCCATCCGAAACATGCTGTTCTGCCCGTAACAGGTCAGTCAGCGAAAGACCAAACACGCTCAGTCCGCCAACCTGCAGGAATCTTCGACGTTCAATCCCATCACAAAGACTTCGGTTCGATTTACCGCTGATGGTCAGCATAGCTGGCCCCCAGTTCAGAGCAGATCGGAGACAGGTCACATTGCCGCAGTCGGATGGTGACGAGTTTAAAGTAAAATCGCAATTCCGTTTCGGTCAGGGCACCTGGGGTGGGCCTCAATCAGGTATCAGACGTGGATCTGATATACCGTGACGGTCGCTTCGGTGCAGGAGCCAGTCAGCAGAGAACTGCCGATTGGACAATGCTGACTCATGGAGAGTAACATGGAAACATGGCACGTTCCGGCATTCAATTTGCATTACCTCTGTGATTCGGCAGCAGAAACAGCATGAAGCGGCCGGGTTTGTATTGCTTTGCTGCAGGGTTTGCAGGAATAGTGCTTATCTCCCCGGAGGTAACCGATGACATTTCGCATCCATTTGTGACGCCGATTCAACGGTGGAAGAATTTTTTTCGCCCGACCATGGCCCTGAGGTTCTGCAAGTGCAGTACCTGAAGGCTGCTCAGGATCCAATCAGCCGGGTGAAGAGTTGCACAGTGACTAAACAATCTAAAATTCACCAGTGCCCGCGGTAACAGCGATTTTGATCATAGAGCCGTGTGGCCCCTGCTGACTATGGTTTTGACGATGCAGCTCAATCTGTGTTACCACAGCGTTCATCACCGTCTATGAATGAAATTCCTGAGAAAGAAACCGGAGATCGACTATGAAAGAGATACCAGTTTCGGTGCGATGCAGATACCCGTCGGGGGGGCTCGACTTTTCAAAATCATACCAGATTTACTGTATGGACATTTGATTCAGCAATTGTTGATTCATGTCGTGTTTTTCAGATTCGCCCTCGTTCGGGGCAGGCTGCACTTAGTGATCCCTGATCATGGACAAACGACAAATTGGACCGTTTATTCTGGAGGAGCAGATCGGTATCGGAGGAATGGGGGTGGTGTATCGGGCGAACTACCCGAAAAGTAATAAGAAGGTTGCTGTCAAAATCCTGTCACCAGGCCTGATAGAAGATCCGAAACTCCTCAGCCGTTTCGAACGAGAAATCAAAATTCTCAAACGGCTCAGTCATCCCAATATTGTTAAGTACTACGGAGGGGGCACAGAAAATAATCAACGGTACTACGCCATGCAGTTCATCGATGGCGGGTCACTGCAGGAAATGATTAAACAGCGGGGACGACTCACCTGGGAACAGGCGATTCATGTGGGTCGTCAGGTCTGTTCGGCTCTCGAACACGCGCACAATGCCGGTATCATTCATCGGGATCTCAAACCGGCCAACCTGTTTCTGTCACGCAAAGGCCGCCTGATGCTGGGCGATTTTGGGATTGCACGTGACACCGAAGCCACCGCACTGACGGCGGCCGGAAAAACCGTTGGAACGTACGCTTATATGGCCCCGGAACAGATCAACGGGGCACATCCGATCTGCGGCAAAACGGACCTCTATGCACTTGGGTGTCTGCTGTATGAGGTACTGGTTGGTGAGACGCCGTTTGTATCGGATAACCCGGCCGAGATGCTCATGCAGCACATCAATGACGATCCACACAATGTGACAGAATTTGCTCCGGACTGTCCGATCTGGCTGGACCGTCTTGTAGATCGAATGCTGTCTAAAGATCCTGACAACCGCCCGTTTGATGCACTTGCCGTCCATACCGAACTTGGCGAGATTCGCGAAAAAATCGCTGCAGGAAACAGCGTGACTGCCACAGTCCCTGCCTCACAGGTTGACACGCGCATCGACAGGGTTCATCCTCGCAAAAAGAAAAAGAAAAGGAGGGAAAACGTTCCGGTGCATGAGCAAACATGGTTCCTTGCAACCTGTCTGCTCGCACTCATCGGAGTGACGACCTGGTTGCTGTGGCCGGAAAGTGTCGCTTCCATCCACGCCAGAGTAAAAGTGGTTATGAACGCCGACACCACGGAGTGGAACGTCAGAAGAGAGTCACGCGGCGATTGTTTGGCAATCGTTGAGCGCGCTCCTGACGGACCATATGCAGCCGATGCCCGCATCTGGATCGACGAAATCAATCTGGAAATCAAAGAACACCAGATGGAGAAGAAGGCTGACGGATTCGGAGATCTGGAAAACCCCTTCGAACGGGAATACGTAAGGGCATACAAACTGGAAAAGGACATCGATCCAAACCCACTGGCAGCCATTGAACGTTATGACAACGTGATTCAGCAGCTGGACGCATTCACGCCGGAACGACTGGAGACGGAAAGTCCGCCGTATGCACTCACGATGGATGAGTTCAGGATCTGGAATGTTATCTTTGCCAAACGACGCAAGGAGGCTCGGACACAACTGCTCAACAGTGATCGCCTGCGTCTGCGTGGCCTGTTTGCCACTCGAATGAAACAAGCCGAACAACTGGCCACCGACGGTGAAGATGAACAGGCTCAGAAAATCTGGGATGTGACCATAAGACTCTATCAGAACGTCGACAGTGTCTCTGATTTTCTGCGTTATGCCATGCTGCGCTGTAGAGGTCAGGACGCCGAAATTCCGGCAGTCAACGCCGCACAGGAACAACCCTAGACGGAAAAAAGCACCAACGACGAATATCCGCGTAGTACAAAAGGATCTGTGATTTCGAATCAGCCGGGTGCTCGTGTCCTGCTGAGTGCAGCTATTCCGCTATTCACAGAGCGTCCGGGTTGCAGTCAGAGAATTTCCGGAGAGCGGGCATGGTCCTTGTTTCGTCTGCAGGGGACGGCGAAGAGAACTCAACTAACTCCTTTGTTACAGTCTGTGAAACAGCGTCATCGGGTTCCCGGGGATACAAACAGGTAATGTCCCACGACATGGTTGTGTTCTCGGTGAACGTTCATCCTCCTGGTTTGTGTGGTCCGTTAACGTCGAGCAGCATGATTGGCTGGACAATCCGTAACTGCTGCACCAGTATGGTCGAGACGAGTCATTCCAGCCGATATTTCTCCGCGTCGTTTTAAAATTTAAACCGGACTTGGCCGACTCGTTACCAAAATCCGCATACGTCACTCTACTGATCACTGGCAGTGATGCGAGATGCAGTACTCCGTGCTTTGGCCGGGCTTCGCTCTGGACAACGCTCCTGTAAGTTCGTTATCAAGGAGTCCTTGCGGACGCCACGTGCAGGAGTACGGGTAATCAAAAGTGCCATCCCCAATACTTTTCGACAATCGGTTGACGAACATTCTTCCTCAGCCGACGTGGTCATTCCACGGCCTGAATTTCGCGGTGAAGTACGGTTCGGATCGTTGATCCTGCCGACACGGTACCTGCTGTCGCCTCTGGCCGGTTTTACAACATTACCGTTTCGTGTGATCGTGCGGACTTTAGGTGGTGTTGGGCTGGCGACAACCGACCTGGTGAACTGCCGTGCGTTACTTGCCCGGAACGAACGCACGATGGCCATGATCGAATCGCATCCACGTGACAAACCGTTTGCTGTCCAGATTTTCGGCAGTGATCCGGAGGCGATGACGGACGCAGCCCGGTTTCTGGAGGAACACGGCGTTGATGCCATTGACATCAATATGGGCTGTCCGGTCAGCCGCATCGCCGGCACAGGATCAGGAGCCGGAATGATGTGTGATATCGACAGCACCGTCTCACTTGTACAGCAGGTGGTGGAATCTGTCGGAATTCCGGTGAGCGTTAAAATGCGACTGGGCTGGGATGAAACGCAGCTTACAGCGCCGAGCTTCGCTCGTGCCTTCGAACAGGTCGGCGTCTGCGCTGTTGCCGTTCACGGGCGTACACGGGAACAGGGATTCAGTGGTTCTGTTTCGCTGGCGGGAATTCGGGAGGTGGTGAAGGCTGTCGATAAAATCCCGGTGATTGGCAATGGAGATATTCGTTCTGTTGGCGACACAGCCCGGATGATCGAACAAACCGGCTGCCATGCCGTTTCCATCGGCAGGACGGCACTGGCCAACCCCTGGATTTTTCGTCAGCTGGACGAGTGGGAACGTACTGGTCAGTATGCACCGGCGGGAACATTTGACGAACGTCTGCAGTTGATGGTTGGTCAATTTGAATTTCTTGAAGAACGATATGGCAGCCAACGGGCAATTGTGCAGTTTCGTAAAATGGCTCACTGGTATCTTAAAGGCATGCGTGTACGCAAGCGGTTGCGAGGAAACTTTCAGTTTGTGCGCACTCGTCCGGAATTTGATGATGCACTGAGACAGATTCGTGAGGAAGGCCCGGTGGACGGCAATCGCACGGGCGTACTGACAGATGCACACATACCCGTCCCCTCAGGACCGATCGACAAGTGGTGACGACAGAAATCAGCCGGCCGGAACGGCTCGTTGCTGCTGATCGTAGTCCCAGACGTACTGAAACATAATTCGCAGCATCGCATCATCGATGACCGGTGGAGGATCATCGGGCATTGCCAGAGTTCGGTTCGTGGCATCGAAGTCCGGGTCATCCCTCCAGTATTCCCGATAGACCCCCATTTGAGCGGTAAAGAACTGTTCCATCTGGTCATCAAACTCTACGACATCCGTATCCTCAAAGCCGTACATTTCATCCAGAAACTCTACAGTTGTCTTTGTCAGCGACAGTACAGACATCGGATGGTCTGTTGTCAGGTGGTAAATTTGACCGTGAAGTTCAGTTGAGTTGATCACATGAGTGATTCCTCGACTGACCCAGTCGACAGTAACCAGATTCTTGCGTTCTCCACCTTCCAGTCCCATCATCTTGAAAATTTTCAAAGCATCGGGAGCAATGCGAATGCCTGTGGCTTCAGCAGCGGGAGCCAGCATCGACATCGACAGCCGCAGCGGCAGATACGGACCATGGAATGTACTCGTGTAACCGGTTTTTGAATCCCCGACAATGATGCTGGGCCTCAAAATCGTAGGTGGCATCTGCAGATCAGCGCTCAGAACCAGTTGTTCGGCCTGCCGCTTGCTTGCTTCGTAAACGTTGCGAGGTTCCGTATCCCCGGGCACGGGTGTTTCGTAGGCAACAGTATTAACCTTGCCGCAGACATATGCTGTGGAAATATAAAACAGTTGTGGTATCCCGATTCCTTCGCAAAATTCGACAACGTTACGTGTCCCGTTGAGATTGGAATTCCATGGTTCATCACCCGCGAGCTGAAATTTCAGGCTGGCCGCGCAGTGTATGACGGCCGAACAGTTGCCGCTCGCCCATTTAAGATCATCTTCACACAGGCCCAAATTCGGCTGCGTGATATTCCCTTCAAGGACTTTGGGTGTCGGCAGGCGACCGGTAGTCGGCTCCCAGTGCTTCATCACTTCTTCAACGCGTTCGATCGCCGAAAGCGTTCTGCCCGGTCGTACCAGCACAGCCAGTGAATGTCCCTGAAGAACCAGATCGCGAATGATATAGCGACCAAGCAGCCCCGTGGCTCCGGTCAAAAGAATACAACTCATGAACTGAGGTCCCTGGTCTCGTACGGCCGAAATCTGTCAGTCAAACATGATTGTTTCATTCGATCCCGAAGTCGTAACGGACACATGCCTCACCATCGGAATCGCACTGACGGGTCATTCATACCGGCTATGCAAACACTGTCGCGCCGCCATCGACAATGATCGTCTGTCCCTGAATCATGTTACTCATCGGGCTGGCAAGATATGTGACCACGTTCGCCACATCTTCGGGCTGAAGGCGACGCGAACCAACACACGTTCTGGACTCCACGTGGGCAAACATTTCCTCGACACCCGGAATCATTCGGGCCGAATCTGTTTCTACCAGGCCCGCCTGAACAATGTTCACACGAATATCATGGTCACCCAGTTCCAGAGCCAGATGACGAGCCACGCTTTCCAGCGCCGCTTTTGATCCGCCGATGAGTCCATAGGAGGGCAGTGCCCTGTGTGAACCGTGACTACTCAAACCGATCACTCGCGAGAAGCCGGCGCTCCTGCTGAACAGCGGCAGGGCGGCCTGGACAAGTGAAATCAGTGGCTTCACATTGGTACTCATGGTCTGATCAAACTGCGTCTCAGTGGATTTCATTAGGTCACGAAACCCGCCGGAAGCCGCATTGCTGACAATAATGTCCAGCTTGCCGAACTCGCTGTCGACCGCTTCAATCATACTGTCAACGTCGTCGCGGGCCGAAACATCTGCTTTGACGACGAGAACGTTCCGCCCCATTTGAGCGATTGATTCCGCAACCATTTCTGCAGCGGCCCTTGACTTCGCATAGTTCAGTACAAGGTCAGCGCCGGCTTCTGCCAGTCGGATTGCTGTTGCTTTTCCGATTCCACGTGAACTGCCCGTCACGAGCGCCGTCTGGCCGTTCAGGTCGATCATTGTCAGAGTTCCCGATTAGATAAAATGAATTTGTATTGTGTTTGGGTTTACCTGGTGCGAAACGTGACATCGGTTCCGTCACCGGCCACAGTCAGCAACATTTCCTGATGAATTCGATAAAAGCTCAGTTGTACCGGCTGTTGCTGTCCACGGTAGAAACATGTCGCTCGATCACCTTCAAACGCTACGGACCAGTGTGCAGGACGAAAGTGACTGTCAATACCCGTTGCCTTGAAAGCCGCCTCTCGTGCAGACCAGTTCATGGTTGCAGTGAGTGCCACATCCTCACTTTGAGAGACCTGATACTGCTCATGAGTCTTCATCCAGATATCTCTGAAAGCGGAAGACGGCCGTTGAATACGTGCCAGGTCAATACCTATGACGTGTTCGCCGTCGGCAACTGCTACGGCAACTGTCTGATCCAGGTGAGTGATCGAGATCTTCAAATCCACGGGAGTGCCGTCCTCGCAGATTACCGGTCGCGAGGTAATGGCAGCCGGGTCCTCAGACAGTATTTCAACCCGTTCAGCATCGATACCAGACGGTTCTGTGAACTCCTGTACTGCCCGCTTACCGAGTCGGCGCCCCATTTCGAATGATCGGCGACGCGGGTTCGACGTCAATCGTTCTGCCAGTTCCCGTTCCGATGCTGTCAGACCGGACGCAGAATGATCGACATCCTGAAACCCGTAAGACAGCCACACCTGAACGGCGTCGACTGCGGCTGGACTGGTGAACATTGAAAATGACATAACAAAATAGACAAGCAAAGCAATTGAATTGACAGGACTGACACTCTCATTCACAACGGCAGGAAATTTCCAGACCTTCAGCCGGTCCGAACAGAGTTCGGTCATCCCCGGATTTCAGCGACTGATAATTCTCACCTGCAAAAGTTTGAAACCGGCAATTAGTACCCTCCCATGGTTAACCAGCCTGGTTTCACCGGCATAAGTCGCTTCAGAGAGAATCCTTTCACCTGCATAAACGTTCGATTCTTCGAATCCTGCATAACAATGTTGTAGGTTGTGGTGTCTTCCTTAAATGTTGTGCAGCATTTGAATTCAGCCGTACAGACTTCGCGGGGTCTGATCATTTTTCCCACGATAATTTCATCGAAGGAATGCGGTAATTCCGGAGTAAATCCATAATACAACCAGGCATCTGATCCACATCCCACGAGGGCCCCGTCCAGAATCGCTGGATCGATCACCCACTGTGCTTCTGCCGGGAAGTCATCTGCCAGACAGGACTCGCCAATCTGCAGATGAGCTGTGCCCAGGAATCTCCACGGTGCTAGCTTCCGGAGTGTCTGGAACGAGGGTCCGTGCTGAATCGGCGCATCCTTCGGATACGGATAATCCATGAATTCGCCATGCGGCTGAGAGAATCCGGACTCCATCGGCAGCGTCTCCATCCCCAGTGCGATGGTTGCGGTCATCGAAGGTTTTTCTGCTTCCGGAGACTTGAACATCTGTACGGTGACATCATTCCCCGATCGCAGACAGCGAACCACCAGTGTCCGGACATTCGTCCCCGTGCATTTGATTCCGCTCAGGATCTGCATGTCACGGATCGCAATTGTTCGTTCTCCAGGCTCAGCAAGAACTTCACCTGCCTCGGCCATGATTTCGATGGCCATGACGGCCGGCAAAAGCGGTACGTTGTGCAGTTTGTGTTCGGATAAAAATCGATCCGTCAGCGGATTCACGGGAACTGCAACTGCGGCCGCATTGCCGTCAACATTGATACCGGCTCGCAGCATCATTGGTCGAATGATCTTTTCCACCGAGGGCGTGCCTGGCGGTGCGACAGGTACCGGTCGGACACCACCGACCGGTACGGTCGCCGGCGAAGACTTCATTCTGCGGAACTCAACGTCCTTCATGCTGACAACGGGAATACCGGCCGGTGAAAAGCAGTCGATCGTCCAGTAGCTGGTATCGTCGGCTTCATGTGTCATGGCAACACGGACAATCAGTTCATCCTGGTCCAGCTGATCCGTGTGCAGATCTGCCTGACCGATAACAGTTGGTAACTGGCTGGTACCGCGAGACCTGTGCAGGATAATGTCGATGCCCTGCAGGAAAGCGTCCAGGACAGCCGGTCGAGCCATTCCCTCCGGAGTACAGGTCCCGTCCGGATCGGCGACCCGGAACCACCCGCTGCTGCCTTCGATGTTGGCAATACCTCGCAGACGCCCGAGTGATGGTCCGTGGTATACCGTACCGACATGATTCGACCTGAAGTCATTCGGCCCGGCGGCTTGCTGTAATATTTCCCACTTCTCAGGTAGCGGTACTTTGGAAACAGTTCCGGCAACGGGTGCAGCCCCCGTCAGAATTGTTGCTGATGCATACACACGAGCAGGATCAACGATGCAACCCTCCTGGTCCGTAAATGCACCCGTAACTTCACACCGGATCACACCATCGGTCTCTCGAACAACATGAACCACCAGTCGCTGTTTACCACTGCGACATCGCACACCGTTGAGAATCTGATAATCTCGTACACCGATAATCAGACGTTCGCGATCCAGCAAACCCGCAGCCTGCTGGCATGTTTCCAGCATCACTGTCCCGGGAACCACGGCAATGCCGTCTACTTTATGATCACGAAGCATCGGATGGGTCAGCGGATCAAAAACGACCTCCGTCGTCAGAGAATTTTCAGACTGCCGGATGATTGCGTCGACAAATGCCGCGTTTCTAACCCGCGATTTCGTGCTGTGTGCCAGTTCAATGAACTTCGTGTCCTGAAGTTCGTCTTCTTCGGACATCCCCCAGACTCGATCGACCACCGCCACTTCGCCCTCACTGGACCGGATATCCAGTTCATCCAGTAAATGTGACACACCTTCATCCGGTTCAACGAATTTCAACCCGGCAGATTCCAGTGCAAAGCGACTTTCCGGTCGGGCAGCCATGCCCACTTCACCCCATGGCGGCCAGTGGAAGCCAACCGTTCGGCAGGCAGGTCGCTCAATCCCAAACTGCCAACCCATACGACACAGCAGATCGGACGCCATAGAATAATCAGTCTGACCAAGTCCACCGAATCGGCCACTGGTGGAACCGAAGCACACAAAGTACGACAGGTCGTCGTTCGCAGTGTGTTCCCACAGCCAGCGAGCCCCGTCAACTTTCGATGTCACTGTCAGACGCACCGAATCGGCCTGCTTGCGTTCAAAACGAGCAGCCGCTTCGACACCGGCACCGTGAATGACTCCGGTAATTGGCCCGTGCATTTGCCGAACAGCCTGCAGCATATTGCCAACAGAGTCACGCTGACTCACATCACATGCGTGGTATGTTACATCCAATCCCTGTTCACGAAGTTTCCGGAGCGATTTTGCCAGAGTAATTTTGCTGTTTAATGAATTCCAGGCGTCGATTGGTTTACGGTTTTCAGCTGCCGCCTTTCTCATCACGTCCTTCTTCAGTTCTCCCAGTCCGGTTTCATCCAACGCAACCCAGGCTGGATCCACTTCCGATTCCGAACTGCGACCAACCAAATGCAGGCGAACACCGGATGAACGACCGAGTGCTGCTGCGATACGCGCAGTGATGCCACGAGCCCCGCCCGTGACGACCCACGGTCCGGCCAGACTGACGTCGGACGGACAGATGCCGGAAGCGGGCTGCGGGATCATGTGCAGGCGATGCCGTTTGCCGCGAATGCAGCCGATTTCCACGTGCGGTCCAGCGGCCGCCGCTTCCCGACACAAAGCATCGATCACAAGTCGTACGGGTTCGTCAGCCGGAACGTCGAGAACCGTTGCATTGAGCTCAGCGTGCTCCCGAATAATTGCTTTGAATAGCCCGGCGAGTCCTGCACCCGAAACGTTGCCAATACGACCGCCAATGCCAAAATCGCCACCCAGACGTGTGATTGCCGCCAGATTTCCTGCCGGTGGAGAATCTTTTCCGTAAAGTTGTGTTCGGAGTTGCACCCATTTCTGGATCACAAAGTACGGAACCAGAAGTTGTTGATCACGCAGTGTATCCCAGTCGGCCGGCTGATCACCGTTTGAAGTCATTACAATCAAATGATCAACAGCCTGTTGTTTCCAGCTTGTTTCAAACGCTGCAACCGCTGATTGAGCATGAATGGATGCCGGAAGGATCTCGACCAGACTGCCTGCAGACTGCAACCGTTGGACGAGTGCCTGAGCATCACGATCTTCTCCCAGAATCACGACCTTACCGGCAAACGTGGTCCCGACGGCATCGGAAGCCTCACGAAGGGATTCGGGTATGGAGCGGACAATATACCGCTGCATGATCCGATCGTTCTCCGGCAGTCGATCGACAGATGTCAGATCCGCCGAACCCGCAACTGCGGGGACGGTATTTTTGGTTGTTGATGTATCGAGTCCGGGTGCCGCAACATCGTCGATTACTGTGTCTGCTCCGTGTTCAGTTGTGCGTCCTGCAGCTGCGAAAAAAAAATCGGTAATTGCCTCCAGCGTCGGAAAATCATCCAGTGACAGATCGGTGATCTGACCTGCCAGACCTGTCATCTGATAGTGTTCTGCAATTTCGCCAAGCAGCTGCGCTTTGCGAATGCTGTCGATACCCAGGTCGGCCTCCAGGTCGGCATTCGGTTCAACCAGCTCTTCCGGGTAGCCGGTCTGTTCGACGACAAAAGCAATTGCGAATGTCATCAGTTCATCTTTCGACACACTCACGTCGGTTGATGCCACCGGTATTGCCGGAACCGGTTTGGGTGCAGTCTCAACTACGGGGACCATTGGAGTCACAGGTACTGCCACTGCCGGAATCGCCGGCATAGCAACAGTCGGAGCAGTCGGTGCCTGAATCGCAGGAGCGACAGGGGCCATCGTGGAAGGTGGCGTATGGCCTGATGGAACGGGGAGCGGTTCCGCTGCGGCCCCGGACCCCGCCTGGCCGACGAAGAAGTCCACAATCGAATTCAACGTTGGAAAATCGTCAAGTGACAGATCGGTAATCTGACCTGCCAGACCTGTCATTTCATAATTTTCAGCGATTTCACCCAGCAACTGCGCCTTGCGAATACTGTCAATGCCAAGGTCTGCTTCCAGATTCGTGTCGAGTTCCACCAGCTCTTCCGGATATCCGGTTTGTTCGACCACAAACCTGACGGCAAAATTGGCCAGGTCTTCCCGATCAATCGACCTGCCTGCAGCCGTTACGTCGTCCTGATTCGGTAGAACATCCTGGACTGTCGGCGAAACAAACGCAGGTGAAGACACCGAAGGGACGTCGGGTACCTGAGGCACCGAAGACACCTGGGGAACAACTGAAGCAGCAGTCTGGACCGCATCCGGTGATTCACAGATTCTAAGGAAAAAATCGATGATGGAACTCAGATCCGGAAAGTCATCCAGTGACAGATCGTTAATGTGCTCCCTGGCCTGCTGGATTTGAAATGTTTCGGAAATTTCACCCATTAGCTGAGCTTTCCGGATGCTGTCAACACCCAGGTCCGCCTCCAGGTTCGCATCCAGCTCAACCAGTTCCGGAGGATAGCCCGTTTGTTCCACCACGTAATCCAGTACAAAGGATTCCAGCTTGTCGCGACTAAGTTCCATCTCCGACGAAACCTGCGCTGCCGCAACAGGCTGAGACAGAGTTGACTTCTCAGCCTGCGGTGCGGTACCAGCCACCTGCGGTTCGATGGACGGTACAGCAGCAATGGACACAGCAGAAGAAACACCATTGCCTGTATGGGGATCAGCAGGTCCCGTCTGCACGGTCCGACTCGCCGGATGAACTCCGTTGCCGCTGCCCGATACAGGAACTCCGTTGCCGCTGACGGAAGCAGGAGCTCCGTTACTCCTGGCCCCGAAACCATTGTCGCTCGTCCTGTTGGCGACAGGTCGGCCGGCAGCCTTTGCCTGAGCTGCTTCGCGCATCTTCGATCGGCGTCGCTCCGTCGCATCGACCCAGATAATTCGACCTTTCTTCCGGTCATCAGTCATGGAGGTTTTCTCCGACGGAGTGTGATTGACGCGTTGAGTTGATGCGGTTACTTCCGGTGCATTTACAGGCGCAGAAACTGAATCAACAGGTACTGGCACCGAAGGTGGCCCGGAAAGAACCGACTCCGCAGAGTGCTGCGTGGCTGCTGACGGAGTCTCCTGAAACATTTCCAGCAAAAGCCTGATTCGAGCCTGTTGCTCTCTGGCATGCCCTGGACGCGCGTCCAGAGCGAGATGAAGTACGGGACGTGCTCCGATAATTCGTCTGTTCAGACGTGTCAGAATTTGCCGCGGACCGCTTTCAAAGACCACACCCGTGTCGCTGGCGATCAGTGTTTCGACAAGCGTTTCCCAGCGTACAGGATGTGTCAGTTCAGCCACCAGGCTGGCCCGAATCTCGTCCGGAGTCTCAAGTGGCTGACTGGAACAACAGCTGATGAACCGAACCGCAGGAGTGCTGATCGGAATTTGCTGAAGAGCAGCCTCCAGAGGCGCCTGAGCCGCCTGCATCATTCGGCTGTGGTAAGGCATTGGCACGCGAATCGTTCGGCTGGCATATCCACCCGTCTTCAGCTCTTCACTCAGCTGATCCAAATCCGAAATACGTCCGGCAATGATTGTTTGATCGGGAGCGTTATAACATGCGATGTCACACGGCAGCTGCAGCTTTTGAATCAACGACGTGACAGTTGCCGGTTCCGCTGTCGTGGACAGCATCGCAGCATTCGACACTCCTGCTCCTTCGACCGCATTTGTTCGGTGAATCGTCGCCTGCAGAGCAGCATTCAGGTCCCAGGCACCGGCCGCAACCAGTGCGGGGAATTCGCCATAGCTGTGTCCTGCAATAAAATCAGGCCGAACACCAGCTTCCGTCAACGCAGCCCAGGCAGCCAGATCCGCCAGCAGGACCGCCAGCTGTGTGTTGAGTACGTGGTTGCCAAGATCAGCAGCTGTGTCCTGTGTCAGAAATTCGAATGACGGCAGATTCAGTGAAGCCAAAACCGTGTTGGCCTGTTCAATGAACTGCTGGACAGCGACAGACGTCCGGATCCAGTCAGCCAGCATTCCTGTATACTGCGCTCCCTGTCCCGAGAAAACGACCGCCAAATGTTTTCCCTGCCGGCCAGGCTCAGCAATCAGAATTCCGTTGTCACCCAAAATGTGACGCCGCTGACAGTCGGCCAGGGCCATTCTGGTGGCAGGAAGTTTTCGAGTGAGGTCGTCTGGACCTGTTGCCACAATTCCCAGACGAACCCCGTCGTCAGACCCAAATCCGGAATTTCGGCTGGCAACACCGGCAGCAACAACTGCCTCAAGTTCAGATGTTGAGGGAGCAGCAACCCGCAGAATCTCAAACCGGTCCGGTTCCTCAGCAGGCGTTTGAGTCATTGTCGGTGGTGTCGCCGCAGAAAGCGGAGCCGACACATTCATACGCTCCTTCACACCTTCCACGATGAGATGTCCGATGGCTCCTGACGGATCCATGTTGCTGACCATGATCCGTCCGGCCCCCGGAGGCAGTTGACTGCCAAGCGGTGACAACTGATGGGGTAGTGTGAACTGACTGCCGCTCCTGCGCACAAGTTCCGACGGTTCAGCATCAGCAGCAACAGGAGCAATCGACTGGTGTTCGAGTTCCAGCATTGCTTTGATGACTGAAATCATTCCACTGGCACTCAGGGAGTAACCAATCTGCTTTGAGGTTGAACCCAGTGCCAGTGGCGCAGGCTGATCAGGCAGGGCGCGCTGCATGCCTTCGATTTCAGCGGCATCCAGTGCAGGACTGCAGACACGTGCGGTTTCGAGGGCATCTATCCTTGCCGCCTGACCATCGGCTGGCATCAGTCGTTTAAGGTTCTTCGCAATTCCGTCGGCACGGTTCTGATCAGTAAACGAAACTTCAATGCCACGAATCACACCGCGAATTCGATCTCCGTCCCGTTCAGCATCCGCGAGTCGCTTCAGCAGGACGATACCGACAGCTTCACCCGGCACGCCTCCGTTCTGATTTGCATCGAAGGCCGGAGCAACACGATCACCCGACAAACGGCCCTGCAGATCCATCAGTTCGAAAGAGGAAACATCCATACTTCGCTGGCCCGCCGCGCACATCACCATGTCAGACGAACCGGTCAGCAGCAAATCAGCAGCAGCCCGCAGGCAAACAAATGATGACACGTCCGCGGCATCAATCGCCCAGGCACCTCCCATGAGATCAAATGATTTGGTCAGCCGTGATGCAAGCGTGCTACTGGTAAAGCTTCCCGTTTCATCACGAACGGCCGGATAAATATTTAACGCGTGTTCCCGGTAACGGGCAACAATGGAGTCAGCCTGGGTTTCATCGAGTCCATCGGCCATCAGAGCTTTTTTCAACTCACGCTGGACCACAGGAAGTCGAAGGCCCACCTGCATGTGACTGGAAAAGTCGCCTCCAAACATCGTACCAACAACAACGCTCGCCCGTTCTCTCGGAAACTCCATGTCGCCGAGACCTGCATCGATGAAAGCCTGATCAGCAGCATCCAGCAGCATGTACTGCAAAGGATTACTGTTTTGAATTTGCTTGGGCGGAATCCGGTGTTTTTTCCAGTTGAACTCAAAGTTGCGGACGAAGCCGCCAAGTTTAGAAGAAGAACAACGCGGGCCCGGTTCCGATGTGTGATAATGTGCAGACACCCAGCGATCATCGGTCACTTCGCTGACCGCCGATTTCCCGCTGGAAATCAGTGACCAGAATTCTTCCTGGTTGTTAGCGTCGGGAGCGATCACTCCGACGCCGATCACCGCGATCAGGTCGTCGTCCGCTGAAACATCTGCAGACTGAATATCTGCAGGGACGGCCGCATGAACCATGCGCTGAGGCTCAGGACGGTCATCAAGAACGACATGTGCATTCAAACCTCCAATTCCAAAGGCATTCACAGCCGCCCGACGGACTCCCTGCTGATTCACTCCGGGCCAGGGCTGTGCTGATGTAGGAACATAGAAAGGAATGTCGTCCCACGCGATGTCCGGATTAAGTTCCTTAATCGATGGCTGCGGAGGAATCACACCGTGTCGTAGCGCCTGGATGGTCTTGCAAACGCCGGCCAGACCCGCACATTCCAGGGTGTGACCAATGTTGCCTTTTACACTGCCGATCGGAATTTTATGTCCTGGCGGAAATGCTCCGTGCATGGCTTCGCTGAGCGCTGAGATTTCCGTTGCGTCACCAACCTGCGTCGACGTGGCATGACACTCAATGTATTGCAGGCTGCCCGGACTGACTTCGGCATTGTAGGCTCTGCGGACGGCGTGAATCTGACCTTCTCGCCGAGGCGCCCAAAGACTCTTCCCCTTGCCGTCAGACCCAACCGCCAGATTCCGAATGACGCTCAGAATCGAATCGCCATCAGCCAGGGCCCGCGACAGTGGCTTCAAAACAATCGCCGCATAGCCGTCCGAACTGATCAGTCCGTCAGCATCCTGGTCGAAAGGACGTGTACCGGTACCGCTGATTGACTGAGCCTGCGAAAACAGAATCAGGGCGAACCATTTACTGAATGAACACCCACCGGCAATTGCCATATCGAGATAGCCGCGCTGCAGGGCGTAAACAGCCTGTGCGGTCGCAATCAGGGCAGAAGCACATGCCGCGTCCACGGCCACTGCCGGACCGTCGAGTTGCATAGCGCGACTAACCAGTACCGATACGTCGTGCGCTTCGACATTCGGTCCGCCATTCGCATTACGTACGGGCGAGTTCGCTTGAATTTGAGCAATCGTGCGCTGAATTGCTCGCTCGCGCATATCGGCTGGCAGATCTGCGAATTCGGAATCACGCAGTCTTGAAACGACTTCCGTCGATAATGTGCCGAACGTCAGATCACCAGCCAGTGTACTGCCGCTGGTATTACCGATATAGACGCCGGTTCGCGAACCGCCAAGTCCGGACAGAGGGTCCATGCCCGCGCTCGTCACCGCCTCACAACAGACTTCAAGCATCCGCAAATGGACACTGTCGTATGACGACAACAGGTCACCTGGAATCGGAAAGCGATTATGATCAAACGGAGTTTCAGGGACGAGACCCGACAGCGCAGTATAGGTGCTGCCGATTCTTCCTTTCTCCGGATGGTAGTAAAGGTCACGGTCCAAACGTGACTCAGGCAATGGCGAAATCGCCGTTCCTGCCCGCTTGATCATTCCCCAGTATTCGTCGGCATTGCCAGCCCCTGGAAATCGGCACCCAATACCGATCACCGCTACCGGCTCCAGTGTTCGTGATGACACTTTTGCTCACCCAGTGCAGAGACGTCCGACCTGATTCCGTTCTAAAATAAGACGTAAAACATAAATTTCCGGACACGACAAAACGAAACTATCGCGCCTAGACAGCCCAGTATTTCTCAGTATTCCAATCCTTACCGTGTCTAAGCAAGGAAGACCTGGGTGAAATGCGGGATTGTACGGGAGATCGTGGATTAGCCGGATCTCTTGTCACCAGTGATGCAGAGACGAAACATCTCCGTCCGTTCGACCCACACAAATCAGGTGCACGGGAAACGTTCCGGGAAGATCGACCGATTTACAAGCGAAGATCTTCTCAAAAGTGAGACGCTCTGCTGGATGTGTTTCCTGATGAGTTCCTCTTCAGAATCTACGGTCCTAAGTTGAATTCATGACCGCTGCCACGATCGAATCTCGTAGCTGACAACCGTCTTGAAAACCGGATGACGCAGTGTAAGTGCATTAGTGTTCCACTTTTATACCGCAGAATCACAGTGAAGAATGACTGGCACGCGTCAGCCTGGTGCCGGAATTGCTTCCAGCAATTTTTCTAGAAAGATTTCGCCCCATCCGATCGCGTTCTCTGCTACAGGCCAGTTGCCGGTCAGCATAGTCGGGACTAGACGAACGGTTGCATCATGGTTTCGCGTCTTAGGAAAATCGGTTACTCGGGGCAACAAATTTCAGTCCACTGGTAAGGAACGGATTTACGCCGTTAAGTCCTTTCCACGATCTGGGGACCTGAATCCGTTTTCCCAACACCCCCAAACTGGGCGACTCAATTATCTTTCCCAAATATCAGCACTGCATTCAGTTGACTGCCGAGAGTTCTACATTCTTCTCTGTCACGCCCCGACGTGCAGTCCACAATGCAGATCCGAATCCTCACCGTCCTGAACTAAGACACCATCCATGACTATGTATGAACGTCGGGGAAGCCCTAGCCTCAGATAGGTGACCTGCAGGTGAACATTTTGCACTGCCTGGAAATCGGTCACAAACAAATCACGTTTAACTTCGAGGGCCACGATGACAGACCTGCCGGCATGAATACGTATTTGTCGGAACAGATACGGAAGGTCCAAACCCCAGTCGTATACAAGTCAGCAACACAAGAAGAAGCCACCTCGCTCATCCCAACACGGCAGGGCAGAGAATCACCACGGTCACGTCTTCGTATTGTGTGACTGGAAAAAACAGAAGTTCTCAGGTCACAACTCCGCGGGGAATCCCGGGAAATTAGTCCGCATACGGGGGAATATCTGCCTCTATGTAACTGCTGGCTATTGCATCAAATCATAGAGACAGTCCGTCGTACGACCATCTGCTCTCACACTGAGGTCGTCCCCTGTCAACAGTACGGAGTTGTCCTCGACAGAGTCCGGTCGGTCGAAGGCCTGTTTTTCATTCCGGTTCACACCTTTTCAGATTTTCAATCTACCCTGAAACTGTCATCAGTGGCCGTTGTCCCAAACGACTGAAAATGAAATATGCTGCATATGTAAACGAAAACAGCTTTGTTTTCTGAATTTTGATTGAACAAAAAAATGAATTTGGGTATTCAAAACTGCTATGCATACAAAACAGATCATGCCAATCGCCGCACTGGCGTTCGGTTGTGTAGCAGCTGTTTCCGGTTGTACACCTGCTGAACCACCCGGTGCCACTACGACAGAATCCGCAGCTGATTCAAATAAACTGCAAGTCGGTTGCACTTCGAATATTGTCAAGGATCTAGTGCGGCAAATCGGCGGCGAATATGTTGAGGTGACAGCCATCATGGACGGTCCGGCCGTCGACCCGCACCTCTACACCCCATCGCCTCAGGACATCAATGTGCTGACAAATTCAGACGTTGTTGTCTATTCGGGCCTGCACTTGGAAGCTCAGTTTGAAGGCGCCCTTGATAGCCTGGTGAATCGGGGTATTCCCGTAATCAAAGTCACTGAAATTCTGGAAAAGGAATTTTCAGATCATCTGCTTCACGCTGACGGCGCAGTCGATCCTCATGTCTGGTTTGATTTGGAGCTGTGGGGCAAATGCGGAGACTGGCTTGCTGAAGAATTCGCAAGAATCGACAAGACACATGCGGACAAATACGGTGCGGCCGCTGCAGAGTTTCAGCAATTGATGGAATCCACACGGGAGAGCGGCAGAATAACGTTTGCAGACATTCCTGCGAAACATCGCGTTCTGGTGACTGCACACGACGCGTTTCAGTACTTCGCGCGTACCTTTAATTTTCGAGTTGAAGCGGTCCAGGGATTGTCCACAGAAAGTGAACCCGGGCTCAAACGGATTAACGATCTGGCGACGTTGTTAGTCGACTCCAAGATTTCGGCCATCTTCACGGAGCAGAGTGTCTCGGACCGCAATATTCTGGCCCTGATTTCTGCGTGTGAATCGCGCGAGCATCATCTTGAGGTAGGCGGCACGCTTTATTCGGATACCGCCGGACCGGCCGGAACGCCCGAGGAAACGTTGGCAGGTGCAGTCGTGCACAATATTCAGCAAATCGCCAGTGCCCTGAACGTTCAACAGTTGAATCAGGAAACACCGTGAACGCGACGGCCGATTCGCACGCGATTCTTGATATCCACGACATGACCGTGGCCTATGACCGCCGGCCTGTGTTGTGGAATGTCGACCTGACACTCTGCAAACCCGGGCTGATTGCCATTGTAGGGCCAAACGGAGCCGGAAAAAGCACCCTGATCAAAGCCGTGATGGGTCTGGTTCCGGTGACAAGCGGTCGGGTTGCAGCATGGGGAAAGCCGGTGCACCGACAGCGCCGGCGAATCGGTTATGTGCCTCAGAGAGAAACAGTCGACTGGGACTTTCCAATTAATGTAATGGAAACAGTGTTGATGGGAACCTACGGCGAACTGGGCTGGTTCCGTCGACCGAAATCAAAACACCGTCAGCGTGCACGCGAGTGCCTGGCACGTGTTGGAATGCAGGACTATGAGAAACGGCAGATCGGGCAGTTGTCCGGAGGTCAGCAGCAGCGGGTATTTCTCGCTCGGGCGCTGGCCCAGAATTCTGATTTGTATTTCATGGATGAACCGATGGCAGGCGTTGATGCCGCTACGGAGCGGATCATTTTTGATTTGTTGAAAACACTCCGTGACTCCGGACGCACAATCGTCGTTGTACATCATGATCTGAGAACAGTAGCCGAACACTTCGATGAGGTTGTACTGCTGAATGTCCGGGTTGTTGCCAGTGGACCGGTGGCAACAACGTTCAGTCCCGAAGCGCTTCAGGCAACTTATCGCGGTCGACTGTCAATTCTGGATACGATGTCAGAAGCTGTGCGCATGCAACGGGAAAGTGAATAAATTTCCTGCCTGACGTGAAGGCCCCCAAGATGACTCGATTCACACTAAAGCTGTCCCTCAACAATTGACTGTATTCACTCAAACATCACTGGTTCTCATCGGAACGGTTCTGCTGGGGGTGACCGCCGGCCTGGTTGGAACGTTCGCATACCTCCGACGACGCGCTCTTGCCGGTGATGTGATTGCTCACGCAGCACTGCCCGGATTGTGTATGGCATTCCTGCTCACACAGAGTCGGTCGATTACTGTCCTGCTGATCGGTGCCCTGATAACCGGAGTGGCGGGAGCCTTCCTGATGTCTTTCCTTCGTCGCGTATCCCGTCTGCGGGAAGATGCAATTCTGGGAACGGTGCTCAGTGTCTCGTACGGACTGGGAATCGCACTCACACGGACAATTCAAAACAACTACCGTAACGAACGGGGTGCTGACCTGGAGTCCTTCATCATTGGCCGGGCAGCAACCATGCTCACCGGCGATGTTTTGCAGATTGCCGTGGTGGCCGCCGGATGTTCAATCGTAGTGCTGGTGGTCTTTAAAGAGCTTAAGCTGCTCAGTTTCGACGAATCTTTCTGTCGCGTACAGGGATGGCCGGCCACCGGTCTGGACCTGCTGTTGATGTTTCTTACGGCGGTGACCGTGATTGTCGGACTTCCTGCAGTGGGCGTGGTCCTGACGGCCGCCCTGTTGATCATCCCGGCAGCTGCGGCTCGATACTGGACAGACCGACTTTCTTACATGATGACTGTCTCCGCCGGCATTGGTGGCGTGTCCGGAGCGACAGGAACGCTGCTCAGTGCCAACATGGCCGAAATGCCGACAGGACCGCTGGTGGTGCTCACATCCGCAACTCTGTTCATTATCTCGTGGATGTTTGCACCCCGACGCGGCTGGCTGTGGAATCGAAGAATTTCAGAGGAAGAAGTCGCCGCCGCTGCT
Source organism: Fuerstiella sp. (assembly GCA_022447225.1). Classification (NCBI taxonomy): domain Bacteria; kingdom Pseudomonadati; phylum Planctomycetota; class Planctomycetia; order Planctomycetales; family Planctomycetaceae; genus Fuerstiella; species Fuerstiella sp. Next base: position 394,286 of record JAKVAZ010000001.1, on the reverse strand, counting down.
GAAGAGCTACTGACAGCAGAGTCCGGAAATCGTACTGAGGTGTCTCCATGAACACCTGTGTACTGGCTGCCGAACAGATTTCTGTCCCGTTCGAGTCTGCATGGACGTGGATCGCCATCTGGCTCGGTCAGCCAAAACCGGCAGTCGAGAATGCTGCCGGTACGTTGTTCGTCGGCGCCATGTGTGCAACAGGCTGCGCACTGGTGGGTTGTCTTCTCCTGTTGCGGCGTATGAGTCTGCTTGGTGATGCGCTCAGTCACTCGGTTCTGGCCGGTGTGGCCTGCGTTTACCTGTTGACCGGCAGAATCGAACCGCTTCCGATGTTTCTGGGAGCACTGGCGGCTGGTGTAGTCACGGCGGTCGCGACTCAGGTGATTCACCGCACCGGTTCGGTGCCGGAAGATTCCAGCATTGGTATCGTGTTCACATCCCTGTTTGCATTTGGCGTGGTAGTGGTGTCACAGGCAAAGGGAGTTCACCTGGACCTCGACTGCGTGTTGTTTGGTAATCTTGCATTTGCCGGAATGAATTTCGTACCAACAATGGGCTGGCTGTTGCCGGAAGCCACACACACGGTCGTACCGGCACTGCTGATCACCGTGCTCGTTTTCGTGCTGTTCTGGAAGGAATTGCGGCTAACTTCATTCGATGTCACTCTCGCTGCAACTCTCGGTTTTAGTGTTCCCGTCATGCACTATTTGATGACGACGATCGTGGCTCTGGTTACTGTTTCGGCAATGGAAGTTGTGGGTTTACTGGTTGTGGCACTGCTGACCGTGCCGGCGTGTATCGCCAGAATGCTCACGGACCGACTGGAACGCATGCTGCTGATTGCCGTTCTGAGTGGTATCAGCTGCACGACACTGGGATATTTTCTGGCCCTCAGATGGAATTCCTCAGCTGCCGGACTCACCGCCGTGACAGCGGGGGCCGAATTACTGGCAGCGATTCTGGTCGCTCCCAGATATGGAATCCTTGGCCGACTGATACGCAGTGTTCAACTCAAAGTACGTATCGCTGCCGAAGACATACTGGCGGCGCTGTTCCGTCGCCGGGAAAGAGCAGGAACAATCCACCCCGAATCGATTTCAGAGTGCCGAACACTGGCCGGCAACGGTTTTGCCGCACATATTGCGGTCTACTGGCTCGGACATCGTGGCCTACTGGTCATGGCTGACGGCACTGCTCAACTGAGCGAAAAAGGGCAACGTTATGCGCAGGATCTGGTGAGGGCACATCGATTGTGGGAATCCTGGCTGGATCAGAATTTTGACCTGCCCTCAGATCATCTGCACGATCCGGCTGAAACGATGGAGCATTTTATCGGCCCCCAAATTCTGCGACAGCTGGAAGAAGATCTGGATCAACCGAGTGCCGACCCGCATGGACGTGAGATTCCGAAAGCACCGTGAACACACACTCACATTCCGAAGTTCTAACGGGAATCAGGCGAAGCGAGTGCGTTCATTTATTCCCGGTGGTCGACTGGCGACCGGGAAATAAACATTCTGTACCACAATTGCAGGATCGCAGGTGACCAGAGCGTCGCGTGTTTTATGAAATTTGATAGGATAGCGGTTCACGGACACGTCTCAGCTTCAGGATGATTCTTAGGAATCAAACGACTCATGTCTGCATCGTTAAACGTCGATTCGGCTGTTCGAAATCGTTACAGCAAAGCGGCGCAGGCCGCTGAAAGTTCTCTGTGTTGCCCTGTCGACTACGATGTTCAGTATCTCAAAGCAATTCCTCAGGAAATCATCGATCGAGACTACGGCTGCGGTGACCCGTCCAGACATTTGAATCCGGGAGATCACGTCCTGGATCTTGGGTCGGGTGGAGGAAAGATTTGCTACATCGCGTCTCAGGTCGTTGGTCAGACCGGATACGTGGTGGGAGTCGACGTGAATGACGACATGCTCGCACTGGCCCGACAATACCAGACAGAAGTCGCTGAAAGAGTCGGCCACCGTAACGTCGATTTTCGCAAAGGCCGCATTCAGGACCTGCAGTTGAACCTGGAACTCTTTGAACGCTGGCTGCAGACTCACCCTGTTAATACAGCATCTGACTGGCTCGCGGCCGAAGAAGAAGCCGAACGTATGCGTCGCGAGTCACCGCTTGTCGCTTCGGATTCAATGGATGCCGTCGTTTCCAACTGTGTACTGAATCTGGTGAAAAACGACGACCGTGAACAGCTGTTTGGCGAAGTCTTCCGTGTTCTGCGACGGGGCGGAAGAGCAATCATCAGCGATATTGTCAGCGACGAACAGGTTCCTCGGTCGCTGCAGGATGACCCGCGATTGTGGAGTGGTTGTATCAGCGGTGCCTTCCGTGAAGATGCGTTCCTTGAAGCGTTCACAGCCGCCGGATTCTATGGTGCTGAGATTCTCACACGACAGGACAAAGCGTGGGCTGTGATCGATGGAATCGAGTTTCGAAGCCTTACGGTTCAGGCATGGAAGGGTAAAGACGGTCCGTGCCTCGATCGCCGTCAGGCCGTGATCTACAATGGTCCCTGGAAGACTGTCGTCGACGACGACGGGCATCGCCTGCATCGCGGGAAGAGAATGGCCGTCTGTGACAAAACGTTCAACATCTACACCAGGGCACCATACGCGCCGCAGATCACACCAGTTCAGCCGGCGGAGATGGTTCCACCGGACGAGGCACCACAGTTCGACTGCCATCGGGAAGCACTGCGAAGTCCGCAGGAAACAAAAACCGCCAAGGGGCTGGCTGACGTGCTGCCGGGCGAAGACTGCTGCAGTGACACCGGCTGTTGTTGAGCGCCGTAAGCTATACGTTTTAAATTTGTTTCGAAATTCGGGATTCGGAGTTCGGGTTTTCCAGCAAACGCAGCTAACCTTGAGTCTCAGTCTCCCGCCCCGTTGCACGTGTTTTTTTGTCTATGGCTGTCTCGCTCGCTGAATATGCGAAATTTCTGGATGATCGCGATCTGATGTGGCCCCGTGTGCCACCGCCGGTCGCCGTTCAGGCGACGCCGTTCATCAAGCCGCTTGACGGCATTCGGATTGTTCTGTGGGATGTTTACGGAACATTGCTGCGAACAACAGGCGGTACGTTTTGCCTGGTGCCGGATCCGCAGACTTCTCTTGAGGTTGCTTTGGAGAAAACGATCTATGAATTCAACATGTGGAACAGCATGTATCGCAAACCGGGTCCTCCCTGGAAGTCGATGATCAACATCTTCGTGCGGTATCACAAGCGTCTGTCGATGGCGGCCACCAAACGCCACGGCGACCTGACAGACCCGGACCTGGTCGACATCTGGGAAGCCATCATCACACGACTGTTCGACAAAAACTACAGCTACGATAAAAATTTTTACGGAGATATCAGACAGTACAGTGAAAAAGTGGCCTATTTCTTCCACTCGAATCTGCAGGGCGTCGAAGCTCGCCCGGGTGCCGTACAGGCCATGCAGGATCTTCATGCAATCGAAATCCGGCAGGGCGTGCTGGCAGATGGTCAGGTGTTCTCATTTACCCAGATGTTGCGTGCACTGACCCGACAAGGCAAACTCCCGCCACTTGCTGCCATGTTTCATCCCGATGCCGTCCTGTTTTCCTACGAACTTGGAATCCGCAAACCGTCACGGTCTTTGTTCGAACTGACGGTGGAGCGACTCAAAGCCGCCGGATTTCTGCCGGAACAAATTCTGCACATCAGTTGTCGAATGGAAGCCGATTTGAAACCGGCAAAGGCGATAGGAATGCGAACAGCTTTGCTGGCCGCTGAGAAAACAGGACTCGAAGCACGGTCAAAACTGCTGAAGGATTCGGCAACTCGTCCCGATCGCCTTCTCACCGATTTGAGTCAGGTCGCAACAGTGTTCGGAATCATTTAGTACATTGTCGGTGGTGGACGAGGAATAGGACAGTGCCGGGACGCCCCACATCAAGGCCGCCTGAGCCGTCTCCTGAAATAACGGCAACCGGATTGGTTCCGCCATCGGACACTTTTTTCGGACCTGTTCATGAAACGGTAAAATTCGAGTCGTGGATCCGGTGACCCGTTCCCCTGGTCCGGCTGTCGGTAACCAACACGCCGGGGAAACCGGCCAATGAACCACTCAAGTCACAACTGACAGCCAACATGCCTTAAGTACACGGTGAACAGAATCTGTCATGCCCGCGGCTGAAACCAGCCCATCAATTCATGTCCCGCAGGAAACGACAGATCCGACGCTGCCGCTGTGACTTCGTGGTACTCCGTATGTGAATCCTGTTCGAATCCGCTTCCACACGCTGCAAACGGGCAGTATCCATGGCTGTGCGTTTTCGTTCTCAGATATGTCGGATGGTCGGGGCAGATCAACAGACGGTACTGTTGTTGCTGCTTCAGCCACGCATGAACCGGACCGACGATATGTTTATCAATCTGCTGCACCGCCTGCAATTTCGCGTCAGTGTCGCCTTCATGAGAAGCTTCGTCGGTCGCTTCAACGTGAACCACCAGAAAATCAAGGTCATCACGCTCCAGAGCTTTTATTGCGGCCAGTCCCTTGGCTTTGTAGTCGGTATCCAGATAACCGGTGGCACCATCGACTTCGATAACGTCCCAGCCAATAAGTCGCCCCATGCCTCGAAGTAAATCGACTGCCGTGATCACCGCACCGCGCGCCCCGTAACGTTCAAAAAATGGTTCCAGCTCCGGACGGCTTCCCTGTCCCCACAGCCACGTTTGAGTAGCCGGCAGTTCGTCTGCGTCGAGTCGACGGACATTGGCATTAGATTTTGCAAACAGTCGCCGACTGTCTTCCATCAGAGACAACAGTTCACTGCTGCCCGGACCGGACGGCAGGTAGTCGTCGATATTCAGATCAGTAATGTCGTGCGGAGGAGTGGTTTGCGTCTGATTGTCGAACGGGGCGGCCGCGCCTCGTGCCCGATAAATGAGCAAATTTCGATAGCTCACTCCAGCATGGTATTTCCAGTGTTCGCTGCCACAAGTCTCACGCTGCAGGGATTCAATCAGCTGTTCTGCGGCCACACTCGGAAACTGACCGGCTGTAAAGCTTTGCATTCGCCCGGAGTTAATCGTAACCAGATTACAGCGAATGGCCCAGTCGCCCGGTTCCAGTTCAATGCCCTGTGCAGCGGCTTCGATCGGAGCGCGACCGGTGTGAAATCGAAGCGTGTCATATCCGAACAGTGACATTGTACCCACGTCACTTCCGGAAGGCATACTGGCAGGTACGTTGTCCGTTCGACCAACGACACCAAGCCTCGCAACTTCATCCATATGAGGCAGCACCGCCGCCTGAAGTGGTGTTTGATGATCCAGAGACGGTTGTGGTTCATCGGCGACACCATCAGGAATAACGAGAACAGTTTTCATGATGAGTCCGGGGATCGTGGCTGAGAAAACCGCTGATGCCTGACGCTCTCATGGAGAGACGCGTTGTGCAGCAGGGGATGAACAGTGGCGCCGCTGAATAAACCGTCATCGACGTCCGGCGTGGTTTTGACCACACTTCGATTCAACACAACGTACCGATTCCGGGCAGACCGTGGCAAGCGAGGTACAGCCGGACGAGTCGCTGCGCAGACGTTTCCGGAATCCCGACATGAAAAACCGGCTAAGCGGCGTGCTGCAGTGAATCCGCTGACAACTCACGAATTCCTTCCACAATACGTTCCATCGCCATGCCTCGTGAACCTTTCACCAGAAGCACATCGCCGTGATCAACCAGGCAGTCAAGGATACTCAGCAGCACCGCTTCGCTGTCAAACACGGAAATGCGACTCAGACTGCCTCCGGCAGACAAAAAACCGTCGGCGACATCACGTGCATATTTTCCGTAGGCAACAGCATGATTGATCTGCGTCTGTGACAGCACAACACCAATTGCAAAGTGCAGTTCTGCCGTCTGTTCACCAAGATCCAGCATGTCACCAAGGACAAAGGTTTTACAACCGGGCGTTGTCCATTGGTCCAGCAGCAGAATCGCGGCCCGCACGCTTGTCGGATTCGCGTTATAAGTATCATCGATGACGTCGATACCGTTGACTTTATGCAGCACGGTGCGACCCGATGCCGGTTCAAACTCATCAAGGCCGGCCTGGATGTCACGGGCGGACAGTCCAAGTTCCTGAGCAACAGCAATGCTCACAGCAAGACCGCTGCTTTGATGTTGTCCACAGATCTGAGCGCAAAATTCATGGCCACCCGTCTGCAGCACCAGTTGTGTATTCGAGACATCCACAATTTCATAACGCCGGTCCGCCTCAGACGACCGACCATAGGTGATGACCCGGCAGACGGCCGAATCGCGCATAGCCAGTACGTGACGATCATCAGCGTTGAGAAACGCGATGCCGTCTGTGTCCAGTGATTCGATCAGTTCCTGTTTGGTGCGTGCAATTGTCCTGATCGAATCAAAACTACTCAGATGAGACGGTGCAACACAGGTGACAACAGCGAATTCCGGCAGAGCTATCTCACACAGTTCGGTGATATCGCCCGCTTTGCGCGCGCCCATTTCAATCACCGCAAATTCTGTCTCGTCTTCTATTTGCAAAACACTGAGCGGTACTCCCAGTTCATTATTGTAGTTGGCCGGACTCTGAACCCCGCGGTACACTGGTGAGAGTACGGAGGTGAGTAATCGCCGAGTGGTCGTTTTACCGACACTGCCGGTGATACCGATCGTCAGAGCATCCGACTGCCGACGATTAAAACTCGCCAGTTGCTGCAGAGCACGGAGCGGGTTTGCTGTGACGATCATCGACCCGCCGTGTTCCCCGGCGGACTCCTCATCAGCAACAACAATCGCTCCCCTCGTCCGCGCCGAACTCGCAAAATGAATACCGTGGGTTCGCGATCCTGGAAGTGCAAAGAACAAGCTGCGTGGTCCGGCCTGCCGGCTGTCAATCACGACACTGTCGATCGTGGTGTCTAATGACAGGTCACCGATGTAACGGGATCCTGTCATTTCACAAAATTGCTGAATCGTCTGTGCAAACATTGAACTTCAGGACTCACACTGGAGAGGTAAGCACTCCTGGTGACACTGGTACGCCGTGCTGATCAGCATTGACAACCTGAGGTAAACCGATGAGTTCTCTCAGGATCCGGCCGGCGACCTGACAATCGTCAAAGTCAACGGACCGGGCACCAATCACCTGCGATTTTTCGTGTCCTTTACCGGTCAGGACCACGGCATCGCCAGGTTGAGCAATGTACAAAGCACGGCGAATCGCCTCTTTTCTGTCGGTTTCAACTTCGACATGTCGCCGAGTCGAAAACCCTTTCAGAATGTCGCTAATGATCCGCGCTGGCGATTCATGACGAGGATTATCTGATGTCAGGAACACATGGTCGGCTGCTGCCGCCGCCTTTGCCATCGCCGGTCGCTTGACCTGATCACGATCTCCGCCCGCCCCAAACACGCAAATCAGATTACCATGCGTGAATTCCCGGACCGTCGTGAGGCAGTTTCGCAGAGCGTCCGGCGTATGAGCATAGTCAACAAACACCTGAAACGGCTGCCCTTCATCGATTCGCTCAAGGCGTCCTGGCACCTCCTGTGTCGCTTCAAGACCTGATGCAATCGCCGGCAGGCTGATTCCCATTTGCTCGGCAAGTCCGGCAGCCACCATACAGTTGGCTGCGTTGTGGTCGCCAATCATTCGTACTCGGACAGTGACATCGCCCTGAGCCAGTTCCAGGTGCAGCCGCTGCGAACGGTGCGTCCGGGTCAGTACCGTATACCGCAGCTCCGACGGAGCCTGCCGGCCAAAAATAATGACGGGACACGTAAAATGTGTGTCATCGAGCATTTTTCGACTATTCATGTCGTCACCGTTCACCAGCAGCGGAGCGTCGCAGTGCAGGAGTCCGGCGATACGAGCTTTAGCCGCACGGTAGGCGGCCGGTGTCCGATGATAATCCATGTGATCATCAGTGATATTGGTAATCGCAGCTGCGGCCAGCTGAACGGCACTGCACCGATCCTGTTGAATGGCGTGGCTGCTGACTTCCATCACACAATGTCGCAGCCCGTGAGTCAGCATCGATGCCATCAATGGCGCCTGTATCTCAGCATCCGGTGTGGTCAAACAGGCCGGAAGTCGCTGCCGCCCATCATTGTATTCGACCGTGCCGATCATCCCGGCAGAATGCCCGGCTGCGGTGAGGATGTTTCTCAGCAGCCAGGCGGATGTTGTCTTACCGTTGGTCCCGGTGATTCCGGCAATACTGAGGTGACGGTGTGGGTTGCCATGCACCGCCATGCAGAGTTGATTCCACGCTCGTCGAGTAGACTCCACCACGATCTGCGGCACCGCAAGGTCAGCCTGAGGATGCTCCACGACAACCGCTGTCGCTCCGGCGGCAATCGCATCACCGATAAACTGATGACCGTCTGACCTGGTACCCGGAATCGCCACAAATGCACAGCCAGGAGGGACCTGACGGCTGTCACAGCTGATTTGTGCAACCAGGATCGGACGGTCTGGAAGAAATCTGGCGTTGGGGAGACAGGCCTGAACGTGAATGAAGTGCGGAATCATTCCGACCATCCGGCATAAGATGAAAGCGACATCGTGTCAGCATTATTGTGAACAGAGCAGAGGCATGCGGGGATTCTGGCGACCCGTTGAGACGGGGTCAACAGCGAGTCCTGCCTGTATTCGGGACACTTTGAGTGAATCTGTGACGGTTGTAGTAGTCATCGGTGCACATCTTTACTGATGCACCCTGACAGGAGGATTAAACCGATAACAGCGATAACAGCGATAACAGCGATAACAGCCAATCTCGGGTGCGATGGACAGGATGTCAACACTGTCTCGGCCTGAGAAATGAGTTCTTAAGCATGGATGCTGCTCCAAATAGTCCGGCAAAAGTCATTCTCAAATTGATTCGCCGAATCTGTTTTCGCTGCGGACTGATTCCTGTGGTATGCCTGCTGACAGGGTGTGTATCTGGTCTGATTCCGGCCACCGAACCGTCTGTTTCCGTTGATCGATATCATGATCGCGGCCGGTCTCCGGTGACTGACACCGTCAGTGATGTTGAGGTCGGCCTTGATGTTGATCAGGTTCCGATTCATCAAATACTGACAACCGTAACCACTCTCTCCAATCCTGTGATCGAAGCCCCGTCAGCAGCTGCGTTCGACGGTGGTCCGGATCCCGCGGCAGTCGTCCCGGTCTCTAATTCCATCGTATGCGATTCTGCCGAAATAACTGCGGCGGCTACTTCACCGGTCGTCGACACCTACCGGGCGGATCCCGTCACCGAACCGTCCGGCTCATGGACGCTCAGTACTTTGCAGGATCTGGCTCTCCAAAATAATCCGGCAATTCAGCAGGCATCCGCTGCCGCCGGCAGAGCTGATGGTATTCACAATCAGACCGGACTGAGGCCAAACCCAACGTTGGGATATTCTGCAGAAGAAATCGGCAATGGGGGGTCGGCAGGACTTCACGGCCTGTTTGTGTCTCAAATGTTTGTGCGCGGTGAGAAGCTGGCATGGAATCGACAGGTGGTTGGTCACGAAGTTCAAATGCTTCGCTGGAGCAAAAACATTCAGCGTCAGCGTGTTCTGACAGATGTCCGGCTGCATTACATAACAGTTCTGGTGGCAGAGCAGCGACTGGATCTCATGCATGCATTTCGCCAAGTTGCGCGGCAGGGTGTCCGAATTTCCCGGCAACGAGTCGCTGCCAAATTTGCCGGTCGGCCTGATATTCTGCAATCCGAAATTCAGCTGAGTCAGGTTGACCTTGCAATTAAACAAACAGAATTACAGCGGGAAGCTGCCTGGCAACAACTCGCAGTCGTGGTCGGTTTGCCGAATCTTGCACGCCAAACGCTGCAGGGAAACCTTGAATTAAGCAGCCGGACGATGGATCTCGATAATACGCTGGCAGAACTGCTGGCACACAGTCCGCAATTCACTGCCGCTCGTCATCGGGTTAGCCGTGCGCAGGCCAATCTCAGACGCCAGCAGGTTCAAAAAATACCCAATATTACGGCTCGACTGGGAACTGGACACGACGCCGAAACAGATAGTGCTTACGCCAATGTCCAGTTGAGTATTCCAATTCCGGTCCACAACAGGAATCAGGGAAATGTTCATGCAGCCTGGGCCGAATATTGCGAAGCAACACAGAATATTCGCCGCCTGAAAATGCAGATTCGCCGCGACCTTACTGTGCAAATGCTTGATTATCAGTCCGCCAAATCTGCTGTTGAACAATACCGGGACGTCATCCTTCCCAAGGCCAAAGAGACTCTTAACCTGATGAAGCAGGCACAGGCCGGCGGCGAATACAATTTTTTGCGTGTGCTGACAGCACGACGGGCATTGTATGACGCCAGCATCGAGTACGTTGATGCTCGTTCCAAAGCAGCGGTGGCCGATGCAACAATTGACGGGCTGTTGCTGGTAAACGGGCTAAATCATCCGGTCAGCACATCGCTGAGCACCGGGCTTCGTGGTCAGGCATTGAGTCAGCAATAGACGCCGGAAAGACAGCGCGTGTGTGTCAGGTCTCACGAGTTTGACGAGGCGGATCACGAAACGCAGCCTGCCTGTCCCTGCACTATGAAACGTTTATCGGATGTTTGCCGCCTGAGCGGCAGAATCTGCCGATCCGGCAATGCTGCCCCGCCCAGCGGTCGGCATAAGACTGTGTGAGAGCCGATTTCTTCGGTCACAATGAGTTGGTCAGCAGGTACTATTTGTATCTGTGCCAGCTGTTTTGGCTGTTCCGGCCGGAACCATCCCCGGACACCGTCAACTCTTTTCAGTCACCGGTCTCCAGTTACGGATGTCGGACGTTGAATTACTCAACGCCCTTCGAAAATCCATAGTGGTTGCCGGGTCCGGAAAAGTGTCACAGAGAGCTGACACCTCCAGCGCGGTCGCTAACCCGATGTGATCATTTTCTTGCATCACCTGTCGAACACCGCACTGTTTTTGGAACAGACCACATCGTCTTCTGTGTCAGGATCACCAGAGTTGGCCGGCTATCGTGAACATATCAGCGTCAGCGGCATGATGGGCCTGGGATACGCACTCGCCGCGATCTTCCTGTTCAAGTATTCCGCTGTCCAGGCTGCGATTGCCTCGATTCTTACCTGGATCGCCGGAATGCTGCCCGACCTTGATTCAGAAACCGGTCGCCCTGTTCGGGAATTATCGGGAGTAACGGCAGCTGTTGCACCAATGCTGGTGTTTCAGCACTCCACCTCGTTTGGTATCGCCGGAGATCGGGCCATGCTGGTATCACTGCTGATGTACGGAGCAGTGCGCTATGGTGCACCGTATGTCCTTGGAAAACTGACCGTTCATCGCGGAATGTTCCACAGTATTCCGGCACTTTTGATCGCGTCGGAACTCACGTTCCTGTGCTACTACAGCGAAGAACTACGAGTGCGGCTGCTCATGGCCGTAGGTGTGGGGATCGGTTTCCTGTCACATCTGGTCCTTGATGAGGTTTACAGCGTGCAGTGGAACGGCGTGCGGATCAAACTGAAAAAATCCGCAGGAAGCGCGTTAAAAATGATGGGCAGGGAACCATTGCCGAATGGATTCACACTCGGCCTGCTGATCTTCCTGACCTGGGCGTCTCTCAACAGCGCAGATGTTCTGAAACAACTGACTGAAGAACCGGTACCGGAAGTCCTGACGATTACAAACGAACTGAAAGATGCGCCGGAATACCGGATGGTCGATGAACCTGGAGAAACCCGTTGGCAGTAACCGACCTCAGCTCGAAGCTGCAGCCGATCATTGACGAAGCACAGCTGCCGTATGTTGAGGTGCAAGCCGGTGGTGTTTCCGGAAGTCCTCTGCAGTTTTCGCATGGTTTTTCTCACCACAACAGACCTCCAGGCAGCCAGCTGTTTCTGGTAGCCAGTATTACCAAATCAATCGTGGCCACTATGGCGCTGAAGCTGGTTGGCGAAGGACGCTTCTCACTTTCCGAACGTGTCACCGACCGTCTGGGCGAACTGCCGTCCACTTCCTTCCGGCGAATCACCATCCGTCATCTGTTAACGCATACATGCGGCCTGCCGGATCAGTTGCCGGAAAACGAGAGACTGCGGAAATCACAGGCCGGTCTGCCGATTTTTTTGAATCAAGTCGGTCAGCACGGAACTGACTTCACTCCCGGGTCAGACTGTCGCTACAGCAGTATGGGTTTTTTGCTTCTCGGAGAAATCATCAGTCGGGCGACCGGCCTGCCGCTGCCGGAGGTATTGCGGACTCAAATATTTCTTCCATCTAAGATGAATGACAGCTGGCTGGGAATTCCCGCGGACCGTGATGATCTTCTGCAAACAGCTGTTCCGTGTATTCTCCCTCCTTGGCAGCAGGACGCACCAAACTGGGACTGGAACAGTCCTTATTGGAGACGTCTTGGCGCTCCGTGGGGCGGACTGTTAACGACGGCTTCCGACCTGGGAAAATTCTGTCGTATGATGCTCCGTGGCGGTACCGGCGAGAACGGACAGTCCGTCCTGACACCCGCTGCAATCAATGCTTTGGCTTCCGAACAGACACGACACCTGTTCGACCTGCCGGAACAGACATGGCAAAAGCGACCGTGGGGATACGGCTGGCGTTATGCCTGGCCGGAACATTCCGCCAGCTTCGGTGACCTCGTGCCTCAATCGGCCGTTGGCCACTGGGGAGCCACAGGTACGATTTTCTGGCTGGATCCACGATCACAAACCTACGTCGTCATTCTGACATCGACACCCTTCGAGCAAAGTCGATTTACCCTGCAGCGTCTGTCGAACGCAGTTGCCGCAACTCTACTGTGAATGCAGGATCTGCAGGAATGTGTCCACGCTCGTCAGTCGGGTCCACTCAGACTGCAGCCGACGGATCATCGGACCGTCAGGGCCGGGTAAACAGTGTTCGTCAATCGAAACCACCGGCAGCAGTCCGCACGGCGTCGATGACAGAAATGCTTCGTGAAAGTTGCCGATTTGGTCAGCCGGAAGTTCGGTCATGCGAAAGCGAATACCCATGCGACCGCAGAGACCCTGCAGGACATCGCGAGTCGTACTGCGAAGGACCCCAGTCCGGGGTGTCAACACCGTTTCGTCAACAACTGCAAAGAAACACGCTGTACTGGTCTCAGTCAGGTGGCCGTTCCCGTCAATCAGCAGGGCACGTGAACCCGGTCGGCTTTCGGCTGCTGCCCGGTCGGCAAGCCACCAGTGGAGCCGATTACGTGTCTTGTGCTGCACGGGAAATGACGAGTCCGGCAACTGTAGTTGTGCAGGAATTGTCAGCCTGGCACCGGTCAGAACGGCGTCCTGCCAGAGGTGGAACGGAAGCCTGAATGTGTGTACGCACACAACTGGCTCCATGAGCATGTCGTCTGACACGTAAGTCGGGTTTGCTCCCGCTGTCACAAACCAAACAATTCCCAAATCCTCTTTTTCGTCCAGACATCGAGTATTTGCCTGAACGATTGCAGAAGCTGCGTCGGCCAGTTCTGATTCAGAATATGGCAGAAGAAACCCAAGTTCACGACAGGACGCTGTCAGTCGTGCCAGATGGCGGTGCACACCAAACGGCTGGTGGCGATAGGTTCGCCCCATTTCAGAGATGGTGGCTCCGGCAACCACACCCAGGTCCCAGACCGGCACGGCCGCCTCAGAATACAAAATCTGCCGACCATTCTGCCATGCAAGCGGTGACCGATCAGTCATTACGAAAGCCTTCTCTGCCAAAGGACACTCGACCCGCCCCCGCATCATGGACTATCCTGAGTTTCATCGTGCGGCGCGTTGTTTGCACTGGTGGTTGCTTTTGCGTGAGATCCTGTAGTCAGCGGCTGGCCGGTTGCAGGGGCTGCAGAGAGACGGTCGTCCTGTCATCCCGCTGTTTGGAAAAGAATGATGCATCGAAGTCTGTTAGCAGGCCTTAGCTGTCTGATATTAGTGTCGTCCGTTGTTTCGATCCGCGCAGATGACGCGGACGACGACCGCCGTGAGCAGTATGAGCTCATGAAACTGTTTGTGGAATCGTTTCAACAGATTGAATCGAACTACGTGACCGATGTCGATCGTCGCGAGCTGATGGAAGCTGCAATTCAAGGCATGATTCAACACCTTGATCAGTATTCCACCTACATTCCGCCTGCAAATACAGATCAGTTCAATCGGGCGATCGAACAGGAAATCGGCGGCATCGGAGTGCACATCGAACCGGGTGGACACCGGATTGTGGTCATGAGTCCGCTTCTCGGAGGTCCGGCATCCAGGGCGGGAATGCGGTCCGGCGACATTATTCTGGAAGTCGACGGAACGTCACTGGACGGAGTGACACGTCGTGAAGCGATTGCAAAGATTCGGGGACCAGCAGGCCGCCCTGTGCGACTAAGCGTTCTGCATGTGGGTGAAGGAGAGGAGCCCGTCGAGATCACAATCGTACGTGAGGCGATTCAGATTCCGACTGTTTACGGTTTTCACCTGAAAGAAGATAAACAGTGGAATTTTATGTATTCAGACCAGGATAAAGTTGGATTTGTGCATCTAACTCACTTCGGTCGTCACACCGCAAACGAAGTTCACGACGTGGTCAGCCAGCTGATCGACCAGGGAATGAAAGGACTGGTTCTCGATTTGCGGTCCAATCCCGGAGGCCTGCTGGACGTCGCAATCGAAATCTGTGACATGTTTTTGGCCGGCGGCAGGATTGTCAGTGTCCGGGGACGCAACGTTGCTGATCGCTCTTGGGACGCCAAAGCGGCCAACACCTTTCCGGATTTTCCGATGGCAGTTCTGGTGAACCGATATAGCGCTTCGGCCAGCGAAGTCGTGAGTGCTGCGCTGCAGGATAACGAACGAGCCGTCATTATCGGTGAACGCACTTGGGGGAAAGGCAGTGTGCAGAATGTGATTGGCCTGGAAGACGGTAACAGTCAGCTAAAACTGACCATGGCGTCCTACCATCGTCCCAGCGGAGTCAACATTCATCGAATGCGGGATGCCAAACCGGAAGACGACTGGGGTGTTAAGCCGAATGAGGGCTTTGAATACAAATTCGATATTGCCCAGTTTCGTGACTGGAGTGAATCACTTCACCGCCGCGAGTTTCTGCGCCAGGATGAATCGACTCAGGACGACAATTCGGATGCATTTACCGACAGTCAGCTGAACGCAGCAATTGACTACCTTCGGGAAAACATTTCTGCCGAACAGTGAACAATGATCTGTGTCTGAACAGCCTTCATCAAAGCAACAGTTGAATCTGACCGATCGCAGCATACTGCTGATCGCGGAAGGATGCGGTCTGGGCCGAATTCCTGTCATGCCTGGAACGTTTGGAAGTCTGTGGGGACTTCCGCTGGGCTGGCTGCTGGGACAGGGGGTCCCGGTGTGGGGACGACTGGGAATCGGATTAGTCATGTTCCTCGCGGGAATTCCTCTTTGTGGTCGGGCGGCTCGCCTGCGAGGCAGCAGGGATCCCGGCAGTGTAGTCTGGGATGAAATCGCGGTGTTCCCGCTGGTGTACGCGTTTGTTCCGATTAACTGGCAAACGCTGATCGCCGGATTTGTCTTGTTTCGTGTTTTTGACATTTCCAAACCGCCACCGATTCGTGCAGCAGAACGCCTGGGCGGCGGTCTGGGAATCATGGTCGATGATACGATTGCTGCTTTCTATACGGTATTCGTACTGTTAGTACTCGTTGATAGTCTGAACTTCATTTGAGCTGGAAGCGAAATGTCGCAGGGTTTTGAACCAAGACCGAAAGGTGAAGAAAATTTTGGCAACTGGCAGGTAGAGCCGGATTTGCCGAACAGCGAAAGCAGAGGCTGCCTGAAAGGATGCCTGATTGCCACAGCGGTGCTACTGATACTGGGCCTGATCGCCGGGTGGATAGTTTCAGCCAACTGGCGTAACTGGACGGCTGCTTTCGTCAGAGCAGGACTTGAAGAAACGTTGAACGAAACGGACCTGCCTGCAGAAGAGAAAGAGCAGATTCAGGAGCAGGTAGACCGAGTCGTGACAGCGTTTGAAGAAGGCGCCCTGACCGGTACTCAGGTTGAAATGCTGGTCGATGAACTGGTGCAGTCCCCACTGTCCGGGGCGGTGATTGCTTTCACGATCGAAAAAAAATACTTCGATCGTTCCGACCTCAGCGACAAAGAAAAAAACGACGGCCGAACGACACTTCGGCGCTGTGTACGAGGTTACTCCGACGGGACCCTGACGGAAGAGGATGTTGACGCTGTTTTGGGTCACATCGGCACAAAGGACCCGGACGGAAACTGGGTTTTTCGCGACGACGTCACCGACGAAGAACTGCGTGAATGCCTCGCCGAAGCCAGGGAACGTGCGGATACTGCGAACGTGGCGGAAACCGTGAAGGAAGTCGACCCGTCAGACGAAATCAAACGGATCGTAGATTTGATTCTGAACTCGGAATGATCTCTGATACCGGAACAGCAGATCACTCGACGGTGTGTCTTGCAGAGTCATCACCCGACTGTCAGAAACACAGAATCGAGATCTTTCCCGGCAGGGAACGGGCTTTTGTCACAAAATCGGTTTATCGAATTCCGAAACAAACATCCCGCCTGCGATACGTCCACCAACAAATGGGAACAGTCTCAACACACACCGGCGACCGAGAGAAGTGCATTTCTCAACGCCGTAACAACACTCCGTACCTGCCGCAGAGAATCACATCCTGGCCAGAGCGTCATCGAGGTTCGTACACAGTGTCAATACCTGGTCAAGCCGCGTCAGCTGGAAAACTTCAAGAATGTCTTTGTGAATGTTACACAACACCAGCTTGCCACCCGCAGTACACACCTTTTTGTGCATCGTAATCAGCTTACCCAGAGCTGCGCTGGACAGATATTCAACCAGATCGAAGTCCAGAATGATGTCTGTCCGCTGATCGGAATCAACGAGGGCAAAGAGTTCGAGGCCAACGAGTTCGATATTGCCTTCGTCGAGGATCTTTTTGTCGAGAAATCGCGCAACCGTAACGCTTCCAATCTCTTCGATGTCTAATCGCTGGTCAGAACTGGGCATATAAAGCCTCATCCATGGAGGACAGGAAAAAAAGTGAACCCGCAGGCTGCCAATTCGACTTTGACTGGAAGATTCGCCAGGAACCAAAAACAGCACGACACGTGTAGTTTCAACCTTAGCCCAACCAGTCCGGGTGTCAAGGCAGCGGAGCTTTGTGCTGGCTGCAGCCGCAGTCATTCGACGAGTACAGAACCGGCCGCCGGCAGACGATCGACCCGCGGACATCAGAGACCTTCGTTCAGATCGGTTAGGTGATAATCTGGCTGATCGGCTTCGCCCCTTCGACTCCAACCAGCCGGTTCTCAAGACCTCCGAAAAAATACGTCAAATTGTCAGGATTGATCCCCATCTGATGCAGCACTGTCGCATGCATGTGTTTGACATGAAAAACGTCATCCACAGCAGTACTCCCCAGCTCATCGGTCGTTCCGATACTGGTTCCTCCTCTGACACCCCCACCGGCCATCCACGTGGTAAAGCCATAACTGTTGTGGTCACGCCCACTGCCTTTTGCATATTCAGCTGTTGGTTGCCGACCAAACTCACCACCCCAGACGATCAGCGTTTCGTCAAGCAATGACCGTTGTTTGAGATCATTGATAAGTCCGGCAATCGGCAAATCCGTTTCCGCCGCGTGAAGATTATGGTTGTGTTCCATGTTCCTGTGAGCATCCCAGTTGTCATCATTGTGGGCACCGCCGGAGTAGATCTGAACAAACCGCACACCACGTTCGACCAGTCGCCGAGCCAGCAGACACTGCCGTCCGAATGCTGATGTCGCAGGGGCGTTCAGGCCGTAGAGATCCTGGGTTTGTCTGGTTTCCTGACTGATGTCAACGGCCTCCGGTGCTTCTGACTGCATTCGATAGGCCAGTTCGTAAGACGCAATCCGCGCCTCCAGGTGACTGTTGTCTGCCCGACTCGCAAGATGTTGTTCGTTGAAACTTCTCAGCGTATCCAGAATTCGTCGCTGAGCAGAATCTGTCAGCGCCGCCGGTCGATTCAGGTCCAGAATCGGTGTTCCCGCTGACCGCATGACGGTTCCCTGGAAACTGGCCGGCATGTATCCGCTGCTCCAGTTCTTGGCACCACTGATCGGTCCGCCGCGAGGATCAAGCATCACTACGAAGCCCGGCAGGTTTTCATTGACGGACCCCAGCCCGTAATTGACCCAGGAACCCAGTGCAGGATGTCCGCTTAGAATCCGACCGGAATTCATCATCAGCATGGCTGATCCGTGAATCGGAGAATCGGCTGTCATGGAATGAATAAATGCGATGTCGTCTACACACCCGCCAAGATGCGGGAACAGATCACTAACCCATTTTTCGCACTCTCCGTACTGTTTAAAATTCCAGCGTGGTTCAACGATGCGACCCTGGTTGCGATGACCACTGCGCCCGAAAGTTTTGACGTCGATTGTCCGTCCATCCATCCCCTTCATGGACGGCTTATAGTCAAATGTGTCGATATGACTGGGGCCACCGTACATGTACAGAAAAATGACATGTTTCGCCTTCGGAGTAAAATGTGAAGGACGAGCAGCCTGGGGATTCCGCCAAGCTGTCTGACCATCCGCTGCCACCGTCTGCCGTGACAGAAAACCATCCTGACTCATCAGGCCCGTCAGTCCCAGCCCCGTAAAACCAGCTCCGGTCTGCCACAGGAATTCACGCCGCGTTCGGCCGCAGAAATTGGATTGTTTCATATCGAATTCCACCAGTCTTTTTGAAGACTCAGCATCTCGTCCGTCAGCGGAAGAATTTACCGAATCAATTGCGATCGACAGGGCACAACACCCTCTGTCACGACCTTCACACTCTCTGTATAAATTCCCTGTGACTCTCCCGGGAGACTGATTTCCAAAACACAAATCATCCTGTCTTTTGGCACACCGAACAGGTCCCGCGGTTCCGCTAATCTGACAGTTTACTTCTGTTCAACGCCTCATGGAGAACGGCTACAGCCCCATTCGGACTGATGCCCGGAAACATTTCCGATGACAGCTCGGAACATCCACACCCAAATCGCAGGAATCCATACGCGAAAACACTAATCAAGATAAATGAATTCATTCAGATTCAACGCCAGCAGGCAAAAGTACTGCAGCGCCTGATCGGACGTGAATCCTTCTTTTGACTGCAGCTGTTCTATCAGTGCCAGACCCTTGCGGATCTCATCTTCTGAAGGCGGCCGCTGAGTCACCACGGTCAGACCCCGCCGAACCCGATCAAAGGAAGATTTCTGTTTCCGCAGACTGTCTGCAAACGCGGATGCCTGCTGCTGCATAAATTTACTGTTAAGCAGACCGAGCGCCTGTGTTGGCTGAGTTGTCACAAACCGAACCGGACACGTCTGATCGGTGTCTGCAAAGTCGAAGCTCGCCAGCAGCGGATCAACCAGAGACCGTTTAACATGAATATATATACTGCGACGATTTTGATCTTCCGGGGGTGATGTTTCCCAACCCCGCCCTGGCTGCGACTGTCCCGCCTTCACTTCGTCCGGAATATCGGTGTAGATACTGGGGCCGAACATCTTTTTCGTATTCAGGTTTCCGGCAGCCCACAGCACGGAATCACGAATCTCTTCTGCTGACATTCGTCTCATATCGAACCTCCAAAACAGATCGTTGACAGGATCCTGATTCAGTGCATGTTGACGTGCCGACGACGACATCTGGAATGTCGCGGAACTCATGATCAGGCGGTGCATGTGTTTGACTGACCAGCCGTTTGTGATGAATTGCGAGGCCAGCCAGTCAAGCAGCCGAGGGTGAGTCGGCTGAGTTCCCTGAAATCCAAAGTCACTGGAGGACCGGACAATTCCACGCCCAAAGTGAAACTGCCAGATCCGGTTGACCATCACCCTGGCAGTCAACGGATTCTTTGGACTGGCAATCCAGGCAGCCAGCAGCTTACGTCGTCCGGTAGTTCTAGCGCCTTCGGGTATCTCCGGCATGTTGACATCCGGTGGTGACAACACCGACAGAAAACCGGGCGTGACTTCGTCAGCCGGCGCATGCGGATTCCCGCGTGTCAGTACATGAGTCGCATGGATTGTTTCCATGTCCTCGGTAACACACAGGACCTTTGCCCGTCCGCTGGGGCCGTTTTCCTGCAACGTCTTCAGTCGCCGGTGCAGTCTTTGGTATTCGTCAACCTGCTCTTTGCTGAGTCCGCTGCTCTGCAGATTTTTCACCAGGGACAGGCGGTTTTCAAAAAACTCAAAATCCTGCTTTTGAGGTTCCGTCAGCAGCGGAATCACGGTCTGCTCGAATTCGCTGATCAGTCGCTGCACGTCGGAAATCTTCTCATTGTGAGCGATAGATTCCTGTTCCAGCAGCCCCGGTTCTTCCGGAAGATCCACTTCCCGCACAGAAGCATCTCTAACCGTTTTGTCACCGCGAATACCATACCGCCGTATGTTTCGAAAGAATCCCAGCAATCGGTAATAGTCGCGCTGGGGAATCGGATCGATCTTGTGATCGTGACAGCGCGCGCAGTTCACCGTGAGTCCAAGCATCGTCTGGAACGTGGTTCCAATGATGTCATCTACATCATCGTAAAATGCCAGGGTATGGTCGACCGGTTCATCGTCCCAGCGCCCCAGGCGGTAGTATCCGGTTGCAATGACCGACTGACTCGTGCGGTTTTCGAGTTCGTCACCGGCCAGCTGTTCTGTAATAAACCGGTCATACGGCATGTCGGAATTGAATGCCTGTATGACATAGTCCCGATAACGCCAGACATATGGCTTGGCTCCATCGCGTTCATAACTGTTTGTTTCCGCATAACGCACCAGATCCAGCCAGTGCCGACCCCACTGTTCTCCATAATGAGGGGAGGCCAGCAACGTCTCGATTAGTTCTTCCACTGCTGCCTGATCCATGGTTCCGTCATTTCGGCGGAGTCTGGCGGCCCAGCGTTCAGCAGCTTCCGGTTCGGGAGGAAGCCCGGTCATGTTGTAATACATCCGACGCACCAGGCTTTGCGCATCGGCCGGAGGCGACGGCTCAAGCCCGTTCTCTATCAGCCGACGGAAAATAAAACTGTCGATCGCATTGAGCCCCCAGTCGGAGTCCGGTACAGCTGGTTCCGTCAGCGGCCTGAACGACCAGAAATTTTTCGTGTCCTCGTTAACTTCCGGAGGACCCGTTACTTGATCGAATTCGAGCTGCAGTTGCTCCCGGGGCCACGGCATTCCCTGCTGCACCCAAAGTTCCAGAAACCGAATGTCAGCAGCAGATAATTGCCGGTTCGGCGGCATTTCCAGACCATCATAGCGAATCACCCGTATCAGATTGCTGTTGTTCGGGTCATCAGCATCGTACGCAGGTCCGTCCAGTTCTCCGCCTGCAAGAATTCCGGCACGTGTGCTGAGATCCAGTTGACTTTTGGGAGACTCGCCGGCGTGACATTTCAGACACGACCGGGTGAGGATCTCTGTCGCATGCTTCCATAGTTCCTGTTGCTCGTCAGTGAGCCGGGCATTACCGACCGACGCAGTTACAGCACACAGGAAAGTGATCAGACTACTTCGCAGAAACATTTGACCGTCCGACTGACGACATGGAAGCAAGTGGCAGATACGGTCTGGTCATTGTAGCAACCAACCCTGTCACCACCTGGAGAAAAACAAATGTTCTATGCATGATATGCTGTTGGTCCAAGTCGCAAAACGAACTGCACAACAAATCCTGCTATCGATGGCCCCGGAACGAGTTAACCATGTCGATTTCAAGCACAGGGCCGCTTCTGTCGGGTTAACACCGATAGACTGAGGCATACCTTTCTACGAAACTCCTCGATGATCTGCCTCCCCGGGAAACCCGTGCGTCTTTCCGCAGCTAAATTATTTCTTCGTCAGGCACTGTACATTCTTAAAAAAACAGCACCGGGAATCGCGGCAGCGACTACAGCAATCATCACTGCCGACGCGGTGCATTGGCCTGCGAGTAATTGCCGTCTACTGAATTTGGCAACCTTCAGAACATACAGTTAAGGACACCGGTACTGACTGCCCACCCGACCAGTCGTTGCGAAAACAGCAATCCTGAACGTACCGGACGACGAAGCATGACGTTTAGGTGATCTCACGGCAGTTACACAGGAGGGGGCGGATGACAGTCCCTTCCCGCCGCAAAGATGATGGAACAGCGTAAGCCCGACTGTCGACCTCAATATTCAGCTGACATTCAGCTGACCGCCGGCTGGCACCGGTCACTCGTTCGGTTCCAAAGAGACAGAAGGCTTCGGGAAGCTGTCTGACGTACCTGGCTTTGTGCTGTGGATCGTCGGACCGATTTCCAGGATCACCGGCGTTCCTTCCGCCGGAATCCGCTGTTCCCAGGCTTCGTACAACTGACCTCCATCGGATGAAGAACTGGCCTCCGCTATATCGATTGTTGACGACGGAAAATTGGCGACCGTAATGAAGTGACCATCCTCTGCGGTATAACGCCGCCGGCCGGTTGCTTCATTCGTGTGCCAGCGACTGCCGGTGAATACAAAACCGGCCTCCATCGGTCGCGACTGGCTTTCTTCATAAAACTGCCTGATCGCGTCCTGGTAATTTATATCCTCCCAAAGCGTCAGCAAATGTTGACGCTGTTTTTTTGTCATCGGTCCGTACCACAGGATCTGTCTGTTATACGGATCGTACCGCAGTTCTTCGTGCGGAAGTTCGATTCCTGGGGGCGCGGCCGCCAGTGACCGGGAAAAATAACGATGAATTGAGTGTCGAATCCACGAACGCGGGTCTTCACTTTGTAGTTTCTCAGTTCTGTCAACCCAGTGCACACGCATGTCCAGTGCCGGCCCTTCCGGCGGACGGTAATCAGGATAGAAAGCAGCCGGTTTTCCCGGTTTCAGGCCCAGTGCAACCAGACCTGCGTGAATCACAAAAGCACGGGCCCTGACATTCAGAATGGTTTCGTGTTCGCGCTGCCCTATGGGAACGCACAACATTTCGAGAACGCAATTTCTGCAGGAAACTTCGGTGTGCAGGTAAATTCGTTTTTCGTCTCGGTTCAGAAACACGGTTCTCTGAGGATTCAGAGGGATTGCATTATCAAGCAGTCCGCTAAGTGCATCCGGAAGCGGCATCAGCGGAGGTCGCTGATTCCGGTTATCTGCCGACTGGTTCAACTCCTTGTCCGGCACCGGTTCAGGCGGAGCCGCAGACGAGATCGGGCACACCAGCAGAACTCCACACACAGCAACCGGGCGCAACAGTCGTTGACCACGCATGCGAGATTTTCCCGGAATGAAGGGCTGAATGGCGACACCTTCCATGATACGCACGGATCAACAGGGAGTAAACTGTCGTGGTGATGGACGTTGTCCCCGAATACAGGCCGGGTTGTTCGGCCTATCACCTGGTAACCTTGATTTTTCCACCGGCAGTGGTGAACCCACGTCAGACGAAATCGATCATCGAATTTCAGGTGTGCGGACGCCACACAGTCTTGACCTTCGGACGTCGGGAGGTACGGTTGAATGTCCTGTGACTCCCGGTTCACTCTACTTGCAGAGACAACTGTATGGACATTCCCGTCGAAGCCAGCCTGGTTCCGTTTCAGAAGTACGGCATCCGGTTCCTGTATCCGGATATCTGGGAACTGGAAGAATCCGGAAACGATGACGACATCGTCATCACCATATCGAACGAGGGAACGTGTTTCTGGTCAATGCATATTCTCGGCGGCTGCCCACCGCCGCCACAGGTCATTGAGTCCTGTGTCGCAGCATTCACTGAAGAATACGATGATGCAGAGGAAAGTCCTGCGGAACAGCAGCTTGCCGAAATGCCGGCATATGCGAAAGAAGTGCATTTTTCCTGTTTTGAACTGATGAACACTGCTTCATTGCAAAGCGTCCGCACGACGGAATTTACACTGCTGGTTCTTTGGCAGGGCACCGACCATGAATTGGCAGAATATCGTCAACTACTGGAGTCCATAACGGGTTCCGTCCGAGCTGACTCACTGTTGTGAAATTGCTTTCAGCCAGATTGAAATGGTCATCGATCAGCATGAACATACGTTGAAGGAAATCGATGCCTCGTCGCTTGACGCTACGGACAAGACAGAGCTCCTGGACAAACTGAGGGAACAGCTGAATGTTGCAGCGACCCCAAAAAACATCGATCTGCCGAACGTCTGATGGAAGCGGAAATCTAAAAGCTGCGGTTTGAAAAGGCGGATCGGTTACCTGGAAACAGCCAACCGGCGGCATTCCGCTATCTGCAGCAGATAGAGTCAACAACGTCACCGCATCGACGCAAACTCCAGGCTCTGATTCGGCGCATGAAGGTGGAATCCGAAACCCGGACTTAAAACAATGCCAAATTCGAGTATCAGTGATCATACCCCGCAACAACTGCGGCCGGGCAGGTATCATCTGATGATCAGGGATTTCATTGCCTGTGCAGGTGTCGTATTTGTCAAACCGTGTGCTGCAGTTCCCGGCCTCTTTTCGCCCATCATACCCAGCCTCAGATTATTTTTGAGTAGGGCAGTCCATGCACCACGAGACATCGTTCACAGGTGGTGTGTTCAGTGAATTGATTGATGGCGACCGCTGCCGGCAGGAACTGCCTGTCCCGGGTCCTGAATGCATTGCCAAACTTTTTTGTCCGTGCGACAGGCGAATCGAAAATTGTCCGGCAGTGCAGTACAGGAGTACGGATTATGTCCTGCAGAAGATGTCTGCCACAGGTTCAAATTCAACGCCGGAATCAAGTGGAAATATCGGGCGGGCACAAATCGTGTGTCCCAGGCTGCTCAGGTTGGCACTGGTCGCCCCGGGAGCGTCCACGTTAATTAACTTCGTGCACCAGTCGGCAAACATGTGCGACTCGCAGTGGGGAGACTTAACGACAACCATGTCAAATCGTCGCGGATTTTGACCGTTCGCCAAAAACCAGGAACGATCGAAAAGACTGACCGGACGCGTACCGACTACAAGCGTGATGTTGTCGACCTGCAACACGGACGTGGGTCCTGCATCCCAGTACCATCCAAATGACTCACTCTGGAATTTGCCGTCAGACAGGGAACACACACGTGCCTCAACTTCGACGGGTTGATATCGATCGGGATCAAGTGCTCCGCCAACAGGCGTAACAATCGTTCCACCCACACCGACAGCAATCGCTTTTTGGACTGCAGCCGGATCCACTACAGGCGCCAATAATCGACCACGGTATCCCTGACGAATGGCCTCACTCAGGATCGCATTACTGTCACCGGACGCCCCCGAACTGGTCGCATCTGCCGCATCCATCATCACCACGGTACCGGATGTAACCGCAGATGCCTGACGCACTGCGTCCTCCAGGCTGGTCAGCGGAACCCGCATTTTTTCGTGATGGCTCCAAAATCGTTCGGCAAGTTCGACAGCACGTTCTTTTGCGGCCGATTCATCTCCGTTCATGACCACGAAACTATTGGTTCGAAGTTCGGGAACGTCGGTAAAAGGGTTGCCCCACATCACACCCGCGGAAAGTCCGGTTTCACTCGATTCAACTGACCGGGCCAGTTGAATGCATTCAGAGACAGATCCGGTCTCTGTGATCATTTCATCACCGCGAGCCAGCACAGGGATTTTTACCCGGGCTGTTACGGGACGGACTTCTCCTGCCAAAATCTGCAACAGTAATTTCGCGGCCCGGACTCCGGTCTCGAAAAAGTCAACGTGAGGATACGTGTGGAACGCAACGATTGCATTGGAGTGTTCAAGCATTCGATCCGTGAGAATTCCGTGTAAGTCGAGCGAAACCACAAACGGAATGTCTTCGCCAAGAATCCGTCTGGCCTCCTGAAGCAGATAACCCTCCGGATCATTCTCACTCTCCGCCTGCATGGCCCCGTGCAGTGCAAAGTACGCCGCATCAACTCGGCCTGCCTCCGCCAGACGACTCAGCAGATCGTTACTCAGACGATCAAAACTCTCCGTTGTCAGAAGACCTCCCGAAGTATTGGCGCTCGCCGCAAACGTGGGGACAACTTCCACAGAACCGGATTCTTCAAAAACACCCAGCGCTCCACCCACTTCTTCGCGGACGTTGCGGTGATAGTCCAGAGCAGCCTGTCCCTGCCGCAGACGGAAGTCTTCATAGGTGCTGGGAACCGGATTGAAAGTCGAGACTTCCTGTTTACATTCAGCAATAACAATTCGAGACACATTGATCTCCACAAAATTCTGGTGTGTAGGTGTGTAACTGTGAACAGTCAGGCAACGATACAATCAGGGGCGAATCACACTACCATCACGTTTTCGAATGGCCGGCCATGCCCCGTTGAACGGGTGCTCAGGATACGGGAATGCTGCCGCAAGCCTCTCGTTGATCTCCAGCCCCCATCCCGGCTGATCGTTTGGCCACAACATCCCGTCCCGGAGTTCCGGACAACCAGGAAAAACGTCATGAGTTGCCTGGTTGAAACGGGTAAATTCCTGAATACCGAAATTCGGTACGCAAAGGTCCAGGGTCAGGTTCGCTGCATGGCCAATCGGCGATGTGTCACCGGGACCGTGCCAGGCGGTACGCACACCAAAGAATTCGCAAAGTGCGGCCAATTTGCGGGCCGGCGTCAGTCCACCGATGTCTGAAAGATGGACACGAATAAAATCAATCAGCTGATTCTGAATCAGCGGCAGATACTCACTGACGTTCGTAAACAATTCACCCATGGCAATCGGGATACCGCTGGCTGCCCGCAGACGACGGAAGCTGCTGATGTCTTCAGGTGGCAATGCATCTTCCAGAAAGAACAGCCGAAACGGCTCCAGATCTTTAGCCAGCCGGATGGCAAGCGGTGCCGGCAGACGTTCGTGAATGTCATGCAGCAGTTCGACTTCGTCACCAAGTTCACTGCGGGCATGTTCGAAAAGTTTTGGTGCCAGCCGTGCGTAGTCTGCCGGTTCAAAAATGTTTCGCGGGGCGGTAGGACCATCAACCGTATCGTGGGTCTGCAGATCGGATTCCGTTCCATAGGTAGCCTGACCTGGAACCTCAACCTGCATTCGAATGTGTCGAAATCCCTGAGACATCAGTTGGCCGGCGTTTTCAGTCACGTCACGGAACTCTCGGCCGGAGGCATGAACATAGACAGGCGCTGCCATACGGCACTTACCACCCAGCAATTCGTAAACCGGCATGCCGGCTCTCTTGCCCTTGATGTCCCACAGGGCCATGTCCACACCGGACAACGCATTATTCAGCACCGGTCCCTGGCGCCAGTAGGAACTGACATAAGCAGACTGCCAAATGTCCTCGATTTCGTCAACGTTTCGTCCTTTCAAAAACGGAGTGAGGTACTGCTCAACCGCTGCAATCACGGCCAGCGGTCGCTGTGTGAACGTGGCACAACCCAGGCCATGCAACCCATCCTCAGTCGTTTCAACTTTCACAATGAGCAGACGGATGCCGGCCGGAGCCGTGGGAATACAGCGGATATTTCTGATTTGAACTGTCATGTCGTGTTTCGCAGCGCCTAAAGCCGAATGCCGGATTCCCCGTTTGGTCGACAACTGTCGGCAGGATATGCTTCCTGATATTCATTGTGAAAGCGGCTGTCGTCCGGTGTCCAGTCACGGTAACGGAAAGTGAACAAGTAATGAAAATAGAATCGATCGAGCGTATTTGGGTCGACCTGCCTCTCAGGGAAGTGCCCTGGCGCAATATGGTTCGTGAGATTCCGCACTGGTCGCTGTTCGAACTGTGCAAGGTCACGCTGAGCAACGGCGTTGTCGGAGTCGGCGAGACCATGCCTTATTACACCTGGGGCGAGGTGACTGACGAAGCCGTCGAACGGGTCCACAGTCAGCATCCGGCAGCCGTAATGTGGGATGACTCGCTGGGAGCCGGACTGCAGATGGCACTGTTCGACGCCGTCGGCCAGTCGCTCGACACCCCGGTCTGGGGCCTTCTCGGGCAAAAGATCCGTTCGTTCGCTCACGTCGGATGGTGGGCGATTGACATGCCTGTCGAAGACTGGATTTGCGAATGTACCGAAGCCGTCGAACACGGATACACCACATTCAAAACTAAAGCCCGACCGTGGTTCGATCTGGAGGATCAGGTGGCCCGCCTGTCAGATGCTGTGCCGGATTACTTCAAGCTCGACATGGATTTCAACGACTTCGGACTGGATCCTGCCGTCGCACGACCGCTTTGTAAACGATTGGAACG
This sequence comes from Fuerstiella sp., assembly GCA_022447225.1. Lineage (NCBI taxonomy): Bacteria > Pseudomonadati > Planctomycetota > Planctomycetia > Planctomycetales > Planctomycetaceae > Fuerstiella > Fuerstiella sp. The sequence continues at coordinate 366,043 of JAKVAZ010000001.1, read as the reverse complement.
TTTCGAAAAAGTCGCCATCTGGGAGAGTCCCATCGCACAGGAAGACGTCGAAGGCAACCGTGCCCTGCGCAAACATTTAAGCGTACCCATTGCGCATCACGTCGATCGCCCGGCTTTCGAAACTCAGATTCGACGGGATATCTGTGACGGATTCGTGATGGAAGGAGGAATCAGCAATGCCCTGAGCCGCGGTCGGACATGCGCCGAATTCAACAAACCGTTCTGGCTGCAGTGGGTGGGCTCAAATCTTGCAGCAGCGTACTGCCTGCATATTCAGGCCGCACTGTCTCATGCGCGATGGCCGGCAATCCATTGTAATCACATGTACTCAGATCAGTTCATTAACGAACCTTGGGTCGTATCGAACGGGTTGAGTCCGATTCCCGACACACCAGGAATTGGAGTGACGGTAAACTGGGATATCGTGGAAAAATACCGCATCGAAGCAAAGGATAAGCCGTATCCACATCCGGATTTACTGCTGCGTCTGGACTGGCCGTCCGGTACGAAGAGCTGGTTTACTCACGCTCAGCAGTTGTGGGATGCATTTACCAGCGGTGATCTTCCCGCATTTGTGTCAGGGGTGAACCTCACTCGAGTCAAGGACGATGGTTCTGCCGAATGGAGAAAAAGGTACGAACAGGCCTGCGTGTCACCAATCCACGATCCCTCATGATGGCGATCTCTTTTCCTGCTGATCAGTACGTTCATCAACATCGAGTGAGTTCTCCGTATTGATGAACAGCCACCCGACGGCGCTGGCCAGATACATCAATCCAACCATCAGAAAAACCGGATTAAAATTCGTCACTACCTGCTCGACACCGTCAACGATTGACGTCGTGGTGTAACGGTCCAGCAGAAGTCCGCCGACGATTGGTGTCACCGTTCCTCCCACGCTGCCGGCCGAGTTGATGATGCTGAAAACAGTGGCTGAACATCGCCCGCCGATATCCGTGCAGGCACCCCAAACTGTGGGTTGACTCCAGTCGCTGAAGAACTTGGTGACAAACAGCAGCCCCGCCCCCCACGCGGGATCGGGGTGGTTGATGGAAAGGAACAGAAATCCACACGCAATCGTCTTACCCAAAAATCCAACACTGCTGCGTGCAAATCGACGACGGCCGGTGAGGCGAATCAGGCCGTCATTGATGAATCCACCAGCAACTCCACCCACCGCACCGCCCCACAACGGAGCACTGGTCAACAGTCCCACAACTGCCATATCCGAAACACCGCGCGCAGTTATGAAATAGCTGACCATGATCGCCGAATAAACATAATCAGCTCCGGCATTCATGTATTGCTGAATAACGAAAACCAGCATGCTTCGATTTCGGATAGCCCGCCGGACCGACAACACAGCTGGTTCAGCAACGTCGACAGTGTCATCCCCGCGGATGAGATCCCGTTCGGCCTGATTCACCAGCGGGTCCTGCACCGGGCTGTTTCGGCAGAATTTCAGAAAGACGAAGGAAAATCCGACACCTGTGGCAGCAAGTACAATCAGCGACCACCGCCATGTCAGCTCCAGCCAGCCCATAAGGACTATGCCAATGACCATAGAAGAAACGGCGCCACCACTACGTCCAAAGAAGCTGGCAATCAGTCCCTGCAGACTTGTACGGTTCTCTTCAGCAAACCAGACCCTTGTAACTTTGGCCAGCGACGGATAGCAACCGGCCTGAGTGACTCCAAACAGGAGACGCGACACCCCTACGCCGTACAGTCCGCCGCCCAGGCCCACGCACGGCATCATCAGAGACCAGGCGGCGATGATGATTCCAAGAAACATGTGGGGACCGAAAAAGTCGCAGATGATTCCACAGGGAATCTGCCCCAGGCCATAGGTTACGCTGAACAGTGTGTAGAGCGAATCAACCTGCAGGTTTGAGAAACCGTACTCTTTCATGAGTTCCGGTCGTACAAACTGCCAAGTGAATCGGTGCAGGTACAAAATAAATGAAGTCCCGGCGGCAAGAAAAAAGATAACCCAGCGTCGATTGGTGGGCCGATCACCGTCCATGCGGATGTCTGCTGCCACGACCGGGAACCTCCAATGCGGGTGAACTTGCCGAAATCAGGAACATCACGTTACGACATCGCCGTGCTGATTGCATCCATGCACTCTCACATCGTTTGCAAAGTACAGCCGTTCCTGTTCATCGTGACGAAAACCGACGACGGAGTGCAGGGATTCGATACCACATGGTGCAGGCACTTTGCCGGGACTCAATGTTTCGTGATTGTGATTGGGAGTGAGACCATGGTACCACACAGACGAACCATCGAGCTTTGTCAGCGGGCTGAGGACGTGCGCATTGTTGTGGAACATCAAGGGACGCAGGTTTCGGCAATTTGCTTCAGCAGGAATCGGTCCACCCCGGCGAGCAACATCTCCGTCGGGTCTTCTGAAAATGTCAACGCTTGGTTCTGTCAGGTGCGATGCGTTCGTCGGGCGTGGTGGCAATCACTGCCGGAAGGGTGAGAACCACGATCATAACCGGTTGACGGCCTCGGGAAACGCCCTGCTGCACGGGGTGTCGACAGTTCAGAACGACGTCTGATCAGGTTGAAGCCGTATAAAAGATCGACACATCTGAATTTCTCCCGGATTTGCCGACACTCAGCGCAACGATCCAGGTTTGTAACAGCAGACAGACACAAACAACCAGCAAAACCGACTGACAGCTGGTGTAACGAACATAAAAGGAAAGGACCTCGTGATGCGACAAATTACACCCTTTTTGATGTTGGCGGCGACAACCGGTCTGATAATGGAAACCAGTTTGTCCCGGGCCGGTGACGACAGGAATCCACCAGCCGGCAGACAGCTGCAAAACCCAAATAACGGAGAAACTCCGGCTAACGGAGGAAGACGCCGCGGACGGGGAAATCGCGGACGGCGCGGACCTGGCCATCATAGTCCTCCCCCGATTATTGCGGCTTTGGATACCGATGCTGATGGAGTGATCTCGTCGTCAGAAATCGACAGAGCGGTCATCGCGCTCAAAACACTTGACAAAAACGGTGACGGAAATATTACGGTGGAAGAACTTCGTCCCGAACGTGCTGGACACGGTGGTGCTCCCGAAGGTGGGCCGGGACAACGCCGACGTGGCGGTCCGGAAGGTGATGAATTTGGTCGACCTGGTCCTCCCGAAGGTGGGCCGGGACAACGCCGAAACCGCGGTCCGGAAGGTGATGACTTCGGTCAGTCTGGGCCTCCCGAAGGCGGACCGGGACAACGCCGAAACCGCAGTCGCGGCGAAGGACCGTCACCGGAAAAACTCGTCGAGAAATTGATGGAATCAGACACGGACGGAGATGGTCTGATTTCGAGAGATGAAGCTTCGGACCGACTTCTTCGTGGATTCGATCGCATCGACTCTGATGGAAATGGTTCTATCGACAAATTAGAAATCGAACAGATGGCAAAACGAATCACCGAAAGACGCGGTGGTCGCAGACGTCATGGTAACAGAGGTCAGAATCAAGACGAACACGGCGGCCGGCACAGGAAAGGCAAAAAGCCTGCACCGAATAATGCTGACGTATAGACAAAGCGACGGACAGAACCTGCCAGGGGCCAGGCCACGACGTGCAGCACGTCGTGGCTTTTTTCATCGATTTACAGCTGACAGCCGCAACCTGACTCCACAACACTCCTCACAAAGTCACCCTGATTGTGTCGCTATACCGATCACACCGTCGCCACGAATGACTCGTTCTGCTCAGACAGAATCAGAATTTCACAATGATTCGTGGAGCCGAAGATTCCGCGTGAGAAACGGTCCCGATAAGTGCAGGCTCCGACAGCCCGCACTCGGCAAAACGATATTGGAATTCAGTGACACACTCACCGGGCACAGCCAGTAGAAGCCCGCCGCAGGTTTGTGGATCCAGGAGTAAATCGACTGACTCGCTTCGCCCGGCACGGTCGTCCGGGATCTGTTCGGCGGTAACAGGTCGTTCGCCGGACATCTGCCTGACAGTCTTCGAACAGGGGAGCAACGGAAGACCCGAATTCCCGCGAACATCAACGTCTCGCAGATAACATCGATTCGATGGCAGCAGAGAACTGGTAACACCATGCTGCGCAGCCTCAATCGCGCCCGGCATCACCGGAATACGGCTTCCATTCAGGGTTACTCGTACGTCATCTGTCAGCATCTCGTGCAGGTGTCCCAAGAGCCCAAATCCGGTGATGTCCGTCCCGGCAACTACGCCAAGATCCACCGCTATCCTGGCAGCTTCATGATTTCCGGACAGCATGATTCCGATCATGGATTCGAAGTCGGAATACTGACACTTCGCACGCATGTGAGCTGCCATCAGGACTCCGCTTCCCAGAGGCTTGGTCAGCACAAGCTGATCTCCCGGATTCATTCCCTGTTTGCGGATCAGATGGTTTCCAGTGGGGCGTCCAAACACAGTGAACCCCACCTCCCATCGTGGCCCGGTGATCGTATGACCACCCGTTATTGTGGCACCCATAAGACGGAATTCACGTTCCGCCCCCTGCTGGAAGTCACTCAACATGTTTTGCTGGGTCACTCCGTCACCATCCGGTAAGACCACGATCGCTTCTGCAGCAAACGGCTTTGCCCCCGTGGCATAAATGTCACTGGCCGCATGGATGGCAGCAATGCGACCTGTGAGCCACGCATCCGGAAACGGAGCAGAAAAGAAGTCCGTAGTGACCAGCACGGACTCACCGGTTGAAACGTTTGGACCAATACGGATCACAGTTGCATCGTCCCGGGAACCGTCAACAGCAGCACCGAGCGCCGCGTTGAGGGCATCTCCACCCAGTTTGCAGCCACAGCCCCGACACTGCATGTCGTCCGGCATTTTCATCCGGTCCGGCAACTGCTGATATCTGTCCATGAATCGCTGATCAATCCACTGTTTCAGTCTCATGACCGGGCGACCGAAAAAGCTGATGCCCCGCCATTCACCCACCGCTGTTCCGTCCCCCATGTTCAGGAGCTTGAGAAATGATTTTTGCGGAACAAAGGGAACCAGCCCGCGACCGTCCAGCTGTCGTTGAATGTTCTCCCAAAGTATGGGGCCCTGGCGTACCGCATAGACACCCGCCTTGGGGACCGCTGCATGCTCCATGGTCCCGGTATCACCAACGGCAAAGATCGAATCCGTACCGCTGCAGCGCAACGTAGCATCGGTCAGCAAAAAACCGTGATCGTCTTTTGGTAAATCGAATTCTGACAACAGGGCAGGGGCCGCAGCGGCTGTCGCCCAGATCACGATGTCAGCCGGCAGAAAGTTACCGGTTTGCAGTCTGACACCGGATTCATCAACCTGCTCAACTGAACTGCTGTGCAGCACAGTGTGGCCATATTCCTGAATCGTGTTCAGCACACGACGAGTTGTTTTCGGCGTACAACCAGGCAGTAACTTGTTCCCTCGATCGACCAGTGTGATATGAAATTCCGACTGCGTCAGCAGTTTCAAACGTGCCGACAGGCATTGTGTGACTTCCACACCCGCCACGCCGCCTCCGACGACAACCACCTGCAGTTGTCGTGATCGGGGTGTGCAACGACTGACAGCAGCCTGCAGACGATCGAGAAACGAGCTCATCGGCTTGATCGTTACCAGCGACGGAGAGTCGGCACCGATATCCGGCATCTGCGGCACGGAGCCAATTCCAACAGAAACGACGTCGTACGGCACTGACGGCCGTTCAGCAAACAGCAGCTGTTTCCGGACGCGATCCAGTCCCGTCACCCGGTCTGTTATTAAGCGAGCACCCGCTGCTGCGCACAGTCGTACCAGATCAATTTCCATCGCCCTCGCAGGAAGCTGACCTGCCAGTACTGCCGGCAGAAATCCAGAGTAAGTTGCTGTCCCGCTGTCGGAAATACACGTAAGGTCTGTGTCCGGCAGCGGATCCATGGCCCACATGCGAACGATGTGAGCGTTAGTGTGGCCGACTCCCACGAGCACCACATGACGGCGACAGGCGTATTCCGCTTTCACTGGTTATTCCCCGGTGGGCCTGCTTTGCCGGCGGGGTGAGCACAATCCATCACCGATCGGATGATTCTCATCGATCCGTTCTCCACAGTTCTCGTGTGATCCGTCTCAGTTCGTCGATCAGGATTGAATCGTCTTTCGGCCGAACCGTGCGAAAATCCAGCAGTACGGCTCCGGCTTCAATCCGTCCCAGAATCCGTGCGTTACCGGTGCGCAGTAACTTTACCAGCTCGTTTGCATGAGCTCCGTCGATCCGTACAGCAAAACTGGCGATCGGCTGATCGGCCATACTGCCGCCGCCTACTTCTGACTGACACGGGACCACCGAAAGATTCAGTCCAGTATCGGATAATTCATCTACAGTGCGTTCGCAGCGTTCCCTGATTTGTTCTGCAGACATGGACAGCATCGACAGGACAGGAACTGAATCGAATGCATTGCCCGCCAGGTGATCTTCCAGCGTCGCTTCGAGCGCCGCGAGTGTCAGTTTGCAGACCCGGGTGGCCCGAGCCATCGGATGCCTGCGAAGTCGCCCAATCCAGTCTGATTTGCCCAGCAGAATTCCGGCCTGCGGTCCTCCCAGCAGTTTGTCTCCGCTGAAGAGAACGAGGTCTGCACCGGAGGCAAGACTGGAAGCGACATCCGGCTCATCCAGGCCAAGCGAAACGAGGCTTGTCAGACAGCCACTGCCAAGATCATCAATCATGGGCAGATTATGCCTGCGGGCGAGACCGACCAGTTCAGCGGCTGACGGTTCCGCCACGAACCCGGACACCCGGAAGTTGCTGCGATGCACCCGAAGAATTGCTCCGGTTTTGTGGTGGATCGCTTTCTCATAGTCGTCGACCCGGGTTCGATTGGATGTCCCGACTTCTTTCAGAATCACCCCGGCCGCTTCAAACACATCCGGCAGCCGAAATCCACCACCAATTTCCACAAGCTGGCCCCGGGAGATAATGACTTCTTTTCCGACGGCCACTCCCTGCAGCGCCAGCATCGTGGCTGCCGCGCAGTTGTTGACGATCAGCGCATCCGCTGCTCCCGTCAACTGCCGGATCAGGTCTTCGGCATAGATCCCCCGACGCCCGCGACGACCCGAGTCCAGATCAAGTTCGACATTTGTCGCTTTAGCCGCCTGAAGAATCCGGGTGGTCGCTGAATCTGACAGGGCTGCTCGACCCAGATTGGTATGGAGCACGACACCCGTGGCGTTGATGACGGAATTCATCCGCCGAAGTTTCAACTGCTGAGCGGCTTCAACCGTTCGACGGGCAACAGCAGCAAGTGTCATTTCCGGAATCGAATCCGGCCTTGCCCTCACCTGACTGCGAAGGTCATCAAGAACAACACGCACACAATGAGTCAGCTGGGCGCGCGACATCTCCTCGTGCAGTTCGTCAACGTCCGGGTGGCTCAGCACCGTATTAACAGCCGGAAGATTGCGAAGTGGACTGGACATCGTTGGTGCGGAATACTGCAAGGGCCTACCCCAGACCGGGGCCGGCGGTTCTGTGATTGTCATTTCGACAGGTAAATCCCGAGCTGTCGAAGTACTCCAGGAACGGGACTGCGTGCTTTCGGGTCAATCCCCAGTGATCTCGAATCTCAGCCACTGTGAGTTCCGAACGCACGGAAAACAGTTCCCGCAGTTGCTGTTTCAACTCCTCAACAACAGCAGGCGTCAGAAACCAGCCACCACCGAGATTCAGCAGCATACCCTGAGACACGGCCAGTTTGATCAGTGAATCGAGTTCTTTCCGTGGCTTATTTTCAAGCTCGGGCAAACCGGAGGCATTTGGCGGCCGACGTTCCTCTTGGTAACGATTCAGCAGCCTGGTCAGAACCTGCTGCTGTGACGTCGACAGGTTCAGGGCAGAGGCCGCAGTAATCTGGCGATTGAGCCGGATGACCTGCCCGCTGTTTATTTGCTCGTCAAGCAGCCATCGAATCACCACCTCCGGAGCCAGTGCACGCAGTTCGTCAGTCAGTGACGCTTCATCTGTCCAGACCGCTCTACCGTCCCGAGACCGTCCTTCCAGTCGCTGAATAATGGCACGGCTGAGTGATTCCCGGCCTTTGCCTGACACAACAACCGACGATTTCGGAACCCCGTAAATCGTACCGTTTTGTTGGCCCGCCCGATAATGTTCGTCGAGTGTCTCGGATGTGATTCCCATATCCATGGCAACGGCCGGATCTGACAGGTCGATGTGCCCGCACAGGTCCAGCCAGGTTTCCAGTACAGATGCAGGATGATTCGCCAGTCTCCTGCCAAACTCAACCAGAACTCCTGTTCGCAGATCAGGAATGCGGGAAGCGGCCAGCACGCGTCCGCCGGCAAATGTCCCGCTGGCGCCGGGACGGCGCAACAGAAGCGGCTGGCCTGGTATCAGCAAAACCGACTGCTCACACTTCAGGATGGCCGCCGTCTTCTCTCCCGGAAGCAGCGAACCACCACCTGTCAGGACTTTAACTTCTCTGCTCCCTGCTGCAGTGTGCATCCGGACAATCCGACCGTTAACGACTTCCGGAGCGTCGTCGTACATGCGAATCTCTGCAACGCACCGATTTGATGCCTGATACGAATCGATTGCCACCAGTTCACAGCCTCGCGTTACATCAGTGTGTGACACACCCGCCAGATTCAGTGCCGTCCTGTATCCGGTCTGTGCGGTCTCTACGGAATCACCGTGGACTTCCACGTCACGAACACGCGCGACCGTACCGGCAGGCAGTACCTGCAGTTGATCACCGTTTCTGACATACCCCTGCCAGACCGTCCCGGCCACTACACAGCCCCGACCTGGTACACTGAAGCTTCGGTCAATCGGCATTCGAAAAGGCCCGCCGGGCTCGGGTCGATCGATGTCGGACACAAGAGACCGCAGATTTTCACGAAGCTGCTCAATTCCGTCGCCCGTCCTGGAAGACACGCGGTGAATCTTGACTTCTGAATATCCCGCCTGTTCGGTCAGGTCACGAAGATCTTCTTCGATGATTTCCATCGTGATTTCGTCGGACAGGTCAGCTTTGGTCATCACCACAACCAGCCGCGGCACTGCCAATGATGTGAGAATAGCCAGGTGTTCCCGGGTCTGCAGTGCCACACCTTCATCGGCGGCAACGACCAGCATACCGATATCAAGGGCTGCCACTCCGGATAACATGTTCGCAATGTATTTTTCGTGTCCTGGCACATCGATGACCGCGAGCCGGTGTTCATTCACATCAAACCAGGTAAACCCCAGATCCAGCGTCATACCGCGGCGCTGCTCTTCTGCCAGACGATCGGTATTGGTCCCGGTCAGCGACCGGACCAGACTGGTCTTGCCGTGGTCAATGTGTCCGGCAGTGCCGATGATTGCGTAGGCCATGAAGAACAGGATTCAACGAGGTGAAACAGTGATGACGTCAACGGCGGATTGCCAATTGACCGGATGCGGATATTATCCGGTTGAATCGAACAATCGCACTCCAATTCAACCTGAGTAAAACTCACATGTCAGAATTTCGCATTGAACGTGACTCTATGGGGGAGGTTCAGGTCCCGGCCGAAGCCTACTACGGTGCTCAGACACAGCGTGCCGTTGAGAATTTTCCGATTTCCGGCTGGGAACTGCCGCCTGAATTGATTCATGCAATGGGCCGAGTCAAATTCGCCTGTGCCCAGGCGAACAAAGATCTCGGAAAACTGACCGGAACGGGCCGAAATCCGCTCACCAGGGAACAGGTGGAGGCCTTGCTGAAGGCATGCCGTGATGTGGCCGAAGGCACGCTGGATGATCAGTTTCCGATTGACGTGTTTCAGACCGGGTCCGGCACCTCCAGCAACATGAACGTGAATGAAGTGATCGCCAGCCGGGCTCTCGAACTAACGGGCGACGGACGTTTTGGGAAGGAAAAGCCAATCCACCCCAATGACCATGTCAATATGGGGCAAAGCACCAATGACACATTTCCCACGGCCATTCATGTGGCCGTGGGTACGGCCATCCATGATGATCTGATTCCCGCACTGCAGCGACTCCACGATGAACTTGCGTCCAAAGCGTCTGCCTGGGATACAATCATCAAAATTGGCCGTACTCACCTGGCGGATGCGACTCCATTACGACTCGGACAGGAATTTGGCGGATTTGCCAGACAGATTGAGTTGTCTGTCGAGCGAGCCGGACGAGCGATGTCCGCCGTTGCAGAACTGCCGGTTGGTGGCACAGCGGTGGGTTCAGGCATCAATACTCATCCTGAATTCGGCCGACGGGTTGCTGCAGTGCTGGCCGAAGAAACAAATGTGCCGTTCGTTGAAGCCGGTAATCATTTCGAAGCGAATGCTCAGCGTGACGGTCTTGTCGAATGCCACGGACAGCTGCGTGCAGTTGCGTCAACGCTGTTCAACGTCGCCAACAACATTCGCTGGCTGGGTTCCGGTCCGCGCTGCGGCTTCTACGAAGTGAAGATTCCCGACCTGCAGCCAGGATCGTCTATTATGCCGGGTAAGGTTAATCCCGTAATCTGTGAGTCGCTGATGCAGGTCTGCGCACGCGTCATAGGAAACGATCAGACGATTGCTTTCAGTGGAGCAGCCGGAGGACAGTTTCAGCTTAATATCATGATGCCGGTAATGGGACACACCACACAGGAAAGCATTCGACTGCTGTCCAACAGCGTAACAACGTTTGTCAACTTCTGTCTGGTAAACATGGAACCAAATGTCGAAGGATGCGAGGCAGCCGTTGAAAAGAGTCTGTCCATGTGTACCAGTCTGAATCCGCATATCGGATACGAAAAGGCGGCCGCCCTGGCCAAGGAAGCATTCAGCACAGGTAAGACAATCCGCGAACTGTGTCTGGAGCAGGACATTCTTCCCGAAGACGTACTGAAGGACGCTCTGGATCCAATGACGATGACCGAACCCCAGGCGTAAAGCCGGACCATTTTCAGCCGCGTACCAGGACGTGCGGATCGGAATCAGTTCGGTGCTGGCGAAGGTCCGACAAACCGATTCGTTTCCGACTGTCCGGGAACTTCACCACAGCCCCGGCAGGCAGTAATACGGTCCGTCGCAACCCGCCTCAGCAAATGAACGCGGTCCGTTCAAGAGTGTGTGATCACAGACAGTTCGCCCTGCAGCTCCCTCGATCGACATGACCTGGGCGCAGCAGGTCCTGAAGGACTCACCCCGGTGTGATGTGGCAGGCAGGCAAGGGTGAATGTCTGAGAACGCGTGGATTCGAACGCGTGATGCCAACAGTTTGCAACGACTGTATGTAACCCATTGTTTTAAAAGACATTACGACGACTCCAATTTGTCGTAATCGTTGCGAACCGACGGTGCAGTCCGCTGCCCGACAGACCCGATTCTGCTATGATGTGCGATTGAGCCAACAATTTGTCAATTGATCCCTGTTCTTCGGAAATCCTGGGAAAAAAATGCAACTCACCTGTGATCGAAATCAATTCACACACGCCTTTCAGTCGGCTGCTGCCGCGGTTCCCAGTCGTACTCCCAGGGACATCCTTCGCAACGTTTATATGCAGCTGAATTCCAGCGGAGTGGAGCTTATCGGTACCGACCAGGAAGTCGCCATCCGATTCAGCGTCGAAGGCATCACATCCAGTTCCACAGGTGAAGCTCTGCTACCGACACAAAAAGTCGCCTCCATCCTGCGCGAACTCCATGATGAGCAGTTCGAGATCAACGCCGAAGAGCAGACACTGCTGGTCACGACATCGTCGTCTCAGTTTAAACTGAGCTCAGAAGATCCCCGTGAATTTCCTCCTGTTTCGGAATTCAGTGAATCAGATTATTTCCGTATTCCATCATCAGTCTTCCGGCAAATGATTCGTCGAACATCGTTCGCTACTGACGTGGAGAGCACTCGGTATGCTCTTGGAGGTATTCTGGTTGAGTTCGGTGAAGACCAGGTGACACTGGCCGCGACAGACAGTCGGCGTCTGGCAGTTGCCTCTGCCGCCTGCGAAACCCAAGGTAACCCTGAAGCTCCGGAACGCACGACTGTCGTTCCGGCACGTGCAATGTCTCTTCTCGAACGTTCCATTGATGACAATGCTGAATATGTTGATGTTGCTGTGCGGGATAATGATGTGCTGATGCGGTCCGGACGGTGCGTCGTCTACAGTCGACTTGTGGAAGGCAGGTTTCCGCGGTACCGCGATGTGATTCCCAAGGAGTCGACTGTGACAGTGCCGTTGTCAGTCGGACCGTTTCATTCTGCTGTTCGCCAGGCACAGATTGTGACCGATGAAGAAAGTCGAGGTGTGGATTTTCTGTTTAGTGACAACACCCTCAAGCTCAACAGCCGTGCTCAGGATGTCGGTGAATCCCGCGTGGAACTTCCGATTGAATTCACCAGTGATGACATTTGTATTACGTTCGATCCAAGATATGTGTCTGATTTCCTGAAGGTCCTGCCGCCTGAATCGCTGGTGGAATTACTGCTCACCAGCGGAGACATGGCCGCCGTGTTCAAAGTGGAAGATTCGTACACCTATGTCATCATGCCTCTGGCTCAGGACCGTTAATTTCGAGAGCATGGTCGATGTCGGCAAAACAGATCAATGACGCAGGTTTTGTCCGATTTCGCTTCCAGACCGGTGGTTGGCTGCAAATGACAGGAAAGAATCAGCAGGGAGCTGACATTGAACGGGTCATCCTACGACCGCCCGACATCTCTGGGGCGTCTTTTGGACCTTGTGGTTCGCCACCGGGGAATTGCCGAAGTCTCCGGACAGCAGCGTCTGAATGCCGTGTGGGCCGAAGTCGCCGGTGACCGAATCAGTCAGCGGTCTTATGTCCGACGATTGCGGGACGGCGTACTGGAAATCGGAGTTCGCAACAGTGCTGTTCTGGAAGAACTCAGCAGTTATCTCAAACATGATTTGCTCAGCACGATACAGTCGAACTATGTGGACCTGAAAATACAGTCTTTAAAATTTGTGCGAGTCAGGTAGCAGGCTCATCAGGCCTGTTGGATGTGCAATAAGAGGAACAAACGTGTCAGAAGCAACCACACCCAACGATTACACGGGCGATGACATTCGGCACCTGAAAGGGGTCGAAGGAATTCGCAAACGTCCCGCGATGTACATCGGCGATACCGGCGCCGGAGGTCTGCATCACCTCGTATTTGAAGTTGTCGATAACAGTATTGACGAAGCCGTCAACGGACACGCGTCCGAGGTATCGGTTCATATCAACGTTGATGACAGTATTTCGATTTCTGATGACGGACGTGGAATCCCTGTGAGTGATCTCAAGGACGATGCTCGTTCGGCCCTGGAGGTTGTGCTGACCGAAATCCATGCAGGTGGCAAGTTCGACCGTGACAGTGGGTACAAGACCGGTACGGGCGGGCTGCACGGTGTCGGAATTACGGCCGTCAACGCCGTGAGTGCCTGGCTTACGGCCGAAGTTCAGCGGGACGGTCATGTGTGGATCATGGATTTTGAAAAAGGTGTTCGATCGTCGGAACTACGTCAGTTGGGCCATTCGGACCGAACCGGGACCAAACTGTCGTTTCAGCCGGATCCGGAAATCTTCCCGGATACCACTTTTTCATTCGACACGCTCCGACGACGTTTGCAGGAACTTGCGTTCCTGACACCAGGTATCCGAATTACCCTGCAGGATGATCGCGTTGATCAGAATGAGTCATTCCAATACGACGACGGGCTGGTTGAATTCGTGCGATATCTCAATCGGACTCAAACTCCGATTATTCAGGACATCATCCACGTTCAGGGCGAATCGGAAGGAATTCGCGTCGAGATCGCTCTGCAGCAAAACGATGGTTACACCGAGAACGTACGTCCGTTCGCCAACAATATCTTCAATAGTGACGGTGGCACACACATCAGCGGATTTCGAACGGCCCTGACACGCAGCCTCAACAATTACGGCAAAAAATCCGGACTGTTTAAGGATGTGAATCCGTCGGGAGAAGACTTTCGTGAAGGACTCACGGCCGTTGTATCCGTGCGTGTGCCGGACCCGAAATTCGAAGCCCAGACTAAAGTTAAACTGGTCAACCCGGAAGTGGACGGTGTCGTACAGTCCGTTTTTTCTGAAGGTCTCACCAAATACCTCGAAGAGAATCCCGGAAACGCAAAAAAACTGGTCAACAAAGCGATCAACGCAGCGGAAGCCCGTGAAGCAGCACGCAAGTCCCGCGAGATGGTGCGCCGCAAGGGGGCGATTACCACCGGCGGCCTCCCGGAAAAACTTCGAGACTGTCGCAGCCGTGATCTTGAATCCACCGAAGTTTATCTGGTGGAAGGAGACTCTGCCGGAGGCTCTGCAGATACGGGTCGTGATTCCAGTATTCAGGCGATCCTGCCGCTCCGCGGAAAGATTCTGAACGTCGAAAAGGCACAGCTCGTCAAGATTCTGGACAGTAATGAAATTTCAAACCTGTTCCGCGCAATCGGACTTTCACCAGCCGCCGGTGGTGAAGGACTGGACGTCAGCAAACGACGTTACGGAAAAATCATCGTGATGACAGATGCGGATGTTGACGGCAGTCACATCCGGACGCTGCTGCTGACATTTCTGTTTCGTCACATGCGGGAACTGATGGAAGGCGGTTTCGTTTATATCGCGCAACCTCCGCTGTACCGTGTTGTGCAGAAGAAAAAGACCCGCTACGTGCAGACTCACGAACAGATGATGAATGAGTTGATCGGCCTGGGAGTCGACGGAGCAAAACTGGTTGTCACAGCCGATGAAACTGTTTTCGAGGGAGACAATCTGCGGCGGGTTGTGGAAATCCTCGGAGAAATGGAACACCCACTCGAACTGCTGGATCGCCGCGGAATTGACATCGGCCACCTGAAGAACCAAGGGCTGACCGAGGAAAGTCGTCTGCCGCGTTTTCGGGTTGATCACGGGGACACGGTACGCTGGTTCTTCGACCGTGATGCTTCTGATGCCTTTGTTCGCGAACTGGAATCAGCTCATGAGCTCAGCGGAGCAGACGCGACGGAAAAAGATCCTGACAACCCAGATGATGAAATGGCAGCGACTGGACCCATTTGTCAGGTGGTCGATCTGCATGAAGTAAAAACGATCAATGAGAATCTTGCCCGGCTCAAAGATTACGGTCTGAGCGTTGACGATTTTGTGGCCGCCGGAGTTCGTAATGCGGAACAGGTGTTTTTGTTTCGTATTGATCGCGATGAGCAGACTGTGAACGTAGCAAGTCTCCGGGACCTGCTGCCCACGCTGCGCCGACTGGGAGAAAAAGGTCTGACGCTCACCCGATTCAAAGGACTGGGAGAAATGAATTCGGACGAACTCTGGGAAACCAGTATGGATCCGGAAAAACGAACATTGCTGCAGGTCAGCATGAAAGACGCAGCAGCAGCCGACGAAATCTTTCGAGTGCTCATGGGCGACCAGGTTGAACCTCGCCG
The DNA here is from genome assembly GCA_022447225.1 of Fuerstiella sp. NCBI lineage: Bacteria > Pseudomonadati > Planctomycetota > Planctomycetia > Planctomycetales > Planctomycetaceae > Fuerstiella > Fuerstiella sp. The sequence continues at coordinate 350,611 of JAKVAZ010000001.1, read as the reverse complement.
CGAGTTCATTGAGAAACATGCCCTCGATGTCAAGGATCTGGACGTTTAACGTGGCAGATCGGTCGATAATCTTCATTGCAGGGATTCGCAAACAGACGTGTGCCCGGACGGTTCCGTTTTTGCGCAAACACAAATCCGAGCCGCCTGCGAGTCACTGAGTAACCACAAACACTCCTGCTCATCTGTGTCATTTGCGATCTGTGCGAAATCAGACTTGCGTGCTAAGTCAGTGCGCCGCGTGCCACAACCGGCCACAGGGCCACGACGTATTCCTGTCGAATACCGACGAACCAGTCATACAGGTTAACGGTCGGATCGCAGTGACCCGGGATCAGTCGAAATTTTTCACCCGGATCCGGTAAGGGGCTTCCATTCGATGACAGAACACGGCCGTGTTCGTCAGAAGGTCGAAAGTAGGTCAGTCCTTCACGATCAGCAAACAGAGGCATACCGGAATCAAAACTCAAGGCTTTCAAACCGGCATCGACAACAGCTCGCACATCCGCGGTACGGCTGATGACGCTGGTATACACAAAAAGACTGTGTTTGAACTCACTCACAGGGTTGCCTGCCGTATCAAAATTCTTCGCATAGTCCACGTCCATAAAGATGTAAGACCCCGCCTGCAGCTCATTGAAGACCTGACTATCACGCTCAAATTCATAGGTGCCAGTGCCCGCACCGGCAACGGTTTCACAGTCCAGTCCGGCCGCCTGCAGCCGACTGACCGTGTCCGCGGTCCGGGCCACTGCATCCGCAACGGCCTTTTGCCGTTCTTCAATCCGACGAAGGTGTTGTGCTCCCCCGTGATACGCCTGGATCCCCCCAAAACGAAGCCCGGGAGCAGTATCTATCTGACGGGCCAGAGTCACCGCCGCCTCCCCGGGGAACACACCGCAGCGCTCGGAACCGACTTCTATCTCCACAAGCACATTCAGCTGCGATCCAAATCGAACCGCCTGTTCGCTCATCTCAGCAATATTGTTCGCGTCGTCCACGCAGACACCAACCACCGCCTGCCTGGCAAGTGCCGCAAGACGCTCAAGTTTACGCTGACCAACGACCTGGTTACTCACCAATACGTTGTCGATACCCGCATACACCAATGCCTCGGCTTCCGCCACTTTTTGAGCACAGACCCCGACGGCACCGTGGTCCATCTGAATTTTGGCGATCACGGCACATTTATGAGTCTTTGAGTGCGGCCGCAGGCGCACACCGCGCCGAACCACTGCGCTCTGCATTCGCCTGATGTTGTGTTCCAGCGCGTCAAGGTCAACCAGCAGGGCAGGAGTATCGACATCCTGCAGGCGATCGCCAATACGAGCGGGCGGATGAACGAACATAGTAACCTCATGCCTGTTTCAGATGACAGTAACCTTCACACTATTGACTGGCGGCAACCGGTCGAACAGAAAGGTTCACTGTTCACAACCCTTACGTTCCGGTCACAACCGTCCGGTTGTTGTCCCGAAATAAATCGCCGGCAGTGTGATGCCCCTCGTCCCCGTTTCATCGGAAAAAATCGTAGAGTATGGATCCGCTTCAGGTGACATCCGCAGGAAACGGATACCACCTGCGGTTGCAGACAAAAACGTCAATGCAGGATGCTGTTACTCAACCTGGTCCCACATATCACCCGCGGTGATGACTGCGGGTGAACATCCCGATTCTCCGTTGCAGTACTTTCGGCATTTCGATTGTCACACTCCCGCATTCACCCACCAAAACAATACATGGCATCATCGGTGCGAATGTAGATCCGTCCGTCTCTGATCGCGGGTGTCCCCATGATCCGCTCACCGAAATCATGCGATGACAGGATCGACCATTCACGTCCTGCACTCAAAACGGTAATAACCCCTTTCTCACTGCACATGTAGACCTTGCCGTCCCCGGCGACCAGGGAGGCATAGTAATTCCCCGGACCACGCGATCGACCCTGTTTCAGTAAATCACCGGTCGTGGCATCAAGCGTAGTGATGATCCCGCTGTCCTTCACCATATACAGCACCCCGTCGTACACAATCGAACTGGGAACGGTTGGCAGTCCTCTCCGATAGGTCCATTCGATGGCCGATGCCGTCACATCCCCTGTTCCACCTGGCCGAATCGACATGGCCGTGTTTTGAGCCAGTTCAAAAACGCGAGCATGGGCGTCCCACTCGGAATTGTTCAGATGTTCATCCTGATCCAGATCAATGCGAAAGAATCGAGACAGAACGGGTCCTTCACTCAACTCTGATCTGGCGATCAATCCATCCTGATCACTGTCGAACGTATTCAGAGCTTCAGCATACGGTCCCATCGAGATGCGACTGGAAGAATCACCACCTGGTGTCCATGTCGCCATAAAAAGGTGACCGTCTGCAAGAACCGGAGTCGGGTCCACAATCCGCGACAGCCCGTTGACCCACCACCTTGGCTTTCCGGTAGCAATTTCATAGGCCACCAGTCGGAGCGCCCCGGCAACCACAACAGACCGTTCACCCGCTGTTTCAAGGAGAATCGGAGAGGAATAACTGCGAGTGAATCCGTCGCGGGGCGTGGTCCAGCGAATATCACCCGTCCGTTTATCTATGGCCGTCAACACACTGTCGACATCGTGGTCTTCATTCAGAATCACAAGGTCATCAACCAGAATCGGAGAACTGGCCGCACCGAATTCATCCTGAAACGGTCCCATCGCACGCTGCCAGATCAGTTCACCACTGACATCGAAACACTGGAGCCCGTAACTGCCGAAGAACGAATACACATGTTCGCCGTCACACGCGGGAGTGCAGGCTGCCGGATTACCTGTCGGATGGACGTCTTCAATCCGCTGCGCCGGTGCCACCTGTTTCCACAGTGTCACTCCGGTCTCCCGATTGAGCGCAACAGTTGCCAGTTCGGATGAGGCTTCATCATATGTAGTGAGAAAAACGAAATTCCCATGCACACAGGGTGAAGAAATACCGGAACTCGTCGGCACACGCCAGACACGACCGGATTCCTCACCAAAATCTTCCGGCAGAGCGGCGTCCCCCTGAGCAATCCCGTAATCATGTCGAAAGTAGCTGACATCAGCGGCCTGAGCAAACTCATCGAAACAGACAAGGGACGTCAACATACCGGTAAAAACAAAACTAAGTCGCAACATTCAATGACATCCCGTGTTCAGAATAATGGAGAGTTCTGCAACCATCACGATCTTAACCGTTGCTGAAGGGAATGCACACGATACCGAGATCTCAGCGAAATCGGCTATTGCTGTGGCAATAAATATACTGAACAACGTTACCGACAACGCCCCAAGTGGGTCGATTCCGTTACACCGCGTTACGACAGGTCGGCAATCTGCAATACCACCGACAGCCCTCCGGATTCAACTGCCAGGTAACTGAAGGACTCGGGACGGGGATAACCGCTTCAACCACTGCCCGACCAGCCGGTGGAAGAGCAGGTCGCTGTATTCAAAAAACGGCCCTAGCGGCTTGTTTGCAATAATCGTCGGGTGATAGTCTGGTGTCTGTCACCACCGGTCACATTCTACTCCGTTGATTATCGACAGCGAATTCACCGGATCAACGTTCACGATGACCGGGTCAGCTTGATAGGTCCGCTGCCGGAGTATCCGGAATTCAGGTACTCGTGAAGTGATGATGTCGGAGTTGATCGCAAGTGGCAAACTGTTCCACGAAGGAACCAGAATCCTGCTGACTGTCCGATGTGAATCTCAATGACCTGCATACCATGTCTTTTCATTCAGGAACTTTCGTCATGAAATTACTCATCCGTGTTGCACTGGCAGCATTTTTAATTTTCCACGGGACCGGTTCGACTTTTGCTGAAGATGGCTGGAAATCTTTGTTTGACGGCAAGACTCTCGATGGCTGGAAGCGAGATGACCTCGGCAAAGCGCAATACACAGTCGTCAACGGAACAATTCACGGCAAAACGGTTGAAGGCAGTCCAAATACATTTCTGGCATCCGAACAGGAATACGGAGACTTCGAGCTGGAGTTCGAAGTCAAGGTTCACGACCTGCTGAATTCAGGATGCCAGATTCGCTCAAGAGGGAAAACGAAAGCAGACCTGACAGAAGAACAGAGAAAGAACAAAAACAGCGGTCTGGGTCGGTTTCACGGTCCACAGGTGGAGATTGAGGCCAGTCCGGGTCAATCCGGCTACATCTACGGAGAAGCTACCGGGCGCGGATGGCTGTCACCCGAGCCAAAAAACAATGCTGCTCACAACCACATGAAAAACGGCGAATGGAACAGGTTTCGCATCGTTGCCAGGGGTGCTCGAATCCAGACGTGGATCAATGGCGAACAGATTGCAGACCTCACGGATGAAGGGATTTACAAAACTCACCCAAAAGGTCGCATTGGACTGCAGGTGCACAGCATCAAAAAAGGAACCGGTCCCTTCGACGTGGCGTGGCGCAATATTCGCATCAGGGAACATTAGATGAAAATGGCTCCGTTATGTCTGCTGCACGCCACCACCCGGCATCTGCAGTGCACATGGCCCCGCCATCGGCGCCGTGTGCACTGCAGCTGACATAACGACTGTACTCCGAATTATCCCTACAAAACCTGTCATCACCGGACGGAATCACTGATAACCCATCAGCACGGACCGAATCCATTGTCCATACTGCGGCATCCGTACTTCGGCATGTTCCCGTGGCTGATTCGATGGTAGACTGTGAGTACCGTTGGTCAGAGTTTAAATGATGTTCCCCACGCCGTTTTATCCACAATGTCCTGGCAGAATTTCTGGCGATCCGTCTCGCCGGGGATTCCTTAGAAACGCATCCAGCGGTTTCGGATGGCTGGCGTTGAGCGGACTGCTGGCGGATCAATCGTTTGCCGGAGTAACGGCACCGTTGTCTGTTCAGACAGCACGTGCAAAAAATGTGATTTTCTGCTTCATGGATGGTGGTCCCAGTCACGTGGACACATTTGATCCGAAACCCGACCTGACAAAGTATCAGGGTCAGGCGATCGGACCAGATGCCGTTTCCAAACGAGCACAATCGGCCGCCAATCGAGTCTGGCTGGGAAGTCCCTGGCGATTCAGACAACGCGGCCAAAGCGGAATGTGGGTCAGTGACCTGTTTCCCCATATTGCTGAGGTCGCTGACGAAATCTGTGTCGTGCGGTCAATGCGCGGCGAACTGCCTCTGCACGGACAGCAGAACCTGCTGATGCATACCGGACGTATCAACGGACACGCACCAAGCATCGGCTCCTGGATTTCTTACGGCCTTGGCAGTGAAAACAAAAATCTGCCTGGCTATGTCGTACTCAACAATGACTGGGTACCAAACGGCGGCCTTGAGAATTTCAGTTGCTCCTATTTACCCGCGTCCCATCAGGCCACCATGCTGCGTCCGAGCGGTACACCTGTGGACAACATCGTTCCCTCCGACACACGTGACGTCCAGCAGCGAAAACTGGCGTTGTTGCTGCAGCAGGATCAGGAGTTTGTTAAGCAAACCGCGTCTCCTCAGTCCATCGAAGGCGCCATTGCCAACTACGAAACTGCCTTTCGAATGCAGAGTACTATTCCTCGGGTGGCGGATATCGGTGAAGAACCGGAACACATCCGAAAAATGTATGGTGTTAATTCGTCAGACGAACATCAGCATCTCTACGCTATGCAGACGCTTCGGGCACGACGACTGGTCGAAGCCGGAGTTCGCTTTGTGGAAATCACCTGCCCGAGTTTTGACGGCAACAATTCTCCCTGGGATCAACACGGTCTGCTGAAACAGAACCACGAAAAGAATGCACGAATCACTGAACAGTCTGTTGCGGCATTGATCATTGATCTCAGACAGCGCGGCCTGCTGGATGAGACCATCGTTGTGTGGGCCGGGGAAATGGGCCGAACACCACACACTCCTGCCGTCAAAGATGGCTGTGGTCGGGACCATCACGTGAACGGCTATTCCATTTTTCTGGCAGGTGGAGGATTTCGTCCGGGAATCACGTATGGTGAAACTGACGAATTTGGTAATTCCGTGGTAGAGAATCTGGTCACCATCCACGACATTCACGCCACCGTGCTGCATCAGCTGGGAGTCGACCACGAACGACTGACGTACCGCCACAGCGGGCGAGATCAGCGTTTGACCGATGTCCACGGTCGAATTCTTCAGGATATTCTCTGCTGATCGGGCACGGCCATCCGGAACCGGACATCAGCCCACGTTGAAATGAGGTCAGCTTGATTTCTGACTGTTCTCCACCGTGCTCAGGAATCCGGCTTTGTTCAGATCCGTGTTTGGCTTCGCGGCTGCTGATCGCATCGCCGGTGAGCTTCATCGTGATCGATGTCAAAAATCACTGCGTCATCACCGATGACGCAGTGAAAGGCTATGAGGGAGAATGAATAGCCCGATTAAATGATCAATCGTCAACTTCAAAATATGGCTTCACCGAAAGTTTTGGATTGATCTCTTAGGTGCGGATGCAACACTTACCGGATGGCACCGCGCCAACTGACTCATCAGCAGCCCAGTTCCAGTGACCAAATTTCCTTTTGCACCGATTTGAGGCATTCAACGTGTTTTTCGATATGGGCTACATCCTGTACGTATTGATTCCCGGCATGATCATCTCCGGGGCTGCCAGCCTGATGGTTCGAACGGCGTTCAATCGCTATTCGAAAGTAAGAACCCGGCGAGGTTTTACCGGAGCGCAGGCGGCCAAAGTTCTGCTGGACAACGCTGGTATTCATGATGTTGACATAGTGGCAACGCAGGGACATCTCAGCGATCACTACAATCCTCAGTCACGACAGCTGGCTCTTTCCGGTGATGTCTATGGAAGCACGTCGGTTGCCGCCGTCGGCATTGCCTGTCATGAGGCCGGTCACGCCATCCAGCATGCCGAGGGATACGCTCCACTGGGTCTGCGTTCCGCGTTAGTACCCATGGCCAGCGTTGGTTCCAATATCGGATATCTGGTAATGGTTGTCGGTTTGTTCATGTCCAGTGCCGGTATTGTGGGATTTGGAGCGATCCTTTTTTCGGCCGTACTGCTGTTTCAGCTGGTAACTTTGCCGGTTGAATTTGACGCAACTGCACGAGCCAAACGGCTGGTTCTGGAAGCCGGTATCGTCGACACCGATGAACGAGTCGGCATCGACCGCACACTCAATGCGGCGGCTTTGACCTATGTTGCCGCCGTCATCTCAACGCTACTGACGCTGCTGTACTATTTGATGCGTGCGGGACTGCTGGGTGGACGAGACGACTGATCCTGCCCTGAACAGGGACTGGTCCGGCTAACAAGTAACGAGCTTACGGTTTCATCGCTGTGAGCTCGTTTCTTTCCGGGACAGTAAAACTGTTTGAAGGATGATTTTGCAGTCCTGTTGATCAGCCAGTTCAAAACCGTTCTGGTTTTTCCATAGATTTTCGATTCGTTCAGAATCGTATGGCGGATCAAAATACGCGCGTTCGCCCGGTGAGGCTTACACGATCGTGATGTTTTGCCACGGCCTCTGTGTTAGACCAACTCACTCTCACTCCGAGCCCAGACTACAAGGCGGGACACGTCATTCGGGTACGAACTGCGCACCATAGCCCGAATCTATGAAGACAGCACGAGTTCCGTAATGTGGAGAAATGTGGATGACCTGATGGCGGAAGCTTCATCCTCACGGCTTCCGCCAAACCACAAGCGCAATCGAAATGACCTCATACAGAAACAACGCGCCGCTTAAAAGAGACACTAAAGGCTTAGGAATAGAAAAATAAATCAAGGTCAACGTTTGCGGGCACCACTCAGGCCGATTTTTTTTGTCAGCTGTAACATGTTTTATAACAATGTGTTGTGTCGACTGACTGGAATTTCGGACACCCCCTGCCCGCCCATGGGCAAAAAATGCTGCTGAAGTGGTACAGAGAACGCTTCATGGAAAAGCATCCAGGACAGGCCTTCTGTTATTCCATCCATTACGGGGGTGACACAATGTTACAACCAGTCAAAATTATCATGATCGCAGCTTGCACGATGTTGCCGGTCATCAACGAGTCTCACAGTTTCGCTGAATCTTCAGGTCGGAAGAAAAGTTTTAAGTCGGGAGTCCTGGTAGCCGCCAAAGATTCGGCAAGACGGAAAAATCGTTCGGCGCGTAACGACGAAAGGCGGTCTCGACGAGCCCTCACCCGCAAAGCTAACCGACCGAAAGTGAGTCCAAAAACAACGCGGTCGAGTTTAAAAAATCGTTCGGTGCGTAGTAAACAAAAAGCTTCTCAGCGCGGGGTCACCCGCAAAGCTAACCGACCGAAAGTGAGCCCAAAAACAACGCGGTCGAGTTTAAAAAATCGTTCGGTGCGTAGTAAACAAAAAGCTTCTCAGCGCGGGGTCACCCGCAAAGCCAACCGACCGAAAGTGAGTCCAAAAACCAAGGCACAGGGAAAGCTGAAGTCTCTGACGGCTAAACCTCCAGTTCTTAAACTTCCGAAACGAGACCTTGGTAAGACTCCCGCAGACAGGCGTCCGATCGTAGAACGTCCCGATGATGAGCGTCGGGGGGACAAACGGCAGATCATCGGGACGTTTTTCGATCTGCCGTTTGTTCCCCCGACGCTTATCATCGGGACGTTTTTCGATCTGCCGTTTGTTCCCCCGACGCTTATCATCGGGACGTTTTTCGATCTGCCGTTTGTCACCCCGACGCTTATCATCGGGACGTTTTTCGATCTGCCGTTTGTTCCCCCGACGCTTATCATCGGGACGTTTTTCGAGCAGATCGAAAAACGTCCCGATGATAAGCGTCGGGGNNACAAACGGCAGATCGAAAAACGTCCCGATGATAAGCGTCGGGGTGACAAACGGCAGATCGAAAAACGTCCCGATGATAAGCGTCGGGGCAATAAGCGTCGAACTGGCTCCGGAAAACCGAATATTGGATTGGAGCGTTTCAAAGATGTTTTGAGAAACCGAGTCGGTCGCAAGCCGGATTTGAGGAAGAGGGTCGATTGGAAAGATCTGCGTGGTGGGCTGTCGAGGATACGCAACCGTAGTTCCTATCATGTGGGAATTGGGTTATCGAATCAGTACCGAAGATCGCGAAGAATGGCTCTCAGGAATTTAACACTGGGTTCCCGCTGTCATTGGTGGCTGGACTTCGTTGTCGGACATTGCTGGGACACGTACCACTGTCACTGGTGGGACTATTGCGTGACTCCAGGCTACTGGGACTGCTGGACACCATGCCATTTCCGAGTGATCCATTGTCCACCGAGCCCTGGAATCGTTGCCACCAGTTGGTATTTCGGAATTGACTGCATCCTGATTCCGGACTTGTCAGCTTACGGGATTCAGAAAGTTAATGCGGGTTCCCCGGCTGATCTGGCAGGACTCGTGGTTGGTGACATGATTGTCGGAATTAATGGCGGTTCGATTACCAGTGAGTTCGACCTGTCCGAAGCCATTACTGTTTCCGATGGACATCTTTATCTGGATGTGATTCGAGACGGAGCTGATGCACCCGTTGAGGTTCACGTTGATCTGGCCCGCCTGACAGTCCAGTCCTATTGAGACTGCTGACGGTGTGGTCAACCGAATAATATGTGCTACAGCTGATACCAGAAAAATGCTGCAGGAGATCGAACGTCTGGTTCATAGACTTCGATTCTTCTGTAAGCGTTACTGCCATTACCGTTGTGAGTTCACAGAACACTGTTGATCAAAGCGAACGATGGCACCGGCACCTTGGAAACCCAGCATCAGTTCTTTTTGTGAACGACAGACGAATTCGTAGGGCATCGGCAGGAAATCTATTGTCATTCGAGTCACGACCGTCGGGATGGCAGGATAATTCGCATGTTGTCCGCAGCTGACGATACACGAACGAAATCGCTGATCATGTGTTCGATACAGCGTCACTGTGCTGCGGTACACGTCATTACATTCGGAAGCCGCATGGCCTGAGTTTGCGGGACAACCGATTGTTAGCTGCCGAATTTTGGTGGCCACGGTTTGTCAACATTATACGAATCCCTTTGGGCAGGATCGGACATCAGCGGACACCTTGTCAGAAGCAATCGCCTGACCACTCCGCAGGGGGCCATTTCAATCTGCATTTCGTAGTCGGGATACTCATAGAACGCAATAGATTCATCGGCATCAGTGTCTATCCAGTACCACTCTCCAAACATTTCGGACAAACGGTCTCGGGTCAATTGATTCAGATCCAGTTGACCATGTTTCCACAGGAGCGTTCCGCGATAAGGAGAACACGGCTGGTCGTGTTCGTCTAAAACGACGACATATCCATCAAATGTTTCGTCTTCCGCACGGTCAATGCCGATTCCCAGACTAAAGTAATACAGAGTGCCCATATGAGAGGCATCGTTTCGACCGAGAAACGAAAGCTGATCGAATCGAGCGCCAAGTCGGATTCCGTTCAGGGACGGCATATCCAACTCAGCAGTCAGCTTCAAATCTGGCGGTTGATGCCAGTCATTCGTCGGATTGCCACGTCGGAAAATGAAGTCAAACATAGGATTGGCTCATACTCTTGTCCGTCACCGGGTTATCTAGAGTGATTCGGAATTACAAATTTGGCCCGACATTCCAACTGAGGCTGGCGCCCTGTTGCGCAAAATTGTTGGCCGCTGCAGAAGAATCAGATGTCAGGTTCATTGTTTTTAATTCAACGACCGACAGTACCACTGTTCCCAGTATGATTTCAGAAAAATGGTTGCTTACGGCTGCCAGCGGACAGCTCCGGCGCGCTGCAAATGCAGCATCAGTTCCTTTCGTAAACGACCGGCGATCTCATTATCGGCAGCTTGTGGATTCCGCTCACCTGGGTCCTTATCCAGATTCACCAGCACCATGGGTTCGAAGGGTGAACTTTGCTGCAATTTCCATGGTCCTTTTCGAATCGCATAATAAGCACGACCCTGGTAGCGTCTGTTTCCTTCACGACGGACCCAGATCAAGGTACGTTGTGAATCTCCGCGAGCACTCCGGAACCACACATCGGTGAGACTTCTGCCATCGACGGGTCCCCTGACTTCCGCCCCGGCGATCTCACACAGTGTCGGTAAGAAATCCATCGTCATTCCGATGGCGTTCGATCGCTGCTGCGGGATTTTACCTGGCCACACAACACAGGTTGGAACACGAATCCCTCCTTCCCAGTGATCCTGTTTTCCGCCCCGCAGTGCGCCGTTGCTCTGGGCGTGTGAAAGCGAACCACCGTTATCGGAAGAAAAGATCACGATCGTATTGTCTTCGATACCGGCAGCTTTGATTGCAGCCACGACGCTGCCGATGCCGTTATCCAGATGCTCTATGAACGCCACGTTGGCAACCCGAGTGTCGTCGAGCTGAGGTTCACGGGATTTCACCTTCGTCAGCCACTCCTTTGGAGGCTGAATCGGAAAATGTGGTGCATTGTACGCCAAATACAGGAAAAATGGTGTGTCCTGTCCGCTGTGTTCATTGATGTAATCAATCGACCATTGTGAGAACAGATCGGTCGCGTGTCCTTCGGGATCAACGACTTCCTGGTTGCGTCGCATCCAGTTTTTTCCACCTCGAAGGTGTGACCGGTAATCGTCCATCATGTCGGCAAGAAATCCGTGAAAAAAATCGAACCCGCGTACATTCGGTGTGTTCGGGGGCTCAAACCCCAGATGCCACTTGCCCACCATCGCCGTGTTGTAACCTGCGGTTTTCAGCAGTTGTGGAAGCGTGTCGACATTCGGGTCGAGGTACCCCCAACTGTCATCGTTCCACTGACGAATAACGCCAGGAACGCCCACCAAATCCGGATAGCGACCTGTCATCAAAGAGGCCCGGGTTGGAGAGCAGACCGTACAGTTTGCGTAGAACTGGTCACAACGCATCCCGCGTGACATCAATTCATCGATATGTGGCGTATGCAGGTCGTCCGCCCCAAAGCTTGTTAAATCTCCATATCCAAGATCATCCACTAAAATCAGAACGATATTGGGTTTTGCGGAGCCTCTGGAGACAGGGCAAACGACGGCGATGGCCATCAGGGCAGGCAGGAATGTCTTTAACCAACGCATGATAACGACCACGAAGAATACGAATCGATGAACAAACTATTTCGCAACATTGCTTTGTTACGGGGGCTTGCCCCGCAGGACTACAGCAAACTGTCGTCCTGCTTCAGCATAGATTTTATGTTCGTCACAGAGTCAGCGGCCGGGAACCGAACCTTCCCTTGCATACGATTATAATCAACCAGGTGTATTCATAAATCGGTGTCGATTGATTCGAAGACGGCCCGCAGCGGAATGTTGCGCCGGCGACTGTGCATTCGGTCCCATCGGGGATAGATTCCCTCAAACACGCCCTTCACCGCTGAAAAGTCGGTGCTCTCTTCCGGGTAGGCCAGCAGAATCTCCAGCCGGCCATCGTAGCGGAAATGGTCTTCGCCTTCGTCGGTCAGGCCAATCGTGCCCGTGAGAACCATCAATCGGTACCCGCTGCTGTGACCGGCCGGGGCAAGAGTCAGCGTGCCCTCAACCGACTGGATACGATAAACCTCTTTGGTCTGAGGATTGGTACGTTCCATGATGCCCGGCGGATAGACCTGGCTGAACCAGCTGTGGAGTTCGCCGGCGTCGACGGTGCGTTTTTGGTCGGACCAGGTCAGCAAAGAACGCTCAGCACTCTTAATCGGTACCACCTCAACGGTCGGCGCGCTGTAGGCCACCATACGGTCGTCCTCCAGCGTACACAGGATGCGTATCCCCGGGATGCCGTCCAGCTGCGGCAGTGTGACCGGTCGCAGTTTGTGCCGGTGACTGGTGTCAAGACCCAGCTTGCCGGAAGCCAGCTTGAGTTGTGCAGCCGTGTATTTGGCGAGTGACTGCGGGTCTCGCCGGGTTTTCTTTCCACGTCGATTCCGTTTTCCTGGGCCTCCCCGCTCGTCCCGGCCGGCCGACCTCGCCGCATCAAACCAGTGAACCAGGTTGCCTTCCGCATCCAGAATCACAATGTCGACATTGCTTTGACTCTGCGGCCCACCTGAAGGCACGTTTAGACGTTTGCCAGGGCGAGTCTTGTGGCCTGCAGCAAATTTTTGCTGCCACACGCGGCGCACCGCTTCGGGGATATCGGGATCGTCTCGATGACCGTGCCACGAAGTTACAATGTAAGGCTGCAGTGCGCGGACCACTGCCCCATCCACAAGTGAGGTCCCACGGACCTGCGTAGCTGTTGCTCAGCAGTGTCCGGAAGTGAGGTCTCCGTAGCGGGCGTGGATCACCGCAAGACATACCGGTCGGTTTTCTGATTGTGCACGCTCCCGGGCAACCGAAAGTGACTCTGCCCAGTCGAGCCGATACATGGCAAGCTCATTGTCATTGGGACGTATCGCCCGGTATTTTGCGGCAAGTCGGGCCATCGAGAAATCGTCGGCCAACGTTGCGGTCGTGATCACCAGTGTGAAAAATCCACAGAATATCGGTCGCATTGAATTATCCCTGAGCGTGATTTTCTTCTTACACATCAGGAACTAACCCCGGCAGCTCAGAAAAGTACCGAGAAATCTGCAGCAAGGTAAAATCATCTGCGATTTCGCAACACCTTCGTTATCTCCTGCTGATCACTGCAGATTCCCCATAATGGCAGATCGCTCTGCCTAAGTAACCACATTGACGGAACAACTTTCGGCCTGTGCCGGTTCCCTGTTCCTCTGTGAACCAAAGATAATCCGGACGAACGGCTCCCGTGAACGGACCGAACCTGGCGCATCGCTGGCCAGGTCGCTCGAAATGTCCATACTGCCGAAAGTCGGCGCTATTGGACCGTCTGATCGGTCCGGAAATTCACTGCTGGTTACCGGTAGGGAAACTTTGTGAATCAGCGGCTTCGGAAAGCAAAAACTATGATTGTTGGCGTTCCCTGTGAGATTAAAACGGACGAGTACCGAGTGGCAATGCTGCCAAGTGGCGCCGAGGAACTTGTGGCTGCAGGCCACCAGGTCGTGGTTGAACGCGAAGCCGGCGCGGGCAGCGGAATTCCTGCCACCGAGTATGCCGCTGCCGGCGCAACGATTGTCGAAAACCACAGTGAGGTCTTTTCCGCTGCAGACCTTGTGGTCAAGGTCAAAGAACCGCTGGCATCAGAATGGCCACTGTTGCGACAAGGCCAGATGCTTTTTACCTACTTTCATTTTGCGGCTGATGAGGAGCTGACGCGAAATGTGCTGGAATCGAAAGTGACGGCGATCGCCTATGAAACATTGCGAGGCAAAGACGGAAACCTTCCATTGCTGACACCAATGAGCGAAGTGGCCGGACGGATGAGTGTGCAGCAGGGGGCGAAATACCTGGAACGTCCGCAGGATGGCCGTGGAATTCTTCTGGGCGGCGTTGCCGGTGTGGCTCCGGCTCACATTGCCGTCCTTGGCGGCGGAATCGTTGGCAAAAACGCGGCGCAGATTGCGGCCGGATTTCAGGCGGATGTTGTCATACTGGACATCAATGTGGATCGGTTGAGGTATCTGGAAGACATCATGCCGGCAAATGTCAACACGGTGTTCAGCGACCGACACAATGTTCGTGACCAGCTACAGCGGGCTGATCTGGTCATCGGAGCCGTCCTGATTCCCGGCGCCAAGGCTCCTCAACTGGTCACAGCTGAGGATCTCAAAGTAATGAAACCCGGCGCAGTCATCATCGACGTATCCATTGATCAGGGAGGCTGCACAGAATCCTCGCGGCCGACAACACATTCCCAACCAACGTACATTGTGGACAATATTGTGCACTACTGTGTCACCAACATGCCGGGAGCCGTCGGACGAACCAGCACCTATGCTTTGTGCAATGTGACGTTCCCTTATGTTCTGCGGATTGCGAACGACGGACTGGTCCAGTCGACGTCAAAGGACGCAGGTCTGGCGGCGGCAGTGAATATGATTGATGGCAAACTGACCAGCCAGACCGTTGCTGATACTTTCGGCCTGTCCTGGTCGGAGTACCGATAGGGACGGCATGATCACGAGCTGACAAGTCTGTGGGGTGGCCTTGCCATTATTAGTCGCCTTACGAAATCATGCCTCCAGGTCAGTCTTCTTTTCGTCAACGCGATACTCGACAGCGTGCGGCAATCGCTGGACAAGTTTGCGATTCCTGGGTCCGTTATCTAACCACTTAGAAAAGGGAAAGCGGTCTGCATGAATCATTCACGCTCGTCGCAGGTGCCGCCATGTCACTGGCGGTGAGAGGACACGATAACGGGCCATATTGTCCGGCACACGCGGGACAGGATCGATAATTGTGTGCTCGATTCCCGGAATTCAGGCTCCGTCCGTGGATAGTCACGGCAAAATCCCGGAGCATGACCAAACGTCTGATCCTTCCCGTAATTCTGACGGTCGAATGCCATGCCAGGTCCAGGAGCTCATCTTCGCACTGCCATTGCTGAAGAATCTCCACTCCAGTGTGTGGGTGTGATCAATGCCTGCCACGCCTTACTGGCCGAATCAAGCGGGTTTCAGGCATTGTATCTGTCGGGTGGAGGTGTTGCGGCCGGATCGTGCGGCATTCCGGATTTGGGCATTACCTCCATGGAAGACGTGCTGATTGATCTGCGCCGGATCACCGACGTCACCACACTGCCGGTGCTGGTGGACATCGACACCGGCTGGGGCGGGGCCTTCAATATCGCTCGCACGGTTCGTATGATGGATCGCTCCGGTGCCGCCGGAGTCCACATCGAAGATCAGGAACAGCAAAAACGCTGCGGGCACCGACCCAATAAAGTTGTCGTGTCGCAAAATGAGATGGTTGACCGCATTAAGGCTGCAGTCGATGCCAAGCTGAATGACGATTTTGTCATTATGGCGAGAATTGATGCCTATGCTGAACAGGGAATTGATTCCGCCATCGCACGCGCTGCCGCGTGCGTTGCTGCTGGTGCTGACATGATTTTTCCGGAAGCGATGAATTCGTTAAACGAATATCAGAAATTCTCAGCGGCATTCGATGTGCCGGTGCTTGCCAATATCACTGAATTTGGCAGGACACCTCTGTTCACGGTTGAACAACTGGCGGGTGCGGGTGTTCGCATTGCACTGTATCCGCTTTCCGCATTTCGAGCTGCCAACGCAGCCGCGAGGAATGTTTACCAGGTCATTCGGACGCAGGGGACCCAACAAGCAGTGGTCGATACAATGCAGACACGAGAAGAACTGTATGAGTTACTGGGTTACCATGACTACGAACAGAAACTGGATGATTTGTTCGCACGCGATGGATCACAGCGTTCCGTCTAAAGCGGATGTCACTCGCCTGATCCGGGTCCGGAATAACGTTCTGACTCCTTACGGAGACCAACTGACATGACAACCGTTCAACAACCGACCCGAAAACCCAAAAAATCCGTTGCACTCTCGGGTGTGGTCGCGGCCAACACAGCGATTTGTACTGTCGGGAATACCGGAAATGATCTGCACTATCGTGGTTATGACATCCTCGATTTCGCCGACACGGCGGAATTTGAAGAGATTGCCTGGCTGCTGATTCACGGCGAACTTCCAAATCCGGCTGAACTGGCTGAGTACAAATCCCGGCTGAAGTCGTTTCGTGAGCTGCCGGCTACCGTTATAAGCGCGCTGGAACTGATTCCGGAAACAGCGCATCCGATGGATGTGCTCCGCACCGGTTGCTCCATGATGGGCCATTGCTTCCCCGAATCGGAAGAACATCCGTCGGAAGCGGCGCGAACACACTTTGACCGCCTGATGGCTGCTTTCCCGTCGATGCTTCTTTACTGGTATCATTTTGCACGCGACGGCAGGCGGATCGAAGTCACGTCCGACGCGGATTCCATCGGAGAACACTTTCTGGAACTGCTGCATCAGCGAAAACCGAACGAATCCTGGATTCGTGCAATGCACACTTCTCTGAACCTGTATGCGGAACACGAGCTGAATGCTTCTACGTTTACCGCACGTGTGATCGCCGGTACGGAATCCGATTTGTACTCATCGATCACGGGAGCCATTGGAGCTCTGCGAGGTCCAAAGCACGGCGGAGCAAACGAAGTCGCCTTCTATACACAGAGTCGTTACGACAATCCGGATCAGGCCGAAGCTGATATCAGAGAACGCGTGGCGCGTAAGGAAATCGTCATCGGCTTTGGACATCCGGTGTACACCACAGGAGATCCCCGCAATGAAGTGATTCGATCGATTGCCAAACAGCTCTCAGACGAGGCCGGTGATCGAAAGATGTTTGATATCGCGGCTCGTCTGGAAACCGTGATGTGGGAAAGTAAGAAGATGTTTCCCAACCTGGACTGGTTTTCAGCAGTCTCATACAACCAAATGGGTGTGCCCACAGATATGTTCACCCCGCTGTTTGTGATTGCCCGCGTGGCGGGATGGGGTGCCCATGTGATTGAGCAGAGGGAAGAAGGTAAAATTATTCGGCCGGGTGCAAACTACACCGGACCGGAGAACCGTGAATGGACTCCACTCGACCAGCGCTGACTCAGCAGAATTGACTCAGGTGGTACCCGCGTGCACAATTTGGATGTCTGATGTCATCAGACATCCCGGCCGGTTCGGACTGTTGACCGTCGTGTGAAATCGATCACGTCGCAGACGACAGGAAATACGACCGTGTTTTTGACGACGAACAGGACGATCGTCCGTCATCGTTTCGTCACGTTCACTCTCCAGTTTCTATGCCATCCAGTGAAGCCGACAAACAACTCGTTGCACGCATTCGTCAGGGTGAATCCGACGCATGGCAGGAGTGCATTGACCTGTACGAAGGTCGCTTGATTGCCTTTGCCCGCAGTCGACTCAGCGATCGGTCTCAGGCTGAAGACGTCGTTCAGGAAACTTTTATGGGGTTCCTGAAAGCTCTTCCTAACTACGATCATAACACTCCGCTGGAATCCTGGCTGTTTTCGATTGCATCCCACAAACTGATCGATGCCATGCGAAGGACGGGCCGTCGTCCGACAATCCCGCTGATGTTGCCGGAAAGCTCCGGAGGATCTGTTCGGGAACCTGCGGGTCGGGATCGAGCGGCCTCCAGCCTGATGCGAAGTCACGAGCAGTCGGATCAGGAATCCCGTGTTGTCGAAGAATGCCTGCGGACGCTGATCACGGACCTGAAGAGTACAGGAGCTTGGGAACGACTGCAGTGCGTGGAGTTGATTTTTGTGCTGGGCTGGGCCAACAGGGACGTGGCTCGAAGATTGAATCTGACAGAGCAGGCCGTGGCCAACCATAAATTTTTTGTGGTGTCGAAACTTAAAGACGCGGCAAAGAAATCACATATTCGCAATTTCAACCTCAGCGACCTGGACATCGATTAACGGCTGTTGTCCCGCCGAAGGAGTGTCGGTGTTGTGAGAGTTCAGTGGCACCTCAGTGTTCCTCTGAGATGTTCTCCCGGTCATCCGGCGTCGGGGTCAGCTGTTTGCAGCTCCTTCGTCGTCGCTGACACCAAATGCAGTGGCCGCGTTGCGCCAAAAGAGTCCTTCAATCTGGTCGCGCGACAGTTCGGCAATCTCGGAGGCAAACTTCAGTGACATGAGTTGTTCATAGACGGCAAGAATCGGTCGTCCGTCACAGTGCGGAAACTTCAGATCCCCCTGATCGGCATCGTAATGCTGCCAGGCGCGACCCAGTGCTGCGTAATGGCCGTGGAAAAATGCCGCGTCCACGCCGTCGGAACCCCAAAATATGCGTCGGGTATCCTCGTTTTTCAACAGCGTGACATAAGGCCGAACATCGGTCACTGCAGAGGTGTCGTAGTAGATGTTTGGCATGTCACGGAGGCGTTCCACGGCATGGCGAATCGGCCAGTAGGTGAAACTTCGTGCACAGTGGGCCAGCAGCCATTTGACGTTTGGATATCGTCTGTTTGTGTATTCCTCAAGATCATCCAGATTGTACTGATCGGCGCAGCCGTGGAGTCGGGAGAGGTGCATGGTGACCCACCAGCCGTTCTGGTTTGCCAGTTCCAGCTGTTCGTGTGGCAGAAATTCATGGATCCGGCATTCGGCGATGTCTCCGGTTACCGAATACGTGCGATAAGGCTTGAGCCCGATGAACTGTGGGTTTTTCAGGTCACGTTCGATGTCCTGGATGTTGCATGAGGGAGTCACCAGACGATTGTGCCGGACCCCCGGGATCCCTGCAATGTCCTGTCGCACGGCATCAGTGTGCTTGGCAACATCAGTTCCCGGATGTGGAGTTCCGAGAATCAGATACTGCATTTTCCGACCGGGATAGAGTACCTCGGCCCATTTGTTCAGGGTCTGAATGTTTGCGTCCGCACCCGGAAAGCGGGGCTTCACATTGTCGAGGCAGGATTTCCAGAAGAGGTGGATGTGGGCGTCCAGGATACGATCGGGAACAAAATCGTCCAGTTCTTCTTCCCAGATCTCCCGGTCACAGCTGCGATAATCGAATTCAATTTTACTCATCGTTGGAATCCTCACAGGGCTTCACGAAATTTGAGATTGTGTTTTCACGAGGCGGCGCGTCACGCCATGCGAACGACCACTCCGAAACGCTGCCGCCGTTCACTCTGAAAACCCGAATCAAACCATATATGTTCTAATGAGTCAGCAGTGCTAACCGGAACGAATAGTATTCGCAAGGCCACCGCATTATGCTGAATCAAATGAGTCTTGTCGTCTGGATGTTCACTATCTCTGCCACGCTTCAGCTGCAGCCGGCTGTCACTGTGGAGGCATACCGGGAATTTGCCGCAGAAGTGCAGGGGAATGCTGCCCGCGGGAAGGCTGTCTTCGGTCAAAAGAAAGCTGGCTGTGCCGGATGCCACAGTGTGGGTGAGGGAAGTCTGCGGGCCGGCCCGGATTTGCTGGGAATTGCCGACAAATATTCCCGTGACAAGCTGATCACCGCTGTGCTCCAACCCGGCGATTTTATTCTGACGGGTTACGCTGCCACGACGTTTGTGACCGAATCGGGCAAGGTACATTCCGGTATTATCACCCGACGTGATCCTGACGAAGTTGAGCTGCTGCTGGCTGACAACAGGCGAATTCAGCTTTCTGTGGACACCATCATCGCAGAAAAACGGAACGAAATATCACTGATGCCGACCGGAATCGAACGGCTGCTCACACAACAGGAGTTTGCGGATCTCATTTCCTGGCTTGCAACACTCAAACAACCTGCGCCGGCAGCGGTGTCTGAGTCTGCTGTTCCGGAAAACATTTCCCGTGTTGAGACACCGGTCAGCTTCGAGTCACTGCACTCTGACGAGATCCGTTTTGAGCGACCGATTTGGTTCGACGTGGTTCCTGGTACAACGAATCGTTTCGTTGTGGCACAACACAATCCGCCTGAGATCTGGCTGCTTGAGAAGAAAGATTCCGGTGACGAAAAATCGCTGTTTCTGGACCTGAGTGACGAAGCAATCGCAGGAGGGGATACCGGCATTCTGGGGATGGCATTTCACCCGAATTTCCTGACCAATCGCAGGTACTTTGTTTACCACCACGTTCACGAAAACGGCTCACAGGGCGCTGTGATCATTGAAAGAAAAGCGAGCGAAGACTTTCGACGCGATGCCGGTGTGCCTTCACGCCGACTCATTCATGTCAGGCGATGGACCGTCGCTCACACCGGTGGAGTGATGGTGTTCGGCCCGGATGGCCTGCTTTTCGCGGGCGTTGGTGATGGCGGGCCCCAGGAGGATCCGGAAGGGAACGCCCAAAATCACCGGTTGCTGCTGGGTTCGATTCTTCGCATCGACGTCGATAATCGCTCGTCGCAACTGCCGTACGCAATCCCGGAATCGAATCCGTTCTTCAACAACCCGGACCCGGCTGTGAGGAAAGAGATTTGGGCATTGGGTTTTCGTCAACCCTGGCGACTGAGTTTTGACCCCGTCACGGATGACCTTTGGGTTGGTGACGTTGGTCAGAAGGATTACGAAGAAGTTACAATCGTTCGTTCGGGCGAAAACCATGGCTGGAATGTTTACGAGGGCCACCTGCCGTTCTCAGACAAGTACCGCAAATCCGACCTGCGCTATGTGCCGCCCGTGGTTTCGCTGCGACGCAAACATGGTGTCTCAGTCACGGGTGGTCACGTTTATCGAGGAAAAAGCAGTCCGTCGTTCTCCGGTGTGTATATCTTTGGAGATTTCGAATCGAAACGCGTCTGGGGACTGACTCAGAAACAACGTTCACTGGAAAAAATACGGGAGATCGGAACATCTCCTGATCGGATCGTCTCGTTTGGTGTCGATGCAGCCGGTGAGCTATACATCGTCGGATACGACTCCGGCCGAATCTATCGACTGCGACTTGAGGATTCCGTATTTAAGTAGGCGTTGGAAATCCGGCTGGCACCAAACGTCTCTACTGACCGGTCACTGCTGTCAGCAGAGTATTCGACGAATGGGTGGGTCGGGTTTGATACTGAAATGATTGGCTGTTCACCATTGAAGTACGAGCGGTTGAAGCGGCAGTTGTGTGTTCGGCCGGTTCGCATTGAAACGAAAGCCTCCGACAGGGGCAAAAAAACAGGTAGTCAGAGAGTTTGAGAATGGCGGGAATGAACGAACGAATTGCTCTGGTGACTGGCGCCGGTCGGGGTATTGGTCGAGCAATTGCGGAAGCCCTGGCTTCTGCAGGATGCACAGTTGTGGCTGCTGCCAGAACTGTCGATGAGTTACGATCTGTGGTGGAGGATATCACCCAGGCTGGCGGCAATGCTGTCGCACTGGAAGTCGATTTGTCCGATCGGGATCAGACGAAAACACTTCCGGAACGTGCGGCGGAACAGGCCGGCCCTGTCGACATTCTTGTCAACAACGCCGGCGTGGGAAGCAGTGGAGATCCAAGACCGTTTGTTGATTTTCGCGACCAGTACTGGGATTTATCACTGGAAGTGAATCTGACCGTTCCATACCTGCTGACAAAATTGACACTGCCACACATGCTGGAGCAGGGCTGGGGGCGGGTGATTACGATCGCGTCAGTCAATGGTCGTCGACCGGCACTTCACGGCAGCGCTTACACCGCAAGTAAACATGGAGTCATTGGACTGATGCGCGCAGTGGCTCTGGAAGTTGCTGCCCAGGGAGTAACGGTCAACTGCATCTGTCCGGGCCCGGTGAAGACACTGATGAATGACCTGCGTATCCAGTACGACGCCGATCGGCTTGGTCGTGATCTTGCTGAACATGAGCAGGGGCTCACACCTGTTGGTGGTCGACTTGTACCCGAAGATATCGCCCCGATGGCGGTCTACCTGGCAGGTGATGAAAGTCATATGGTCACAGGCCAGGCCTGGAATATTTGCGGTGGCCTCGACATGGCCTGAGATCGCGATGACCTGATTGTGCCCTGCGTCATAACGCCCCCGACCAGTACGCATCCTGGCTGCAGCTCTGAATTACAGGGGTCCGCCGACTTTTGAGACCGGTGTTCCGTCGACCCTGTAACCCCTGCCGGTGATCATGTGGCAGTTCTTCCCATGATTATCAGAGTACAGAGAAACCGGAAAACCGGGCCATCAACCGCGGGGTGTTGGCTGTTGTCTCAGCGACGGCCACCAAACAGGTCACAGTTAATCAATTTGTGGAATGGGGTGGCCTGAAAACTTGATCAGTCTTCTGTCAACTCACTTAAAAACTGGGTCATCTCACCAGCTGCATGTTCGTCATTCTGAAGCCGCGCTGCCTGTATACCGGCCTGCCACGTAAGTCGTGCCGCATTCCGCTGTCCAATTGCCGCCTGTTGCTGACCAGCCATCAGAAATGCAGGTACATAGGGCGGATTCGTGTCCATTAGCTCCCCAAGCAACTGCAAACTGCGGTCGTGTTCAGCTGCTTTGTCCAGTTCCAGAGCAACCATGTATTTCAACAGCTGATCAGTCGGGTCGTTGGCAAGCATTGCCTCAAGTTTTTTCAACCGGCTCTCTGTCATTTGCGTCGTTCCCGTCTTTATTTCAAACGCTGGATCTGAACAAACAAGGAACTTTTTATCAACAGGCTGCTGAATCCGGTGTTGATTGTCTGTTGATAAACCGTTGATTTCCGTTGCTGACCCGGTGGATTTCCTGTGGCACGATGCCCGACGGCAACAGCGTCACTAATGACCAGCAGATCTTCAGTTTGAGGTCTCGGCGCCGTCAATAGGATGTCGTCAGGATCATGCTGACCACAGATTCATAACTCTTCCGAATAACAAATATTTTCCTAAACCGTTTCAAGAAAACAACATATGAAATGACCGTTTTTTGGCACAGGGTTTGTTATTAGAAAAATGGCTGCCAGTGAAGGCAATCAATTCCTTTTCTCTCTCAATAAAAACGGAGACAACCAATGATCTCCCACCGACTCTCAACTCTGTGTCTGGGCGTAACATTGACCGTAATGACTCCTGCCAGCTTCGGCAATGATCTGGTAGATTTCCTGAGAGCAGTCAACGGGACTCATCATCACCACTATAACTATCACTCGCCGTACGGTTTGCGGCGTCCCCGATTGCATCGATTTCACCGACGTGGATTTCGGCCATATCGCCGTTCAGTATCGATTCATATCAACCGTTCAGCGCCGATCTACAGATCACGGCCGTTTGGCGCAGAGCTGCTTTCGCCGGACCCCTCTGCACCGTTCATTGGTACGTTACCACACGAAGTGGGTGAAATCGTAACCTGTAGAGTCGCTCTGGAGTCTCACGTCCGTATACGAAACGCTGACGAGATTGCCCCTGGAGCTCTGCCCGTCATCGTTGCTGTACGGGACCCTCACCTCCCCGCCTGGGATACTCCGGGGTGCGTCGAACAACTGACGTATGTGCAGGTATTTGTCCCGCCTATTCCTCTGCGAGAGATCAGTGTTTCGTCATGCCGCACTCGTATTGAACTGGACTATGACGACTGGGAGATCAAAATCCGATCATGCAACGGAGTGATCGAAGTCGAATACGACGATTAATTGAAAACCGCCTTCCGATTCATACCGTTCGCAAAACGGCCAGGTCATCGATCTGGCCGTTTGAATTTGGGCCGCAATTTTCCAGTCGATCTGCATCGGTTACTGGTACCGGGCTTCGCCCGCAGTTCCGCGTGAATCGGTTCGCCTGAACACCGATTTTGGTCTCTGAATCTATGGAAGGGCGTGTCTTGTCATTTTCTGCAGAACGTCGCAGTGTCGGTCTCAGCGATTCATCAGGGCAGGCTGGGTCCCACGGTCCAGATGATCTGTCATCTCACCGGCATGATAACTGGAACGCACAAACGGACCGCTGGCAACCATCCGGAAACCAAGCTTGCGACACTCATCACCGATTTCATCAAATTCTTCCGGTGGTACATAACGGTCCACAGGCAGATGATCAGCGGTCGGCTGAAGGTATTGTCCCAGCGTGATCATGTCGCAGCCTACTCGACGAAGATCGGAACAAACGTCCAGCAATTCTTCACGAGTTTCACCCAGTCCCAGCATGAGTCCACTCTTTGTAGGGATATCCGGGGCCTCATGCTTTACCTGGCGCAACAGATTCAAGGTTCGCTGATATTCAGCATTCCGACGTACCTTGTGATAGAGTCGCGGTACTGTCTCGGTATTGTGGTTGAAGACATCCGGCTGTGACTGGATCACTCGGCTGATTGCAGATCTGTTGCCCCTAAAGTCAGGTGT
Organism: Fuerstiella sp.; assembly: GCA_022447225.1. NCBI lineage: Bacteria > Pseudomonadati > Planctomycetota > Planctomycetia > Planctomycetales > Planctomycetaceae > Fuerstiella > Fuerstiella sp. The sequence continues at coordinate 325,956 of JAKVAZ010000001.1, read as the reverse complement.
CAACACTTCCACCTCGGCTCCGGTCCGTTCGCGCACGGCAAGAACTGTTTCATACCAGTGTTCGGCACCACCGTCCGGGAGGTCATCACGTGTCACGGACGTAATGACCACATAATTCAGTTCCAGACGTTCGGCTGCTTCAGCCACACGTTCCGGCTCATCGATTTCCAGCTCCGTGGTTTTCCCTTTTGAGACAGAACAAAAGCCACACGGACGTGTACAGACACTGCCGCCGATCATGAACGTGGCTGTATGCTGCGACCAGCATTCCGTGCGATTCGGACACCCGGCACTCTCACAGACCGTTTCCAGACTCAGATCTGAAATGACATCACTGGTGTATGCCATTCCAGCCTGCGGCAACGGACGTTTGAGCCATTTGGGCAGTCGGCGTTTCGGGCGATCGAACGTTGAATCAATGATCGGCAAAGCTGTCATGAACGCGCTTTCGAGTTCTCTTAAGAAACGGATGACCGGTGTGGATGTGATATTCCGGATACCCGATCTGTTCACAAAGGTTCTGAATCAGAGAGCCCCGAACCTGACTCATCATCGACGGTCGTACGCGCTCAGCGTCGAGTGAAGAAATTTTCTGGTCAAGCAGACCCCGTCCCAGTGTCCGCGCCTCGTCCAGTCGACAACACACATTCAGAAAGGCTCCAAAAGACGTAACCCCCTGATTCACGCAGATACCAATTTCACACACCAGCCCATGGCGGGCATACACGCCACATCGGTCGTCGGTCCGATGTGCCTTGACATTCGAATCTGAACAGGTGCGGATCACAGCCTCCTGCAGCCCCCAGCGGTACTCGGACTCACAAAGTCCGCATTCGCTGAGTGACACCACCACATAGGCGGCCAACTGTCCAGGCTGATGCAAAACAGCGTGTCCGTCCCGTTTTACACGATGCACGTTCAGCAGACGTGCCTCCAGTTCCCGACGATCAGTCGGGAGTTCCAGCAGCGAACTATCGGTCCCGGTGGTAACGGCCGGAGGATGTTCGCAGATAAGAACAGCAGCATTAACCCGCCCCTGTTGACGCACTTCATGAGCCGTCAGCTTCTGCAGAGCGAGTACAGAAGGCACATCGACTCGCCCCAACAACCGAACTTCGGCGGTGGTCGGTGTATAGTTCCTGAATTCTTCCCAGTCGACGGACATGTCGGTTAGCTATGGAAAATCTAATGGTACCGTTGAAACAGAATGGAATCCGACGAACGTTACAGTCTATCACAGTGTCACAACAATGAAATTCGCATTACTGGTGAGGGTCACTGAAGTCCGGTGCAGACATTTGAAAAACCGGCCATTCTGCAGCTTCGACATCCGAATCTTCGCTGATATCAGCTTTAAAACCCAACCTCCGGCAGCAAACGATTACCAGGATTGGCGTGAGGATTGAGACAAATTTTCTGAATTTTTTTCCAGTCTGCTGTTAGAGTGGTCTATGCGATATGATAACGGTCGGCAGTTATAGGTGATTTAACAGGTCCGTTTCGTTTGTTTTGAGTTCCGCCTGACCGGGGATCTCAACAGCAACTGACGATCAGAAGAAGATCACAACCAATGAAGGTCGTGTTAGAGTTGCTGCAACTGAACTCCAACGTTCGACGGGTCACAATTCGACATGACGTCGTCATCGGCCGGTCAGGCGACTGCAATCTGCGAATTTCATCACCACAGGTCAGTCGGCGGCACTGCTTCCTGCGAGTTGACGATAACCGTGTTGCGGTCACAGACCTGGAAAGCTTCAATGGCACCTGGCTGAACGGCCAAAAAACGGTTCCCGGCAAACGTTACTTTGTTGAAGATGGAATGCAGCTGGCCATCGGTCCGGTCTGCTTTGTCGCCCGAATTTCTGCACAGGAACATGACGTCCGGCAGTCTGATGATGCGTCCACCCGGTTGCCTCGAAAACCAAATTACAGACAGTCATCCAGTTCTGAAGATCAACCGGAAGCCGATCGTTCTTCGCATGAACAGACTTCAAACAAATCTTCAGAAATTAAAGCTGTCGGCCATGGCAGTGAAAGTGAAGAAGTGGTTGTGCTGGATGATGCCACACTGGCCGTCGACGGTGGTGTTTCCGTTGAAGCGATCGAAATGGTCTTTGGAGAAGGTGACCTTGAATTGATCGATGACGACTGAATTGTCTGCTGTAACAACATGACACCGCTGAAAGCAACGTCGGTGCTCTGTATGACAATGACTGAAGCCGGCCTTTCTTTTTGGACGGATGAACTGTGACAGCCGGACGATTGTTCAGCTGCCCGGTTTTTTTTTGGTGACTCGCCAAAGGTTACGGCAGGACCTGTTTGTGACAATCCTCTTCAGGCATTGGTCTGCTGATTTGGTTCGATTCGGGTCCACAGCTGAGTTGCCAGACGCACAAGTGACGTGATGTAGTCCCGCAGAGTCGCATCGTCTGTCTGCCGGGGAACCAAAACGAAGTCAAGTCCCGGCAAGTCGTGCTGAGCAAGTCGAAATGCTTCTCTCAGCATTCGTTTTTTTCGGTTTCGCCGGGCTGCGTTTCCATGTTTCTTCGACACACTAACGCCAAACCGCGGGTAGGGCTGATCGTTTACCGCAGCAAACAGTAAGAGATATCTGTCTCCCACCGGACGACCTGCCTCATAGCAGCGCCGAAATTCCCGGGTGGTGCGCAGACGAACGCTCGTCGTCTGAATGAATCGGACCGGCTGACGGGTACCGGCTGATATGTCGTCGTTGACCATCCGAACGCATTCCATAGACCCGATCCGGGTCACTCAGTGAGCCGGACGAGAAAGGTACCGACATAACGAATCATTTTTCGTGACTTTACAGAGTCAAAACGGAATCGACCGGTCGGACAAAACTATCACCCGGAGTGATCGGTCACAAAGACCGAATGGACACGGGCCGGCTGAATGGGTTCACTCCGGTTTTTTTTTCTTCTGTGAGCCTCGTTTGAGTTTCCCGCTCTGCAATTCTTCGACGATTTTTGCCAGCACAATCGGATCTTCTGATTCCATCACATGCTGAACCCGTTTCGGAGGCAACTGCATACGATCCATAATGTCTTTAGCACGCTGCCAGAGCTTCGGCTTTTGTTTTTCAGTGGCCAGATACAGACTGGTCACCAGCTCACTCAGCTTTTGATCATCGATTTGATCTCGGTTCTCGTAGAACCGTTTAATCACCTTTTGCTGATATTTGGAATAGTCACGTGCTGCCATTGTGCTGCCTTCAGGCTGTATTTTCAGTAAAAGGCCGTCAAACACGGAACGAAAAAGGGTGTTACCTGGCCGTCAGAACAGCCCGAGTGTATTCGCGATTCAGTCTGGCAATATGTCCGACGGAGATCTCAGCCGGACAGGCGGCTTCGCATTCAGAGGTGTTGGTACACGATCCGAATCCTTCTTTATCCATTTGAGCGACCATACCCAGAACCCGCTCGGTCCGTTCTGTCCTGCCCTGCGGCAACACGGCCATCTGTGAGACTTTTGCAGACACAAACAGCATTGCAGAGGCGTTCTTGCAGGCCGCCACACAGGCACCGCAGCCAATGCAGGCGGCTGCGTCCATGGCGACTTCCTGCGTCTTTCCGGGGACCGGGATGGCATTCCCGTCCGGCGCGTTACCCGTGTTGACAGAAACATACCCACCGGAACCAATGACACGGTCAAAAGCCGATCGGTCTACCACCAGGTCGCGTACCACCGGAAATGCAGTTGCTCTCCAGGGCTCAATCGTGATGGTGTCACCACTGTTGAACCGTCGCATGTGCAGTTGACAGGTTGTAGTAGCCTGATCCGGTCCGTGCGCCTGACCGTTGATCATCAGGCTGCACATACCACAAATTCCTTCACGGCAGTCGTGGTCAAATTCAACCGGTTCTTTGCCTGAGGCAACCAGCTGTTCATTGAGTACGTCCAGCATTTCAAGAAAGGACATATGGGGACTGACACCGTCCAGCTGGTAATCGTGAAACGCGCCTGGGTCATCCGGTCCGTCCTGCCGCCAGACGCGAAGAGTCAGACTGAGTTGCTCGTCACTCATTATTTGTAACTCCTGGTCGACGGAGGAACATGGTCGAAGTTCAGTACCTCTTTGTGCATCGTCGGGTCTTCTCCAACACCATGAAACTCCCATGCAGCAACGTGCATAAATTCGTCATCATTTCGACGGGCTTCACCTTCGTCGGTCTGATACTCCTCACGGAAATGGCCTCCACAGGATTCCTCCCGTTCCAGAGCATCAGTCGCCAGCAATTCACCAAACTCCAGAAAATCAGCAACTCGACCGGCCTTTTCAATGGACTGATTAAGTGTACTGCCTTGGCCGAGGACTCTGACGTTGTCCCAGAACTCACGGCGCAAATCACGAATCTCGCTGATGGCGGTTTGCAGTCCGGCTTTGTTGCGAGCCATTCCGCACCTGTCCCACATGATTTGACCAAGTTCCCGATGGAAACTGTCGACTGAACGCTTCCCGCCGATAGACATCAACCGGTCAATCCGATTTTTAGCCGACGCCAAAGCTTTCCTGCAGGCAGGATGATCCTCCGGAATTTCGGGCAGCTCACCGGTTGCCAGGTGGTCACCAATGGTATACGGAATGACAAAGTATCCATCTGACAGCCCCTGCATGAGAGCACTGGCACCAAGCCGATTTGCACCATGATCTGAAAAATTTGCCTCTCCCAGCACGAACAGACCTGGCAGATTACTCATCAGATTGTAATCCACCCACAAACCACCCATGGTGTAGTGAACGGCAGGGTAGATTCTCATCGGAACTTCGTATGGATTTTCGGCCGTGATCTTACGGTACATGTGAAACAGGTTGCTGTACTTTTTGCGGACAGCGTCTTCACCGTCGCGTTGAATGGCGTCTTTGAAATCGAGATACACAGAAAGCCGTGTTTCCCCCACACCAAAACCGGCATCACAGCGTTCCTTAGATGCTCGTGACGCCACATCACGAGGCACAAGATTGCCGAAAGCCGGATACCGACGCTCCAGAAAATAGTCTCGTTCCTCTTCCGGGATGTCAGAGGGAAGCCGGGGATCCTCCGCTTTACTGGGGACCCACACACGCCCGTCATTTCGCAGACTCTCGCTCATCAAAGTCAGCTTGGACTGATAATCACCGCTCACCGGAATGCAGGTGGGATGAATTTGGGTGAAACAGGGGTTCGCAAAGTACGCACCCTGTCTGTGACATCGCCAGGCTGCGGTGACGTTGCAGCCTCTGGCATTGGTCGACAGATAAAAAACGTTTCCATAGCCACCGGTACAGAGAACTACGGCATCGGCCGTGTGAGATTCAAGCTGACCAGTGGTCAGGTTGCGAACAACAATTCCACGAGCGACCCCGTCGACAACAATCAGTTCCAGCATTTCACGTCGGGCACAGATCTCGACTTTACCAAGCTGAGCCTGCCGCATGAGAGCCTGGTAGGCCCCCAGCAGCAGTTGTTGACCGGTCTGGCCGCGGCAGTAAAAGGTTCGAGAAACCTGCGCCCCGCCGAACGAGCGGTTGGCCAGGGTTCCACCGTATTCACGGGCAAAAGGAACACCCTGGGCAACGCACTGGTCAATGATATTGTTACTGACTTGTGCGAGGCGATGAACATTTGCCTCTCGCGCTCGATAGTCGCCGCCCTTGACAGTGTCGTAGAACAAACGCCAGATACTGTCGCCGTCATTGGGATAGTTCTTGGCAGCGTTGATCCCCCCCTGAGCAGCAATACTGTGGGCCCGGCGAGGACTGTCCTGAAAACAAAATGATTTGACGTGATAACCCAATTCTGCCAGAGACGCAGCGGCAGCTCCGCCGGCAAGTCCTGTCCCGACAACGATCACATTGAATTTGCGCTTATTTGCGGGATTCACCAACTTCATGTTGAAGCGATGTTTGTCCCACTTTTGTTCAATGGGGCCGTCGGGCACTCCGGATTTGAGTGTTTCGCTTGCCACGCGAGCCATCAGGTCGACCTTTGGCGGAAGGAAATGGGTGAGATCCCTGAGTCATCAATTCGAAGTCCCGGACGTCAATGCCGCCCAGATCACCAGGCTGAAAAATCCGAGAGTAATGGTCCAGGCGAAAAGCAGACTGATGATTTCCAGCAGAGGATTCCATCGTGGATGATTGATACCCAGCGTTTGCAGTGCACTACGGAATCCGTGGCTCAGGTGAATCCCCAGTGCCAACAGTCCCATGACATAGACTAATGTTGTCCAGTTTGTAAGAACCAGCCGAACGGCAACAAATTCATCCGGAGGAGCATCCGGACCGTTTTGATATGCAGGACTGTAGTCGATGAACGGATTTTTCTTGAGCCGCATATCCGTCACGTGAACGATCAGAAACAAGCCAATCATCACGCCGGTGACAAACATCCAGCCGGAGGCACCTCCGCCCGGCAGAGCGAACGGTTCCTGCTTGCTTTCTTTTTGAGCGTATTTTCTGCACCGCGCCTGCCGATTCATCGCAGTCGTGGAACAGGCCAGACCAATGTGTGCCATAAAGAGGGAGAACAGACCAACTTCTGCCGCATTGAGCAAAAGCCCCCAGCTGTGCAGAGACTCTGCGTAATGATTAAATTTCTCTGCACCAGCGTACAGCAGCAGATTTCCGGCCAGATGAGTCACAAGAAACCCACACAGCAGCAACCCCGTGACGGCCATCAGCACCTTCTGCCCGACAGACGTGGAGACTGCCTTGACAACGGGGCCAATCCCGGGGATTTGCGACAAAATGACAGCCGGAAGGCTGAGAATTCGGCAGACAGCGTCCAATCGGCATTCCCTGAACCAGGAGGAGTCGATGCAGTTACTTCACTGGAATTTCTGTGAACTCACGGCGAGTTAATCAGATTATAGGTGCCAGTCTTTGATCTGCAACGTGCTGTCCAACGTGCTTCCGGTGGGATTCCTGACATTCATTATTCGAACCTGGCAAGGTCATTCGACAGACTCCCCGATTCCGGACAGGGCAGAACATTGCTCAACGGGCTTGGTACGCCACAGCAGGTATGCAGCGACGACGGCCATAAAAACGGTTGCAGCAAGCCATTCTGGCGGCAGATGACTTCGCTGTTCGAGTCCGATGCCAAGATGCTCAAGCTGCGTCTTATAATGCGCCACGCACAACAGCAAACCATTGTGAATGGTATGCAGCAACATTCCGGGAAAGACACTTCCGGATCGTTCCAACATAGCCCCCAGAATGACTCCCATGATCGAACTGGGAATCATCCGCTCAATAAACAAAGAATCCCGCACCATAATGTGAAACAGACCAAACAGCAGGGCACTGGCGGTTATGGCAGTCGCTGCCGAGTATCGGCTGCGCAAAGAATTTTGCAGAAAGCCCCGAAAGAATAATTCTTCGCAGACTGCCGGAGCCAGTGCCAGAGACGCAAGTTTGACGGACAGCGGTGTCTTCTCCAGGTCCTCGACTAATGTTTCCAGCATTCGACGCAGAGATTCGGTCCTTGAAGCAATACCGACGAAAAGGTTCAGTTCGAACAGAATGGCCCACATGGAAAGACCGAACAGGATTGCAGCAAGGCAAGAAATCAGCGGGAATCGCGGACGCAGGGACAGCCCGCGGATCAGGGACACATTCGACAGTCGCGCAACGACAACGGGGACAGCAACGAACACGGTCAAAAACACGCAGATGTTCATTAACAGAACAGATGGCAGCCCCAGAGAAAACGTCTGGCCGATGCGGCCAGGAATATTGCCCACAACGATGAACAGAGGAAACACGATTGCCAGAGCTAATACCGCTGTTGACGGAACAACTTCCGGCCGGGGTGAGTCCTTCCGGGAAATAAGCCCGGTCCACGATCCGCTGCCGCCATACAGTACGGAATCGGACCCGAAAATCCGTGCTGCCACAGCCAGCGCAAATACTCCGTAACATGCCGTACTTAGAATAACGATTGTAAACAACAGCAGGTTAAAGTTGCCGTGAAGCAGATCCCGTCCGGTTAACACGATATTGACCAGCGGAGTCACTGCCAGAAACATTCCCATCTGTAGGTCAGGCATCAGGCTGAACATACCTGGGGTCAGAGAAATCAGCATCAACGGGATCAGGTAAGCCTGTGCTTCCTTAAAACTGCGGGCAATGCTGGTAATGCTCAGCAGAACGGCTGAAAAGAAACCCGCAAAAACCAGCATCATAAGCATGACCAGCGGGATGGTTCGCCGAGCACTCTCACCGAGCACAGCGCCGTCCAGGCCCAGCGTGAACAGCGTGGCGAACATGGAAACCATGTTGACAGACGCCGTCAGCATGGCCACAGCAAGCACAGCCACGAACTTTCCACCCAGCAGCGTCATCCGGGAAACAGGCGACGAAATCAGAATCTCCATCGTGCCGCGTTCACGTTCACCTGCCGTCAGGTCGATGGCAGGGTAGACAGCACCGGTCATGGTCATCAGCACCAGCACTAAAGGAATGAAAGTAATCAGCGGGGATTGCTGTCCTGACTGGGATTCCACTGTCTGTTCTGTGATGTCAGCAGGCAGATGCACATCGATTTGGTGCTGCTTAAGAGTGTCTTTGATGTAATAATCATTGAGGGCCCTGAGGCGTTTGAGAATATAGCTGCGGGCGTCAACACTGAGCTGAGAGTCAGTTCGATGGAGCAGTGTCCAGCAAAACGATCGTTCAGAATTCGCCGATCGGACAACCCGGATTCCTATATCGGCGTGTCCGCTGCGGAGTTCTGCTTCCAGTGAGGATGCAGCAGACAATACGAAAAATTTCACCGCAGGTTTGTTCCTGTCCGAGACGGCCGGCAGCTCAGATACCAGACTGGTTTTTGCCCCGGCTGCGGACTCCTGCGGCAGCAGTAACGCTCCTGCGGCGAGGTGAAGACTCACCTGTTTGGCTTCGTCATCAGTTTCCACTGCAAGCCGAAACAGAGTATCGTCGACGGATACCAGGCTGCTGATCAACCCGCGTTTTACGATCACTCCCAGCAGCGGATACATCAGCAGCGGCATTAGAATCAGCGTCATAATCGTACGACGATCACGTAATATCTCGCGCAACTCTTTCAGAGCCAGCCGCATCGTACGTGATGCCGATAGTCCGGATGAGACCGTCATGCAGATGACTCCGCAGACACAGACATCATCAGCTGAATAAAGATGTCGGTCAGTCCGCGCAGGCCGGTAGAACTGCGAAGTTCACTTAGCGTACCGACAAGCTGCATTGCTCCATGATGCATCAATCCAAAGCGATCACCAAACCGCTCCGCCTCGTCGAGCCGATGTGTGCAGATGACAACGGCTTTGCCTTGATTCCGCAGGTGCTGAAGATAGTCGAAGATCACCTGACTGCCAACGATGTCCAGACCTCGTGTGGGTTCGTCCAGCAACATGACAGGAGGATCGTGAATGAGCGCGCGTGCGAGGTTGATGCGCTGTTTTTGCCCGGTACTGAGAACTCCACAGCGACGGTCGATAAAGGATTCAAAGTCCAGTAAACGCGCCAGATGTTCCGTGCGTTCCCGGGAGACTACTGCAGGCACGTCGTACAGATCCGCCACAAACGACAGCATCTCTCGTGGAGTCAGCCACTGATAAACACCAACACTCGTGGAAACGAAACCCACAAGCCGTTTGACACGATTCGGGTTCCGGGCAACCGAACATCCATCGATCGACGCATCACCACTCGTCGGCTGCAACAGGCCCAGCATCATCCGCAGAGTCGTCGTTTTCCCGGCTCCATTAGGCCCAAGAAGACCAAACACCTCACCGGAATTCACGTCAAATGAAACACGGTCCACGGCTACAACGTCTTCGCCTTCCGCGGAAGAAAACCTTTTGGTGAGTTCGGTAGTTTGTATAACGGTCACGATGTGGCTGGTTTGGAGGACGGACTGAAGGGCGGAGCTGAAGACTTCCCTGATCCATACGCAAATTCAGAGCTGACCGTTGGGCGAGCGAGCAGAAGTCGATTCGTGTGCTGTCTTTTTTGTCCGCAGCAGATGTGCGCACAAAAAAACCTGACTGCTGTAAACAGCAGTCAGGTTCCGTTTAACCAGAGATTTGATTGCGGGATCAAATCGCCGAATTAGTAAGTCAGGATAGCATCCACACCGAAGGTCGATGCAGTCCCAATTCCACCAGGGACAGACCAGTCGTGCCGATATTCCGGTCGAATGATCACGTTGTCCATTGGCTTAACATTGACACCAAAGGTGGCGGCATACTGTGAGTTGCCATCGCGTTTCCACCACTCCACCCGGGTACCAACCTTAACGTTGTCATCCACAGTATAGAACAGATACTGGTTGATTCCCAGTTCTTCGCCAGGACCAGCAAAGGCACTTTGCGATGCCCGGGCAGGCGAATTAGTGTCCACCAGGTCACTCTGCAGGACATAGTTCAGGTCGTCGGTCAGCGTAGCATCGAAGACCAGGCTGTGAGAGTACCCATTGTTACGCCAGCCAAAGTCTCCAGCTGTCGTCATGTAGGTGAAAGTAATGTCATCTGTCAACGGTGTACTGAAGCCACCCAAAAAGTTGCTTCCCCCGTTGAGACTGTCAAAACCAGTATCCCATCCAGCGGTCCAACCGGCATATACCGACGTATCGTCCGTGACCGAATACGTACCAATCGCTCCGGTGTGAGTAAACGGTTCACTGTTGAACATGGTCAACGCATGACTGTAGAAGAAGTTATCCGGCGCGGTAACAACTTCATAGCCGATCAGGGTGAAAAAGTGCCCCACCTTGACACTCCAGTCGCCACTGGCGACTTCGGCGTACAACTGCGGCATCGCAAAGCCGTACTGACCATGGTCCCAACCATTGAGGTAGTCCCAGTTCCCCTCAGGATTTCCAAAAGCCTGAGTATCGGCTGCATCCACACCGTACATCAAATCAGCGCGGAAACCCCAGTCCATCCCACAACTGCCATCGGCAACCTTTTCGGCAAACAACCAGCCCTGATGAAGATTGATCCGGTGAGGATGGTTGTTAAACGAGCCTGCGTCGTAAACATCGCTTGCGTTGGGCGTGACTCCACTGTGGTAGCCCATCTGAATCCAGCCACCAAAATTGATGCCATCATGTGCATCATCGAGACCAAGAACGCAGCCTTCTCCACAGCCGGGATCTGCACATTCGGCGACGGACTCAGGTGCACAGCAGGAGGATTCGCTGCAGCAACTCATTGACGCGAGCTGGTCGGTCAGTTTCTGACCCACGTCTGAAAACAGCTTTTGACAGCCCTGACAGTCAAGCCCGGCCTGTGAAGCACAAGATTCGTCACCCGCGAATGTATAGCCGGGCAATCCTCCAACGACCAACATACCCGCCAGGAACGTCTTCCATGATCGACGGAACATTTTCTACTTCCTTTCGTAAAATACAGAACACAGGACGCTCATATTTCCTGTGACAACACTCACCGTTCGTGTGTTTCTGAACGAACGTCAGATGATGACGACACATCGAAACAGATACACCATCCGCAAAAACTGCCGAATCAGGTTATCCGCAAAATCAACATCATCCGTATCGGGTATCGGTTACCGTATGTTCACGCAGGGAGCCTTGAATCGGATTCCACCGAAGTCTGCCGACGAAATCGAATACCGTCCCGTACAACAGCGGGAACGCTTAGTGTTTCTCTCAGCGTCATAGTGCCTGACAAATCACCTAATTTATCCAACTGGCAAAGTACCGTTTGCTCGTTTCAGTCATAGACGTCTGGCACTCTTATACCGGCGACTGCATGAGCGCTGGCTGTCATTGAATGGCACAGACTGGCAGTTCAATGCCGACCCGCTATGCTGACAGACATGACTCGCAACAAGACTGTCGGTGATTTGAGTCGCTCACCGGCGCAACTATTCGATGCAGTTCTTCCTGGCTGACACAATCATTATGGGCACCGGTCGCACGTGGCAGCACTATCTGCAGTTCCTGAGTCAGCTTGGTGTAACACACCTCCCAACCGTGTGTCTTCCCAAGCCATCAGTCTCGACAGGGCTTTCAGAACGACAGACATCATCGTCATCCGCTGCTCAGTCGAAGTCGCGTATAGCCCAAGGATCCCGAGTTCATCTGAAATCGCCAGATGAACTTCAGCCCGACAGTGTGCGTATTCCGGACGTGCTCAGTGAGACTTCGGAAATTTTTGATGCACCGTTATCGACAATAAAGGACAAATCGGAAGCCCTGTGCCAACTGGCCAACGTTGTTGCTGAATGCAGACGTTGTTCCGCTCTGGCTGAGACACGTACACAGACCGTGTTTGGTGTCGGTCGTGCGGACGCCCGGATCATGTTTGTCGGAGAAGCGCCAGGTGCCGACGAAGATCAACAGGGAGAACCATTTGTTGGAAGAGCCGGCAAACTGCTGAACAGGATCATAGAAGCCTGTCAGTTGAAACGCGAAGATCTGTATATCTGCAATATCCTGCGCTGTCGTCCGCCTGGAAATCGAAATCCCCGGCCACAGGAAGCTGCCAACTGCCGTGAGTTTCTGGATGCTCAACTTCGAGTCGTGGATCCTGAATACATTGTCTGCTGGGGAACTGTGGCCGCTCAGAATTTGCTTAATGAAAAACGAACAATCGGCAAACTCCGCGGCGTGTTTCACCGGCATAATCAAGCAAAGGTGCTGTGTACCTATCACCCGTCGTATCTGCTGCGAAACCCCTCAGCCAGAAAAGATGTCTGGAATGACATGCAGATCCTGATGAGGGACCTGGGCATCAAGCTCAACTGAATGGACGGCAGGCAGGATCGTTCCCGTGCGTCCGAATAAAACAGGATCAATGATTACTGGTCCTGCGCCCTTTGCGGAGGAAATGCGGTCCGGAAACCCGGTCCGTGTCGTCAACTGATGACGTCGTGTCGCCGCGTTCTTCGGGTGATTCTTCCAGCAGATAGTTAATCACGTCGCGACGATGAATCATCCCAACCGGACAGTCATTCTCATCAACAACGGGAACCATGGTAATCGCTGCAGAACGAAACAGTGGCAGAACACTGTCCACAGCCGTGGTAGTTCGGGCAGAATCTACGGAGTGTGAGACAATCGGGCCAACCATCGACTCAGCGGAGCCGCCACTGAGCAATTCCCGAATCAGAGCCGCCTGAGCGATAAGCCCCACAAATCGACCTGACTCATCGGTCACAGGCAATGCATCCATTCCGGTCATCAACACCCGCTCCGCAGCCTCACGCAAAGTGGAATCCGAATGAAGGACCACAGATGTGCAGGGGTGCATCAGATCTGATAAACACAGCCGGGACATAGCATATCCTGTGGGCGAGGGAATGCCTGAAGGAATCGCGGGGCTGGTGAATTCACAATACCCGATTCACGTAAACCTGGCTCACAGAGTTTCGTTCCATCGTCACATACCGGTTCACTGAGAGTTTTCCGAGGAAAACACGTGAACCGTTTCCTAGTTTAATGTTTGTATCGGTCGCCCGGACGGGAGACCATAGTCTGTGAGCGTTTTTTTTGGCGTGTTCCGCTCGGTCACGGTAAACTTATAGTGGCCAAAAGGTGCGTCAGACTGGAGATTCGGATCGAATTGTGTCGGGAGAGAGGCCCACTCTGCTGCTCATCTGCCAACGGCACCCCACGCCGGTCCGTGGTACCCCCAAACTAAAATGTTTGCTGCGGCATAGGTCTTGCCTGTCACCGGCAAATGCCGTGATCCATGAATACCCCGGCAGATAAGGACCGAAATTCTATGAGTAAGAACGGTCTGTGCTAAAGATGTCAGAGTACATACGAACCGGGCCGCTACGATGATACCATCTTCATCGTTACTGCAGTCGTCCGCCGGAACCCACGAAGCATTCTACGGTACTGTGACGTCCCGGAGACTGACGGGAGCAGGCAGTGAAATGATCAGAGGATTTGAACCGGTGGGAACGGGACGCTGTTACAGCAACTGGCAGACACTGCCGGAAGTGTGTCTCCGCAGACACACGCCATATCAATGCCCAAAAAGTACTACTGATACCGGACTCCCGTCCGGAAACTGCACACAATAAGAGACCGTTGCGAACGAATGTCCCTCACGAAGCCCGCTGTCAACTCCTTTCGCCACCGAACGCCTCGATTGCTCCCTGCGCTGACCCGAAGTGGCCAGGTAACAGAAAAAACAGACAAAATACACTGACGACATCTCGCATCCGAAAGAAACAAACATTCTGCACATCGGGAGCCTTTTGTGATGAATCAAAATCGGAGACGATCATTGTGGACTGAGCCTTTTTTGGACCGGCTGTAACCGGCTTGTTTTAAATGTGGCTCCCTTACGAAAGCTGAAGCCGTGACTGATTCCATTCTCCGTCTGCATGCTGCTGACAACACTGCCGTGGTAACTGTGTCGCTGCAGGCCGGTTCCAATGTCTCCACGGGAGAATGTCGCGTTTCGGCTGTCGCCGATATTCCGGCCGGCCATAAAATCGCGATTGACGAAATCCCCCAGGGAGAACCGATTGTCAAATTCGGTCAAAAAATCGGTTATGCGTCTGAACCCATCGCAGCCGGAGACTGGATCCACGTCCACAACGTACAGGCAACCAAACCCGGTTTGGAGTTCGAGTTTGGAACCGAAGTTCGTGAACTCCCGGCAGCTGAGCCACGCACATTTCAAGGCTACCGACGTCATGATGGCCGATGCGGCACTCGCAACTATCTGGCAATCGTCAGCACGGTGAACTGCTCTGCGACGACAGCCCGGTATGTAGCCCAAGAGCTTGCTCAGACAGATCTGGCCGATTATCCCAACATCGATGGAATTGTGCCACTGGTTCATAAAGCGGGTTGTGCGATGGCATTCGGTGATTCCGATCATCACCAGCTCAATCGAACTCTGGCAGGATTTGCCAAACATCCAAATGTTGCTGCCAGTCTGGTACTGGGACTCGGCTGTGAAACTGCCCAGGCCGATTATCTGCAGCAACAGCATGGACTTGTCCAGCTGGGTGGTTCGGGACCTGTGGCGGACGAGCCTGGCCCGATGGTGATGAATATCCAGGAGATTGGCGGCATCCGCAGAACCGTCGATCGGGCGACCGGAGTTTTACGTGACCTACTGCCGATGGCTAACGATGTGACCCGGCAGCCAATTCCGGTCTCTGAACTGAAAGTCGCCCTGGAATGTGGTGGCAGTGACGGAAACAGCGGCATCACCGCCAATCCGGCCGTGGGGGTCGCAGCAGACATGCTGGTGGCTTGCGGCGGAACTGCGATTATTTCTGAAACACCGGAGATGTACGGAGCCGAACACCTGATGACCCGGAGGGCTGTCAGCCGGGAAGTGGGCGAACAGCTGCTGGCACGAATTCACTGGTGGGAAGACTACGCGCAACGCAATGGAGTGACGATCGACAACAATCCCTCTGTCGGTAACAAGAAAGGGGGACTGACGACGATTTATGAAAAATCGCTCGGAGCCATCGCTAAAGCCGGGACATCACCACTGCGTGCCGTGTACCGCTACGCAGAGCCGGTAACAGAACGCGGTTTTGTGATTATGGACAGTCCCGGATTTGATCCGGCCTCCGTGACAGGTAAAGTCGCCGGCGGTGCACAGGTGGTGGTTTTTACTACCGGACGCGGCAGTTGTTTTGGCTGCAAACCATCACCCACAATCAAGGTTGCAACAAACACACCGATGTATCAGCGCATGTCAGACGACATGGATCTTGATGCGGGCACGATTCTGCACGGAATGTCTGTCCAGGATGTGGGTAAGCAGATCTTTGAACGAATCATCGCTACGGCCAGTGGAAAACGAACATTGAGTGAATCACAGGGAATCGGCGACGACGAATTCTGTCCCTGGCTGCCGGGGCCTGTTTTCTAGCCTGTATTCAGCAACACAATACAGGACAGCCTACATGTCACAACTTTCGACTGACTCTCTGCCTCTCTGCTGAAGAAAATACGGCCGCCCGTTGCCAAATACGACACGGTTTGCGCTGCTCCGGTATTTCAATCAACCAGGTCGGTGTCCTGTGTCCACAAAGCACGCCTGCCCGGTTGATTCATACCGTGAGGCATAAAGGGCTGTACCGGCGCCACGTCTGAACATAGACAACCGATTTGATTCATGCGGACAATTCACCGTAATGTGCAGATCCTCATATACTCGTGTCACAAGAAATCATCAAAACAGTCGACACGGCAGAAACTGCCGGAATGCATGACAATCAGAGTAGTGGGACATCGGAGTCGTGATGTCCCCCGCAAACAAACACCCGCAGCTGAGTGGCATTCAACAGAGAGTGCAGACCGTCATTAACGGAAAAAACATCACGACCAAAACAATCCCTACAGTTCCACAAATTCCCTGACCGATACTACCCACCAGACCGTATCAATGCGCTCGGACTTCCGTTCCGTGTCGGCAGAGGCGGCGCATCACGGTAAGAGCCAGAAGAAACTGTGGCTTGTGAAGGGTAGATCAATGCGGATTTGGCACCGTCTGAAAAGCGTTTTGCCGTTAATGCTGGCAATCATTATGTCAGCCAGCGGCGTTGCGCAGGTGATCTCCGGCGTCCCCAACAGCGGGTATCCGGCGTTCAATACCGGAACAAATGGATATTCGGCAATTGACTATCAGGGAATGCCGCCGGCGTTTCAGTCATACCCGCGCATGTCACCGTTTGAAAACAGGATGGAACAACACGTCAATTCCGATGGCCTGTGGTTTCGCGACACTATCAGCCACTTTGAGCGGCGCGGCAAATATAAGTTCGACGTGCAGGTGGAATGGCTGCGGAGTACGGTTCGGGACTTCGGTGGGTTTGTTGGAGACCCCAACGCAATCACCACGATCCAGCTGGATAATTTCGGTAGCACAGATGTTGAAGCAGTCGTAGCTGCAATAGGCTATCCACTACAAATGGGCCAGGTGCCCAGAGTACAAACAGACGGCTTACGTTTAAGCACAATTGTTTCAAGTCCTGAAGGATGGCGAATCGGCGTGAACGGAATGTTTACTCCCAACAAGGTCGCCGTATTTGATCGTCGTAAGGTTGTGGAAGCTGCCCGCAGGTCGATCGATGAAATCGATGCGCTGTTCTTAGAGGCAACAGGTGGAATCATGGGGCCGATCCCCCTGACCAATCTGCGAAATACTTCTGACCGAGAAATTGTCGAAACAAGGATCCTTGATAACGAAATCCTTCGGACCGGCGGCGAGTTTGATCCGGAGGAAGAATTTGACCCTCGGGGCAGTGCAAGCGATATCCTTGAACGCACTCTTCTGGTTCTTCCCGACCTTCCATTACAGAACGGCGTGCTTCTTGAAGGAGTGAACCAGTTTTTCGACCTCGATTTCATCGTGCGTCACAGTGTGGAAACCTTTGGTGCGGGTGTACACTTCGAAACCGCTCCAATGTTCCGGCAAGGTAATATTCAGTTCCGCGGACTGTTCGGTGGACGGTTCATGCAAATCAAAGAAGGATTTCACTTCAATGGAGTCTCTTCAGGGCTCGAATATGACCAGACACTGAGCATCGGCCAGATTGATCTGATAGACAACGATGGCGATTTTCTGATCGATGAACTTGGGGAACAATCCGGCACCGGAACAGGTGCTGGAACGGGAACAGGTGCTGGAACGGGAACAGGAGATGGAACGGGAACAGGAGATGGAACGGGAACAGGAGATGGAACGGGAACAGGAACGGGTGGAGACATATCATTCACTCGGCTCAACCCGTATCCCCAGATGCTGATAAGGTCTTTTGCGTACAGTCAGGTCGAGACTAAGCTTGGAGGTCCCGAATTCGGCTTTAGTTATGATATCGCAAAGACCGGTGGCGCCAGGATTTGGGGCTCAACACGTGCCGGAGCCCTGTTTAATGAAGAACGCATTCGGCTGCAGGGCGACAATATTGGGGACACATCAACTGTTGATGAGCTGGATCCAACGATCCTGCAGGACATGTTCGACACAACTGTCACGAATGGCAGCCTGACTGAGAATGCGTTCCAGGACAGGGATGGCGGAATGCACTTGTCACCCATGTTCGAGCAGAACATCACCGCTCAACTGCCGCTGTTCAACCGAGTTCCTGTTCTTCGGGATATCAAGTGCCTTGAGCACTCAAGCCTGCAACTGGGCTGGTCGTTTCTGTGGATCGGCGAAGTCGCGGAGCCGCAGGGCTCAATTAACTGGGCGTCAAATCCGCGGGCAGGGCTGTTTCCGACCGTTAGGGTGAAACGCGGCCATTTTTATCAGAACACATTCCGGTTTGGCCTGAATTGTGAGTACTGATACGCATCAACACCGGACGGATTTTGGTCTCAAATCCCAGCAAACATTGTAAGGATTGCGGATACGGATCCTTACGCGTCCGACATGCTGTGCCGTGGTTGCGGACACGACCGATACTGTCGATGTGCATAAGAAGTTCAACGACAATATCTGCTTCATCCATCAGCCGAAGCAGTCGGTCAATTGCTGGCTGGCGACACCATACCAATGATCGGTACCGGAATTCTTCGGATTCAGGGCGACCGCGCACGTCCGCGTCCCGCAAAGACGACCTGACTATGTTTTTCACTCAATCGATGAGTAAGAACAGCGTACCGCCAGTAACCAATTGCATCAGCCTCATCCAGTAACAGCAGCGTGTTCGCACCACCCGCTCGCTGCAATTTCATCGGCCCGTGGTTTTCGACGAGTCCCGGCAGTGCTTCGGGCTTATATCCGGCGCCGTTGTGACCAAAGCGTCGCGTTAGCACGAACCCACGAGCAGAAATCTGATCAAACTTCCGCAGTAAGTATTCAATTCCGTAATCAGGATTCGGTAACAGTTCGGCACCAGAGACTTCGGACGTAGTCATCAGAGTAATACAGATCCCGACACACTTTGTCGGTAACCTGTTGATGGCAACCCACAACAACGTGATAAATCCTGTTTGAGACCTGGAACGGAGACTGCGTGCAGCCTATCGATGCAACGCCATTGGTTCGTGTCACTCCCGGACCGCAACCACCGGTGCTGCAGGAAAGCCTGTCAACAATTTCATTCCTGTGAATTTCCGGTGTTGCAGAGCCACCCGGTGAGGTCAGTTTGTTATCACTTCGAAAGTCTCTGCAATGATGTTCAGGCATTCAGGAGCATCCCGTTGTCTCCGAACAGTCTCTCGTCACAGGGGTGATCACTGGACAAAGCGATCAGCGGGTCCAAGAATCATTGCATCAGCCTCAAACAGTGGCCAGGATCGCTGAGATTCCGCGGCATCGGCTGTACGAATCGTGTCAGAATCCCGCAGGAGTCGCTGCTGATGAGTGTGAGTGACGATCTCAAACAAAAGCTCGATGATTTTCGCACAGACTTCGACCGATTGCGGTCAGAAATATCAAAAGTCATTGTTGGACAGCAGCAAATCCTCGATGACACACTGACGGCTCTGATCGCCGGTGGACACGTTCTGCTGGAAGGTGTGCCAGGTCTGGGTAAAACGCTGACCGTGCGTACCCTCGCAAATGCACTCGATCTGCAGTTCCAGCGTATTCAGTTCACACCGGATCTGATGCCGGCAGATTTGATTGGCACCAATGTGGTAATGGAAACGCCCGATGGTGGAAGAGTATTTGAGTTTCAGAAAGGACCGTTGTTTGCCAACATCCTGCTGGCTGATGAAATCAATCGCGCGACTCCCAGAACGCAGTCTGCTCTGCTGGAATCGATGCAGGAACATTCCGTCACGATTGCCGGAACGACACACGTTTTGACGGAGCCGTTCTTCGTGATGGCCACTCAAAACCCTCTCGAAATGGAAGGCACCTATCCGCTGCCGGAAGCTCAGCTGGACCGTTTCTTCTGCAAACTGCAGGTTCCATTTCCTACTGCTGCGGACCTGGAAACAATTCTGGATCGCACGACGGAGGCCAACAGCTTCCATGCGGCACCAGTCGTAACCGGTGATCGCATTGTCGAAATGTCAGCACTGTCACAGCAGATTCCGGTTGCCAACGAAGTGCGCCGGTATGGCATCGCGCTGGTGCTTGCAACACATCCCGGTCACGAAATGGCAGCAGACGCGACTAAACAGTTCGTGCGCTACGGCGCCAGTCCTCGAGGCCTGCAGGCAATGATTCTGGGTGCAAAAATCAAAGCCATCCTGGACGGTCGCTATCATGTTGCCAGGGAAGATCTGCAGGAAATCGCAGTACCCGTCCTGCGCCACCGAATGATCCTGAATTTTGAAGGTCAGGCAGAAGGCATCGATACCGACAGTGTGCTGAGTCAGATTATAGCAGATACCCCGAAAGACGCTCCGGTCACTGCGTCACTCACAGCCTGATTTCCTGTCGGAAACTGTTTGTTGCAGTTCAGATTGAGTTCCGCCGATGCTTTTCCCTTCCGATTTTCTGACTCGACTGGAATATCTGTCCATTGTCTCGAAGCGGGTATTCCGTGGATCCCTGCTGGCTCAGCGTCGTACCACCCAGCCCGGTTCCGGAATCGAATTTTCCGGTCACCGAGAATATACACCAGGCGATGACTTTCGATATCTGGACTGGAATGTCTATGCCCGACATGGCGACCTCCTGTTGAAACGATTTCAGGAAGAACAGGACCTGCAGGTCTTTTTTATGCTGGACTGTTCACGCAGTATGAGCTTTGGTGAACCATCCAAGTTCAACCTGGCACGGCAACTGGTAGCAGCCCTTGCATATATCGCCCTGGCTGATCTGGATCGAATCACAGTACTGACATTCAGTGAAGACATTATCAGTGAGTTTCCGCTGACCCGTGGAAAAGCAGGAATTGTTCCGCTGATGCGTTTCCTGGAAGCACAGCAGTTCAGTAACTCCGACACGGCACTGAGTCGTTCCGTACAGGGACTGCTCCATCGCACGCGTCGTGCAGGACTCGCGGTCGTGGTGAGTGATCTGTTTGACGAATCCGGATTTCAATCCGGACTGGACCAGCTGCGATACCGCAGGTTCGATGGTCATGTTCTTCAGCTGCACGGTACGATGGAAGCCAATCCGGAACTACTTGGAGATGTCGAACTGTATGACGTGGAAAATGAATCGTTGCGCAAAGTTACAGTGACAGAACGCAATGCACGGGCATACAAGCAATTGTTTGATGATCATCAGCGCTCCGTACGGAACTACTGTCGCAACTACAACCTTGGCTGCACACAGTCACCCAGTACGGTGAAGTTTGACGATCTTGTCATGCACATGATGCGAGAATCAGGAACGCCGCATGTCAACAGAGAATTGAGGATCTAACGCAACTGATTTTCAGACACCGCGTACTGATACACCCGGTGAGGCAACGCCTCGCCGGGTGCTCCCTAACATCTGATGCAATCTGAATACATTTACTGAAGAAAGAAGTCTCACCACCTTGTCAACTGGTGTTTCAGCAGCTTTGTTTTGGCTGGTATTTGCGGTGCCGATCATTGCACTGTACTTCCTTAAGGTACGGTTGCGCCGTA